>CAYRFB010000001.1:0-51385 GCA_964423485.1 uncultured Bacteroides sp.
GCGTGATAGCCTTGGCCGAGCTGTCGACCGACGTCACGCGTTCGGCCCCACCCCGCATAGCATAGACTGAGAAACCGCCTGTGTAGCAGAACATATTGAGCACCTTGCGACCGCGTGAGTAATGCTCGAGCAGCGAGCGATTGTCGCGCTGGTCGACAAAGAAACCTGTCTTCTGTCCGCGCAGCCAGTCGATGCGGAATTTCAGACCGTTCTCAGTGGCGATGTCATTTTCAGCCGAGCCGATGATATATTGGTTCTGGGGGTCAAGATGAGCCTTGTATGGAAGAGTTGTCTCTGACTTGTAATAGACATTGCGAATGCCTGTATCAGGGAGCGACACAAGCTGACGAGCGATGATATCACGGGCGAAGTGCATGCCTGGCGAATGAGCCTGGAGCACCGCCGTCGGGCCATAGACATCGACAACGAGGCCGGGAAGGAAATCGCCTTCGCCATGGACAAGGCGATAAGCGTCATCGTCAGGGCGAACCAGGCCGAGAGCGCGACGGAGCCGCAAAGCCTCCATCAGGCGGCGGCGATAAAAATCGTCGTCAATGACTTCGTCGCCAAAGGTCAACATCCTGACCGCAATACTGCCAATCTGGAAGTGGCCTGTGCCGATGCGGCGTCCGTCAGAAGCTTCAACGTAGACAAGGTCGCCTTCATCGATATTGTCAGGCATCGCTACGAGCGCCCCTGAGAACACCCAAGGATGAAAACGGTCAAGAGACTCTTCTTTGCCGCGACGAAGGCGCAGAGTGGTTATGTTATCAGTCATATATTTTACTTAATCAACAGTCGATAAATATCATTACCGTTGGCATAAATCAACAGCAGGAAGATAAACGCCATGCCAATCATATTGGCGTATTCGAGCACCTTGTCGCTGGGTTTGCGTCGAGTGACGAGTTCGATAAAGAGGAAAAGGATATAGCCGCCGTCGAGGCCGGGGATAGGAATAATGTTCATAAACGCAAGGATGACAGACAGGAAGGCTGTAATCTGCCAGAAGCTGTACCAATCCCATTTATCGGGGAAGAGACTGCCAAGAGAGCCAAAACCGCCAACACTCTGCGCACCCTCCTTGCTGAACAAAAGTTTGAGCGATGACACATAAGTGGTGAGTCGACCTGTGCCAATCTCCCACCCTCGCGGAATTGCTGTCAGCAGGTTATAGTGCACCTCTTCTATCTCAAAAATTTCGGCCGGGGAGAGCATCTGAATGCCTATCTTGCCGCCATCGTTGATGGCAACATCAACAGTCGACTGCTTGCCGTCACGGACAATCACGAAAGGCAGAGTCTCGCCCTTATGGGCTGCAAGCACAGGCATAAACTCTGTGATGGTCGGTGTAGTATCATTACCGACTTTAAGGATGCGGTCAGCCTTGTGAAGACCAGCTTTGAGTGCAGGCTCACCGGGCATAAGGTTAGCAATTACGACGGGGATTCTTATTGACATCGGCTGGAAGTCATTGCCTTTGGCTACGATTGACGACAGAAGCTGATCGGTGATGACAATGTTGACTGTATCGCGACCGTCACGGAGGACGCCCACTGTAGCACCGGGCTGGATCATATCCCAAGCCACTTCATAATCTTTTGCATCAAGCGGACGGCCGTTGAGAGTCACCAAGCGGTCGCCGTTGCGGAAACCGGCATCCTGAAACTCGGAGCTGAAGTCCATACCTTCGGTCATCGCAGTATAGGGCACAACACGATCACCCCAGTGGATGGCGATGCCGGTATAGATAGCGATGGCGAGGATGAAGTTGAAGAGCACACCTGCCACCATCACAAGGAAGCGCTTATAGACAGCTTTTGAGCGAAATTCCCAAGGCTGTGGCTCGCTCGCGAGGTCTTTGGAGCTTTTTGTCTCATCGACCATGCCGGCTATGTCACAGTAGCCGCCGAGCGGCAACCATCCAAGACCATAAAGCGTGTCGCGCCATGTCTGTTTGCCGTCGGGACGGGGCGGATATGCCTTTCCTACCTTGAAGGTCTTCCAGGCGCGGTCCTTGCCTTCCTTATCGGTCCAGCCGATGAGCTCGAGGGTGCCTTTGTCGGGCCGATATTTAAGAATCGAGAACCAAGGATTGAAAAAAAGATAGAAACGATTGACCTTGATGCCGAACACGCGGGCAAAGAAATAGTGGCCAAATTCGTGAATTGTCACTAAGATGAGCAGCGCAACAATCAGTTGCAGAGCTTTCATAAGGGTACTTTCCATTAGATGAGTAATGTTATGATTGTAGACTAAATATTAAATGATTGAAGTTGCATAGGCCCGGGCTTCGCGGTTGGTGGAGACGAAGTCATCGTAGTCGGGGTGCTCTATGAACGGTAGCTTATCGAGAGTGTTAACGATGGTCGCATATATGTCATTAAAGCCGATCTTGCCTTCGAGGAATGCGGCTACGGCAATCTCATTTGCAGCATTGATAATGCAGGCACTGTTGCCTCCGCGTCGCATAGCTTCATGAGCTAATGTGAGACAAGGAAATTTTGCGGTGTCGGGCTGCTCGAAGGTAAGATTTGCATAGTCAGAAATGCGCAAGGGCTTTTCGGCACCGGCGAGACGATGACCTTCGCCAAGGGCATAAGCGATCGGCAATTTCATATCGGGAAGGCCTAACTGAGCCTTAATAGCGCCGTCGGTAAACTCTACCATAGAATGGACGATAGACTGTGGATGAACCACCGCTTCAATCTGATCGGCGTCGAATCCAAACAACCACTTGGCTTCAATGATCTCGAAGGCTTTATTCATCATTGTCGCCGAGTCGATGGTGATCTTGGCGCCCATCGACCAGTTGGGATGCTTGAGAGCATCGGCTGCTTTTGCGGTAGCCATCTGCTCGGATGTCCACTTTCGGAAAGGACCGCCAGAAGCGGTGATTATTAGTTTTCTGACGTTGGCGCGGTCCTCACCGTCAAGACATTGATAGATAGCCGAATGCTCTGAGTCGACGGGATAAACTCGTGACTTTGAGCGTGACAGAAGATCAGTGATATATTGCCCTGCAACGACGAGCGTCTCCTTATTGGCAAGGGCGATGTCTTTTCCGGCCTTGATAGCGGCGATTGTAGGAGCAAGACCGCTATAGCCGACAGTAGCAGTCACAACCATATCGACATCGTCGCGGCAGACGGCATCACACAGAGCCTGCTCACCGGCGGCTGTCTGAATGCCGAGCGGTTCAAGAGCCTCACGGAGAAGAGCATATTTAGTAGCGTCAGCGATCACAGCCAAAGCGGGACGATGCCTCTTAGCCAACGCAATCAAATCGTCAACCCTACGCCCGGCTGCAATAACCGTTGCGCGATAAAGCTCAGGATGAGAATCGATTATTTCAAGAGTCTGGGTGCCGATAGAGCCCGTAGCCCCTATGACGGCAATATTCTTTGGGGTTTTCACCATAGTTTTCTAAATTTCAGCTACAAAATTAACTAAAATCATTGAGCTTTCAAAAAATGGTGATGTGACAAATTAATACAACATTGCCACAGGCCCACCACTATTGATAAAATTTAGGCAAAGTGGTCTCTATAGCATTGAAAGGGACGCTAACCTTGTATCTGGAGTAGCAATCCTTGCGGTACTGTCTCATTTTCGCCTCATAGTCTCTGATTTCACGACGCTTGTCGAGACAATCCTGAAGACATCGGTCCTTAATGCCCTCATAATCGCCACCCCACTTTTTGAAATCCCTTTGGGCCTCAAGGAAGCGAGTATTCAGTTTACGGTACTCACTGTGCAAATCCATTTTTCGCTGGACCATATCGCGATATGTTCGGTTGCACTGGGCAACCAGACGGTCGCGGTCATTATTGCTTTTATTAGCGCCGATTGCGGCGTCCTCATTATCAGAGCTTGTATCAATCAGCGGGCTTGCAGTTGTGGTGTTAGAACCCAGTGATGCCTGATTAGCTGCAGCGTTAATGGACTCGGCAGCCGTGCCGATCGCTTCGGCCACCTGACCTATTTTTTCGAGGACGTTGACAAACTTACTCTTCTGATTGGAGCTGCCGGTCGAAGTCGCCGAGGTTGATGCCGCAGCCATGGCGCGTCGGGCCTCAGCCTCATCAGCCATTTTTTTCTTCAGTGCTTGGGCTGAGGCTTTTGCGCCCTTATCATTCTTATTTGCGGCTGCTTCATACCATTCGAGAGCTTTTTGCTCGTTATATCTACACCCCGCCCGGTTTCAAAGTCTTTGGCAAGGCTAACCATCGATTTAACATTACCTAAATCGCTACCTTTGAGGAAATAGACATGAGCCAGATCATATTGCCCCTGATCAACGAGCGAAGCGCCCTTAGAGTATGCTTCCTGACCGTTGCCCTTGAGGTGAGAGCGCAGTTTGGTAAGATACTCGAGGGCACCATCGTAATAGACGCTCCAGCTCAAACCGGTGGGCTCCATCAAAACTATCTTTTCGTAGAGATCTACGGCTTTCACTGAATCTTTCTCAACTTTCAGGCCCAACAGGTAATGATGAGCCAAACTCCCCATGGCCTTATGCTGGTTTCCTTCTGCCGACTCTTTTAGCCAAATGGTAAGCACTTCATCAGAAGGAAATGAACCGGGATACTGCTTTCGGTCTGTAGAGTAAGCTCTGTCATAGATTTCATACTGGGCATCAGGGTGACCCTTGGAGGCTGCGGTATAGAGCACACTCAATGACTTGACTACGTCTTTCTTTGTACCGTGCTGACCGTATTGCAACACTATCGAATAATCTATAACCGCATCATAATATCCAGCATCATAAGCCTTTTTAAGAGATTCGACGGCAAGTTTCACCATCTTTTTGTTTTTTGAAAAACGAAGTTCCTTCCACTTCTCATAATCCTCATAGCCGGCGGCTGCCGGGCCGGAACTGTAGAAAGATTTGCCGGGCTCGGGGATTTCGAGCATAAGGCCGACCGTACACTCGTCGACTCGGGGATTTCGCGAACGGAGCTGCGACGCGGTGATGCCATATTTCTTAGCTATGCTCTCGAATGTATCGCCGGCAGCTATCGAGTGGGTTCTTGCTGCTGAAGAACAAAGCGAGCCGTGAATGAAGAAAAAAGCAATCAGCAAAAAGATGAATTGTCTTGCCATTGGATTGCAAGGGTGTGAGTTATGTAATCTGATTTCTATTTCTTGTGACGACGGTGGGTGCGCTTGTTGACTTTCTTGTGGGCTATGGGAGCAGCGCTCTTGATCGCGGCGAGAACGATTGGCTCCATCACGTCATATCCGGCTTTGTTGGGGTGGAGACGGTCGTCAGTGTACTCAGGCTTGAGTGCTCCGGCGGGAGTTGTCAGGGCTGAGTAGTAGTCAACATAAGTTATGCCATTGGCGTCGGCGTAGTCTTTGAGCATAGTGTTAAGGTTAACGACGTGAGTGGCAGTGTTGACAATATTGGCGTTCCAAGGGATTGTATCGCAGGGCAAGCAAGAAGCAATCAGGGGGCGGATGCCGTTCTGACGGGCAATTTCGGCCATTGAGAAAATGTTTTCGGCAATGTGCTGATCATCCATCGGACCCTGGTTGCCGGCAATGTCGTTAATACCTGCAAGGATCACGACTGCCTTGGGCTTTAAGTTGACAACGTCAGAATAAAAACGGCAAAGCATCTGGCCGGTTACCTGGCCTGATATGCCTCGGCAAGCAAAATTATTGTCAGTGAAAAATTCATTATGGCGGTCATCCCAGCCATCGGTGATGGAGTTGCCCATAAACACTACTTCAGGTGCCTGAGTCAATTTTGCATTATCAGCTGCATAACGGGGATGATTAGCCCAATCCTGAACCTGGGCCGATGAAAGAGTTGAAATTGCGATAAGCGCAGTGAGCGAAAGAATTATTTTTTTCATAATTAGTTTAGTTTTCTGTCAGTTATTTTAATAAAGAGAGCCATGTGGCGAGTTCGGCTGTCCACATTGGGAAAAATACAAATCCCTTGGCAAAACCCCAGCCGTGGTCGCCATAAGGATAAACTATCAAGCTTGCCGGCACGTGATTAGCTGCGAGAGCGCTATAATAGTCGAGAGAATTTGCTACGGGCACGATCGAATCGTCGGACGAGTGAACGATAAATGCCTGAGGTGTATCGGGAGTGACCTGTAGATGATTGTTGTAGAGATTGACCTTCTCTTCAGACGGATTTTCGCCTAACAAGCGCTCACTGCTGCCGGCGTGGGCAGTAGGACCGCTGACCGCAATCACAGGGTAAAACAAGATCTGAAAATCAGGACGAGTGGTCGAGTCCGTGTAATGAGTCGCCGCCATCGAGGCAAGGTGGCCTCCGGCAGAAAAGCCCTGAATGCCGACACGGCTGCCGGGGAATCTGTCGCGGAGAATACGCATCGACTGATGGACGTCGCTGAGCGGCACTTCGGGATGACCGTATGGCATGCGATATTGCAGCACGGCGACGTCAACGCCCAAGTCGTTATACCAGGGCACGAAGCTGTAGCCCTCATTCTGAACACCGATGTGACGGTAACCGCCACCCGGACACATCAGCACGACGGTGCCGACAGGTTTGTCCGCCGGAAAGACGTGCAAGACCGGTGTGTCAACAGCGTTCCACTCCACAGAGTCTGTCACCGAGACCGGGCTAAAATTACTGTTGGGAGCGCCTTGAGGCCAGATGATCACCCTCTCTTCATTGTCGGGGACAAACTCAACAGGCATACCTGCTTTTGCAGAAAAAGCAGTCAGCGCCAAGCAAAGAGCAAAAAATGATGTAATTCTCATAATGTTGACTCCTATTACTTTATTTTAAAATTTCTGTCACCGGGCGACCAACCCAAGGCTGAGGTTGACTGAGTCCGAGTAGTGCTGCTATTGTAGCAGCAACATCATATTGCATCATTGCAGATTTAAACTCGCCAACGGGTTTCACGCCCTTACCAGAGATTACAAATGGGGTCTCCATCTCTGCAAGGGTGATGCCTCCGTGACCTTTACCGACGCCGCCGTGGTCAGAGGTGACAATTATGACTGTATTGTCATAGATCCCGGCCTCTTTTACTGCCTCAATTATTTGACCTAATTTCGCATCCAGGTCACTAAGCATCGCATAATACTCAGGGGTATCATGTCCTGCTTGATGACCGACAGCATCAGGATTGTCATAGCAAACGACGGCGAGAGTCGGTTTGGACTGGCGGATATAATCAGCAAAGGCTTTTGTTATCGGCTCCGAACTGCCATCATCGGCGGGAGCAACTTGGCTATGATAACTTACGGCCATAGTATCAATCAGATGTTTGATGCCGTCCCATTCGTATAGCACACCTATTTCAGCTTTAGGCTTCTGTTGACGCGTAATCGTGAAAATAGTAGGGAAGATGCCGTTTTCAGAAAGAGCAATGGAGGGAATTTCAGGGGTCTTGCTACCCCACTGCGTATAGCCGTGACCTTCTGTGCCGACCCCCATAAACATTGAAGCCCAATTAATAGCACTGCTCGAGGGAAGGACACTGCGTTTCTTGAGCGTCCACGCACCTCGATCCATAAGGCCATGAAGATTAGGCATATCAGCCTTTGGAACAGAATATGCCCCCCACCCGTCAAAACCAATCACAATAATGTGGTCGGGTCTCTTGGCAGCATAAACATCAACCGAAGCAGCAATGGCCAATAACAAGGCCATTGCTGATAATATTAGCTTTTTCATTTCACCTCAAATGAAACTTTTGAGCGGATATCGCCTGCCGAAGCTCCGACAAGGGCTTCGAACTTGCCGGGCTCTACCACCCACTGATGAGCCTTGTCATCGAAATAGCTCAAGGCATCGCGCGATATTTCAAAGGTAACGTTTTCGGTCTGACCCGGGGCAAGTCTCACTTTAGAGAAGCCTTTGAGTTCCTTGACAGGACGGGGAAGCGAAGACTTAAGGTCAGAAACATAAAGCTGAACGATCTCACTGCCCTCGCGGTCGCCGGTGTTGGTCACCGGAATAGTTACGGTGAACACGTCATCGGCCGAGCCTTTTTTACGGTCTATAGATGCATCGCCATATTTAAATGTCGTGTATGACAGACCGTGACCGAACGGGAAGGTAGGTGTAATCTTATTTTTGTCAGTGAAACGATAGCCTACAAATATATCATCATTGTAATGCATATCAATAATATCGCCTTCGACAGGGTCGTGACGGGGTGTGCCGGGGTACTCGCCGAGCTTATGTGCTCCACACTGGTCGAGCGAAGCGTAATAAGTGTAGGGCAACTTGCCACTGGGATTGACATCGCCGGCAAGGATGCGAGCGAGGGTGTTACCGGTTTCGTTGCCAAGATACCAGGCCTGGACTACAGCCTTTACCTTATCGAGCCAAGGCATAGCTACACCCGTGCCACTGATGTTGACTACGACAGTGTTGGGGTTAACTTCAGCGATAGCCTCGATGAGTTCGTTTTGGTGGTAAGGCAGGTCGAGCGATTGGCGGTCAGTGCCTTCTGAATCCTGAAAATACATTTTGTTCAGACCTCCAATGAAGAGCACCAAGTCTGCATCTTTGGCAGCCTGAAGCGCATCGGCCTTGAGCTGCTCAGGAGTGCGAGGGTCGCGGAGATCTTGCTTTGTCCATACATTATTATAATGAGTGACAGTGTCACCAACATATCCGCGCTCATAGATGACTTCGACATCGTTGCCAAAACGATTGCGAAGGCCTTCGAGGGGATGAATTTCATACTGAGCTTTCAGTGATGACGAGCCTCCGCCGACAATCATCCGCTTGATGCCATTCTCACCGATCACAGCGATACGCTTAACTTTATCGGTAGCGATAGGAAGTATATTGTCTGTGTTTTTCAACAACACGACGCCTTCTTCGCCTATCTGTCGGCAAGCTGCGCGATGCTCGGGCGAGTTGATCGAGCCCCAAGGTCGATTACGGTTCATAGCAGTGCGCATATTCAATCGCAAAACCCTGCGCACCTTGTCGTTGAGCTGGTCTTCGCTGTATGTGCCATCAAGGATGCCATCATAGTATTTGTTGGCCAACCAATATTTATCATATGAGTTGCCCGAACCACTGAGGCCGTCGGTACCCGTGCCAAACTCCATGTCGAGACCGCCTTCGACGGCCTGCTTTGTGTCATGGACCGCACCCCAGTCAGAGATCACCACGCCGTCCCAGTCCCACTCGCCTTTAAGGATTTCGTTGACGAGACGCTGGTTATAAGTTGCGTGCTGACCGTTGACAAGGTTGTAGCCTCCCATAAGGCTCCACGCCCCGGCATCAACGCATGCAGCCTTAAATGCCGGCAGATAGATCTCATAAAGCGCGCGGTCGCCGGCAATAGAGTTGGTCGTGTAGCGGTTTGACTCGTGATTGTTGAGAGCAAAATGCTTGACGCAGACTGCAACGCCGTTAGACTGCACACCGCGGACATAGTCTGCGGCCATCTGAGCAGCGAGATATGGGTCTTCGCCCATATACTCAAAGTTTCGGCCGTTGAGAGGGGTGCGATAGATATTAACACCAGGCCCAAGCAAAACGCTTTTGTTGCGGTAACGAGCTTCCTCGCCAATGCTTTTGCCATAAAGAGCGGCCATTTCAGGATTCCAGGTTGCGGCGAGGCAGGTCAGAGAAGGGAAAGCCGTGCAAGAGTCGTTGGTCCACCCGGCTTGGTCCCACTGGTCCCATAACACTTCGGGTCGGACTCCCATCGGGCCGTCGTCAGTCCAAAGATCAGGGATGCCAAGCGATGGGACACCGGCGGCGCTGAATTTTGACTGGGCATGAAGCACAGCGATCTTTTCTTTTAATGACATTCGTGAGAGCGCGTCCTCGACTCGCTCATCAATCGGGCGCGACTCATCGAGATAGGCCGGAGTCTCAGCCTTAGCTGTTACCGCGATGCAGACAGCAAACGCGGTTAGAGCAACAGATTTTAAATTCATTTTTAGATAGGATTTATAGATTATTGAATAGGTGTCAATGACAGGGCATAGCCGCCACAAGCCGCCACGGGGAGGGTCATAGTGCTACGAGAATCAACAGTGCGTGTCCCCACGACATAGTCCTGAGGCGCATCTTTGTAATGGGCGTTTTTACCGTCGCGATAGATTGTGGCTTTGTATTTGCGGTCCTTAGGCAGGAATGAAAAATCAAGCTTTGACTTTCTCGGCTCGGCTCCTGTGGTCGAACCGACGAACCAATCTTCACTACCCTTTGCTTTTCGGGCCACAGTGATATACTCCATCGGTTCAGCCTCGAGATATACGCTCTGATCCCAGTCAAGGGCAACGTCTTTTATGAATTGGAATGCGTCCATAAAGCGCTCGTAAGTTTCGGGCAGGTCGGCTGCCATCTGTAGAGGCGAAGGCATAGTAACATAAAGCGAAAGCTGATGGGCGAGTGTTGAATTGACCCAGGCACTGCTGTAAGGATTGTATTTCGAGAGGTCGTTTTCAAAAAGACCGGGAGTATAGTCCATCGGACCTCCGATCAAACGAGTGAATGGCAAGATGGCAGTGTGACCCGGCTTGATGCCGCTGAAAGCGTGATACTCTGATCCTCGGGCAGATTCATTGCCTATAAGATTTGGCCAAGTGCGACACACTCCGGTCGGGCGGACCGCTTCATGGGCATTATAGAGTATATGATATTGAGCGGCTTTCTCTACAACATATTGGTAATGATTGACCATCTGTTGATTGTAATGATGCTCGCCGCGAGGCATAACGTCATAGATATAACCGCCCTTAACCGACTCGTAAGAATTATCAACCATAAATTTGAAAGCTTCATCGAGCTGACGCTCATAGTCGGTGACTGCGCTCGCGGTCTCGTGATGCATCACAAGCTTAACGCCCTTTGACAAGGCATAGTCGCGGATTTTGTCAAGATCAAAATCAGGATACGGCTTAACGAAACTGAAAATCTTGTCCTTGCGTGTGGCATTATCTTCCCAGCCTTCGTTCCAGCCCTCGACGAGGACTCCGTCGAAGCCGTGCTCGGCAGCAAAATCGATGTAACGCAACACATTGTCGGTCGATGCTGCATGACGGCCATTTGGTTTTAGCTGAGTGAAATCTGTCTTGCCGATTTCGACGTTAGAGATATCGTCAGTGTAATGCCAGGTCGTTTTACCGGTGATCATTTCCCACCACACGCCGATGTATTTGACGGGGTGGATCCAAGCCGTGTCTTCGATCTTACAAGGCTCGTTGAGGTTGAGGGTGATTCGTGAGGCGAGGATGTCGCGGGCATCGTCACTGACGATTATTGTGCGCCACGGCGTGGTCTGGCCTGCGATCATTGATGCTTTATCTCCGTTGGCGTAAGGAGTCAGATCTGCCTTAAATGTCATAGTCTCATCGTTAAGATCAAGACACATAGCGGGATAATTATACAAGGCCGCTTCATGAAGATTGACGTAAAGGCCGTCATCATATTTCATCATAAGCGCTGTCTGGACGCCTGTAGGTGATGACGGTGAAGGCGAAACCGGGCCTCCGAGGTGAGCCTCATCCATTTTTTCACGAATTTCGGACAGTCGGCAGCGAGTATAATTAAACTCTTGTGAATCATAATCACCCGGAATCCAATAGGCGACAGCATCGCAGGGGATTGCAAATTCGGTCAGTTCATCAGTGATGATAAATGATGCAAACGTCGGTTGCGGAGCCGGGAACTCATAACGGAAACCTACGCCGTCATCAAAAATGCGGAAACGGACATCAATGCGACGCCCGGTCGAACGCTGCACAAGCTTTACAAGCAATTCATTATAATGGTTTCGGATGTCAGACTCCTCGCCCCAAACGGGCTGCCAAATCTCATCAAACGAGTCTTGGGTCTGACCGATAAGCTCGAAATCATCTTTCAAAGGCACAGCATCAAGCAGATTAAAGCCTAAATGACTGTCATTTATAACGTGGCGGCCGGCCAGATCGACATTATAAACCGGTGCGCCTTCGCCATCAAGGTCAAAACCAACGGCCACACGTCCGTCAGGTGAAGATATGGTCACTGCGCTCAACAACGCAGGAGATAAAGTTACAGTCAGGGCTATTGCAAGAAGCTTATTCATTGTAATGATTGGGTAACAAACAGTAGATAAAAAAGCAAGGCGGCGCCTGCTATTACGAGCCGCCTTGCAAAAATCAGGTAAAAGGATCTATCGTTTTGAGGCATTGTCAGCCAAAGAAAAACGATAGAGCACGACATCTTGACCGGGAATCGTTAGGGTGCGGTTTTTGTCAGTCACACCTTCATCCTTGCCGGTCCAAAGGTTTTTTATGTTGTAAAGGTTCTGTTCCGGATTAAAACGACGGTTGCTTATGTTATCATAAGTAATCAGGTCATGCCAATTGAGATCTACCTTTCGAGGCGAGGTGTTACGATTAAACACACACAGAGCCCAATCGTCATTGACCAACGGTTTAAACCAATATTCGACGCCATCTGTGGCATAGAAACGCCAGCCTTGCACTCCGAGCGGATCCTGATCAACTGCGATGACATCTTTGTTTGTCAAGATTGCTTTAGTCTCGGGTGACATGTCGCGGATGTCGTTGCCGAGAATGAGCGGAGCCGCCATCATACACCAGAGTGTGAAATGTGAACGGTCTTGGTTTTCAGTCATACCATTACCGACCTCAAGCATATCGGGATCGTTCCAGTGTCCCGGGCCGGCGAACCTGCGCAGGGGCTCATTCTTGTCAACGATCTGCAACACGCCGTGCTCATCCCAGTCGCCATACCATTTGACGCCATCAAAATGGCATCCGATGTCGCCGGTGGTGCGCCACAAATGACCAATATCACCGGCCCACTCCCAAGGCTTGGTCGTGCCCCACTCACAGATACTGAAGACAATGGGACGACCGGCAGCATAAAGGGCGTCGCGCATGAGGCGGTAAGAGGCCTTTGTGTTCTGGTCAGGCGTATTGCACCAATCATATTTCAAATAGTCAATGCCCCAGTCTGCGTAAGTGAGAGCATCCTGGTATTCATGGCCGAGACTACCCGGCATACGAGCGCAAGTCATACATCCGGCATCACTATAAATGCCAATTTTCAAGCCTTTGTCATGGATGTAGTCTGCGAGGGCTTTGATTCCTGAGGGAAATTTCTCGGGATCGCACTGGATATTGCCCTTGGCGTCACGCTGGCCGTGCCAGCAATCGTCGATGTTGACATAGACATATCCACAATCAGCAAGACCTGAAGAAACCATAGCATCGGCGATTTCCTTTATGTCTTTTTCGCTGATATTTCCTGCAAACTTGTTCCACGAGCTCCAACCCATAGGGGGAGTCTTGGCAAGATCGTCCCATTTCTGAGCATTGGCAGCCGAAGCTGCCAATATTGCTGCAGAAAAGGTTAGGACAGTTAGCTTTTGTATTAATTGCATCTATTGGTGTTCAATTGATTAATTATACATCAGGGAGAATTACCGGTATGATCATTCACCCCAAGCGCTTATTTCTGAGATGGCCATCTTGGATGTGCCGTCATACGATTCGTTGATGATGAACTTGAGATATCTGCCGGTCGAAGGCTTGACGTCAAATTCATAAGCCGAGGTGCCTTTTGACGGATAAGACCAGTCGGCAACTTTGGTCCAGGGACCATCAGGCGACAACGAAACTTCGACCGTTCCGGCCTTGGAATTGAAGTAACGGCGGTTGGTGCTCGTCGGGGCTTCGATACCGATTTTGTAAAGGTCGCGATCCACACCGAAGTCAATGACTACCTCGACAGGCATCTCTGTTGGCTCAGTCCAGATAGAGCGCCAGTGAGTGTTAGTGGTGCCGTCAATCAGGAATTCGGGAGGATAGTTGCCCTCAACCTTATCCCAGTTAGGGATAGTGCGGATATCGGAGTTGCAAGAATAGATCGTCCACTTGGATTTGTCAATCTTCGAAGCTACAACCGTCACAGTGTAGAGTACATAGGCTTTGCTTTGGTCGATATTTGAAGATGACACATTCTGCAATCTGATCGGGAGCATGAAATTACCAAAGGTCGACGGTCCGTCAGCAGGGATTAGGGCCTCACGCTTAAAGGTGAAGTGGAAACGGTTTGATTTCATACTCTTCTTGATCTTCCAACCGTCGAGTGCGAGGTCATAAGCACCTTCAGGAAGCACTTGGAAATCAGTATTGTGCTCTTGATTATACTCTTCAACGAGCGTCGGGTCAATGGCAAGAGTGTAGTCGATATCCTCAGAGGGGATAAAATTTGTCTGGACATCCATATAGACGAGCTCCTCGAGTGTGCTCTTACGCGTAGGCATAAGTCCAATCTGATAGCCTGATGACACCAAGCTGACCAACGGCTGCTCAATAACGGGCTGTATGATGGTAGTCAAGCGTTCATCGTTGATATTGACACCGGTTGAGTTGACTGACAGGCGCAGAGGCAAACCGATGTTAGGATTGGCTGCGAGAGCATCTGCGAGACGGTCCCGGTTCCAGGTTATCACAAAAGGCACCTGATAATCGTCAGGATTAATATGGAGAGTGCTGACTGTGAGAGTGTAGCAATCTGCCGGAATCAGACTGATAGACTGGGCCGCAGAGGCGTTGTAAGTAGAAAGCACAACATCATCGACCGAGATCGAAACATCGGCGCCCTGAAAGCCCTTGCCGCTCTTGAGCACATAAACTTCAGTAGGGTTATCGAGCCCAAGATAGACGTTTGTCGTAACAAGACCGGGGTTAAGGAGTGCCACGGTATCATCTACCATATAGTTGTTGATCGCACTATCGCAGGCCGCGAACCCTAACGCACAGGCTGCAAAGATGCTTAGATATGATATTTTTTTCATATTCATAGTTTATTATCGATGGTTTACCAACCGTAGTTCTGAGTAATGTTTTTCATCTCACTCAACTGGATCTGGTTGATCGGGAAGAAATAATGCTTAGGCTGGAACAGGTTGTCAGAACCGGCCCAAACTTTAGTCGTGCGGCCATAAGATGACTCGTAATTTGTAGCGAGAAGGTTGAGAGTCCAGTTAGGACCGGTGAACTCTTTCTCAGCGATCATCCAGCGACGGGCATCGTAGTAACGGTGGCCCTCAAAGGCGAGCTCGACCATGCGCTCCTTGCGGATCATCTGGCGCAGAGCGTTCTGATCAGAAAGGAAGTTATACTCAGGATAAGCCTCCTCGAGATTGTTGAGACCTGCGCGGTTACGTATCATATTAATGTATTTTAATGATTCTGCGGGCTCACGGTTAGGCTTCTCGTTGCAAGCCTCAGCATAGTTGAGATAGATCTCGGCCAGTCGGTAGTAGAACCAGAAATATGTGCCCCAGTTGCCGTTTTCGTAGTCGATGTCAGTCGGGATGAAGCGGCGCCAGAAATAACCGACCTTCACGCAGTCACCGGCACGGAGGGGTGAGTTGCCACCTGTCTGGAAATAGACTTCTGTATTGCCACCGGCAATGAAGTCGTTGATAAACTTGAAGCCATTAGCGAAAACTGACGCGTAGAAACGAGCGTCACGGCCGACGCAGCTCTTGTGAGCCTTGATTGCGCCAAAGCGTGGACCCTCGATGGGGTGCTCCCAGCCGCTGACAAAGCCATCATCCTCATAACCAGAGAGCGGATCGACAATAGGCATGCCGTTGCTGTCATACGCTTGCTCGTTGACGGGGTTGATCGGGTATCGGCCTGATTCAGCCATAGGATAAGAGTCGACGAGTTTGAGTGACGGGCAATACTGGCCACAACCCATTTTTGTGATCAGCGGAGGCAGAGCGAAGTGACGGTTGAAGCAGGCAATATTATAATAATTAACCTGATAACGAGGCCAATATCCCCAGATAACTTCTTCATTCCAAGCTTCAAACTGAACGTTCTGATAGGCCTTGATGGCGCGTTTCATTGGATCAGTCTCAGTGTCGTTGGTCTTCAATGAATAAAGACCAAGATCAATCACGGCTTTGGCAGCCTGGGCGGCCTTTTCCCATTTCTGAGGATCAGGAGTCTGGGGGAAAAGATAGTCACCCCAGCGATTCATAAGTTTGCCTTTGTAGAGATCGCAACCGTTAAAAAGTGGGCTCGCAGCATAGAGAAGGATGCGCGACTTGGCAGCCATTGCAGCACCCTTGGTGATACGGCCTGCAAATGTCTTGGTGTCAGCAAGCGTCAACGGGAGATCTTCGATAGCCTTATCAATCTCAGAAACGATGAAGTTGACATTTTCATCTACAGTGTGTCGGTCGATTTCGTCAGGCTTGATGGTAGGATTAGAGCGCTGATCGCCCCACACATAAACCGGGCCATAGCGACGCAAAAGCTGGAAGTAGCTGTAAGCACGAACCATACGGGCCTCAGCCTTCATCTGACGTTTTTCATCGGCAGAGAGGTCAGGACAACGGTCAACGTTCTCCATGAAAATACCTGCCTGCTCGATGCCGGTATACTGATATTTCCATATATTAAAGTAAGGAGTTGTCGGGCCCCAGTCGCCGGTACGGAAGTTGAGATATGTGCTCCACTGATAGGTCGAGAACATAGCTTCGTCGCTCATCGGCACGACAGCACCATCGCCACCGGGGAATACCTCGGCTGTGGAGTTTGTGCCCTGATACTCCGCCTCATAGGGCAGATAACTGTAAACGTGAGCGAGATAATTAAGAGTTGTCGCACGTTTTTCGAAGACCTTTTCGATAGTCAACTGGTCTTCGAGCTGCACATCAAGATAGTCGCTGCAAGCTGTAAACGCAAACGACGCCGAAAGCAGTGCAAAACCGAAAAGTTTTATTTTAATATTCATAGTGAATTTACAGATTAGAAGTTAACGTTAAGACCTACAGCGCCTGTACGCATCTGGGGATACTTTGCACCGCTGTTAGATTCGAGCTCGGGATCCCAGAGTTTAAATTTGCTGAATGTCAAGAGGTTGTTGCCGGTTACATAGACGCGGACATTTGAGATGCCGGCCTTTTCAAACCATTTCTTGGGGAAGGTGTAACCGATTTCAGCATTCTTGAGACGGATAAAGCTGCAATCGCGCTGCCAGTATGTCGATGCTTCCTGGTTGTTTGCCACCTTGGTGAGCGCAAGACGAGGGAACATTGCGTTGGGGTCGGGATTGTCGATAGTCCAACGGTTGTCGGCAACCTCAGAATAAATCTGGCCCTTGGTCCAAAGGTTTTCTGACTGGCCGTAGAATGAGGGGCTGCTCAACAGACGGGTAATATGGCCGACACCTTGGAAGAAGACTGAAACATCAATGCCTTTCCAGGTTGCACTCACGCCAAAGCCGTAGTTGATTTCCGGAATATAAGTATAACCGATGGCTACACGGTCATATGCGTCGATCACACCGTCGCCGTTGATATCCTTATACTTGATATCGCCGGGGCGAACCTCGCCGCCGAAAGTCTGAACGGGGCTACGGGCGATATCCTCTTCTGACTCGAAAAGACCGAGAGCGATAAGACCACGCTGCTGGAGATAAGCAAAGCCGGCTTCATTCTGATAAGGCCATACTTGTGAGGGCTTATCGTTGTCGATAAGGTTGTTGCGGTTATAGGTAAATGTTCCGCGAGCTGAGAGGAAGACGTCGCCAAGCTTCTTGTTGTACTCCAACGTAGCATCGATACCCTGGTTTCTCATCTTACCGAGATTGACATACTGGGTCACGTTGTTACCTACAACCGAAGGTATTGACTGCTGCATAATAAAGATGCCAGAACGCTTTTCGTAGAAGTAGTCGGCGTTAAGAGTAAGCGATGAGTTGAAGAAACCGAGTTCGAAACCTATGTTCTTCTTGATTGCCTTTTCCCAAGAAACGTTTTCGTTGCCGGGGACGCCGGTCGCGATACCTGAGTAGTTAGGAGACATATGAGAGTCGAGACCCCAGATATAGCCAGTTACGCCTGACTGCATCTCGGTATTGAAGGCAAAACGGCGGTTACCACCGATCTGGTCGTTACCGATCTCACCATAAGAAGCCTTAAACTTAAGAAGATTGATGACCGGAGTGATAGGCTCCCAGAATTTTTCGTTACTGATGATATAGCCTAACGCATAAGAGGGGAAGAAGCCGAAACGGTGTTTCGGTGCAAAGTTTTCAGAACCGTTGTAACCGAAGTTAAACTCGGCGAAGTAGCGGTTGTCGAAAGAGTAAGTTGCGCGGCCTGCGATACCGGTGTTACGGTTTGAGATACCTTCAATAAAGTTGTAAGGGAAGTTGTTGGTGTACTCACGCATATTGAAGTTGAACATGCCGCTGACGTGATGAACGTCTTTGAACACACGGTCATAGGTAACGGCTGCTTCGAAGTTTGTGTTGCGGTTACCGCTGTTACTTCTGCCGAGCTGAAGGTAGTCGGTGCCGGCCTCGAGCTCGTGGAAAATCAGGTTGCCGTCTTCGTCGCGACCGCCATCGGTTGCGACGTCAACATAGTAAGTGGTCGGGCGCATCGTGCGGTCAACAGTCGATGCAGTATAAGCGTCCCACGCAAATTTGACGGTAGCCTTAAGACCCGGGGTTATGATGTCAGAGAAATCCTGAGTCAGCGACACCAATGACTGAGTGCTGGTCGAGAAATCCTGAGAATAACCGGTAGAGTTGATCATATAATAAGGGTTCCAGCCGTTCTTCGGACGAGCAGGGGTGCCGTCAGAGAAGACGGGTGCGGTAGCAACCGGGGTGGTGAGCAACACCCAGTTGTAGATTTCCTGCAAGGTGTAACCGGGACGGTTTCTTGTAGAGTAAAGAGTCGAAATCGAAAGTCCGACTTCAGTAGTGCGTGTGATATTAACATCAACGTTTGCACGGAAGTTATACTTAGTGTATTTCATCTGTGCATCATAGCGCGAATTGTCGGCGATATTGAAGAGCGAGCTCTCAGAGTAAACCGATCCACCCATATAATAACGCACCTTATCTGTACCACCCGAAACGCTGACGTTGGCTCGGATTGTGCTGGCGTGATCCTTGAAGATGGTCTTCATCCAGTCAACATTAGGATAGAGATCAGGATCAGAACCGTTTAGATATTTTTGAACTTCGAGCGGCTGGATGATAGCGCCACCGGCATCGAGCTGAATGTCATTGTAATAGTTCAGCCACTGCTCGGCAGAAGCCAATTTGGGGAGCTTAACTGCATTGGTAAAACCATACTCCACTTTTGCGCTGACTTTAGGCTTAGACTCAGAGCCGCGCTTAGTGGTAATGAGTACGATGCCGTTAGCACCGCGGACACCGTAAAGTGCTGTGGCAGTTGCGTCTTTAAGGATTGAGAATGTCTGGATATCTTCGGGGTCAACAAGGTCCATAGAGCGCTCGACTCCATCGACAAGAACAAGCGGACGGTTGTTAGCGCCAAACGAAGAGATACCGCGGATCCAGAAGTCAGCACTGGTGCCCGGCTCGGCCGAACGCTGCATGACGACAGCACCTGCAATCTTACCTGCAATTGCCGATGAAAGATTTGACACGGGCACCTTAAGCATCGTAGCGTCGATGGTCGAAATAGCACCAACGACACTCTCTTTCTTCTGTCTACCATAAGCTACGGCGACGACTTCGTCGAGTTCGTTGCTCAAAGGTTCCAATTTGAAGGTATAATCTTTGCTGTCACCGACAGTCACAGACTGAGGTGTATAGCCCAGATATGATACTTCGATCACACTGCCCGGCGCAACGTCCATAGTGAAAGTACCATCAATGCCGGTCATAACGCCTCGTGAATCACCTTTAACTTTTATAACCGCGCCAGGAATTCCTTCGCCGACTTCATCGACAACTGTCCCGACAATCTTCGTCACAGGCCCTTTGACCTTGCCGGTCTTAGCTTGCGGGGCAGATGAGTCTGCTGCATAAATGCCGCATGGCATAACGCTTAACGCAGCCACCAGACACCATAGCCTGATAATGCTCTGTCGTTTTAGCATAAACATTAGTTTTTTGATATAATATTATTAAGGTTTTAAAATTTCTTATATATGGTGAGATTTCAGATAAAAAAGAACGCCCGGACTCCAGGGTTAATGAGCCCGGACGTCCTACCTATCTAAATCTATTACCCTGTCAGTATTAATCTTCAAAAGCAAAATTAATACGACGAAATGTTAAAATCAAAGCTATTAATAACAATTAAGGTTGTATTAAAATACAATTTATTATTATTCAATATATTAATATATACATCCAAGAGCAATAATTAAGTATATTATTGCGACAATCAAGGTTAAAAAAATGCGGATTTTGTGGAGATTTAAGGCTTTTTGATGGCCATAACGGCCGCGTCGAAGTCAGCTTTTGACAGATCAGACTTGGCTTTTAAGCGAGCTTTATAGACATAAATGGAGTTAGGTGAAATATTCAGGAAGCCGGCCACGGTAGCTGTGTCGGTAATTCCGAGTCGCATAAGCGCGAATATGCGTAATTCGGTTGACAGACCCCCATCAGGGCCGAGTGATACTGATTCGCCTTCGTTGAGCAAGGCATTAAAGTCATCAATGAAATTGGGAAATACTTGCAGGAATGTCTGATCAAAGCTCTGCATTATACGCTGACGCTCCTCCTTGATTCCAATCTGATATGGAAGAAATCTCATTGCCTCAAGACCTTTGGTCTTCATATTGTTGATCGCTTCGCGGCAACGGGCCTCTACTTGATTGAGAAAACTTGTGTTGATATAGAGCGACCGCATTATATAACTGTCTTTAAGTTCTATTGATTCCTTGAGTTTGCCGTTAAGCGTCGAAAGTGTTTCATTGGCAAGCACGAGTTCTTGCTGAGCCTCGTTGAGCGACTTGCCCATCTGTGCGAGACTCTTGTTGCGCCGAGAAAGCTTGCTGAAAAGCACACCAAGCACACCAAGCATCAATGTAAAGAAAATCAAAAGGATAGCCATAACACTACGTTGTCCGAAAACGTGGTCGTAGCGAATCGTCTCGAGCAAGGGCAGGATCATACCGATCTGCGACTGCTTCATTCGTGAATTAAAGAACAACGCATCGTCAAACGCAACTCTGATATAGCGCACTGCCCGATCGTTCTCGCCCAAGCGATGCATCAGATTGGCAAGCATATAGACTGATGCCGTTTCGTGGGTAGACGAGCGAATGTCGTAGATCGTTGACATTGCGTTAAAATATGCCTCCTTCTCTGAGTCGCCATACAGATTGGCGAACCCACCCATACTGGCATACAGGACAGCCAACTGTGAATCCGAAAAATCAAAATTAGACATAAGATCGAAACGATTTTTCAGCACCGTTTCATAATCTACCCCATCACGCTCGACGATATGTAGTTTTGAAAACTCATGTTCGAACGATCCCGGTGGTGACACGCTGACTATCGAATCGACATACTCATCACTCATAGCGAGATATTGTCTGTATAAAATGGAGTCATTCTCAGCCTCTAAAGAAAGACGGTAAAAGAGGTTGATGCAATTCTCAAAGAAGTCGGTTCGCTCACGCACCGGCAGCCGTGACGATTCGATCTTTTTATAGAGCGACATGGCGTCGTCGAGCTGCCAAACAGACATATAATAGTCAAATTTGGTGGCCCGGGCGATTGCTTTCATTTGCTCGTCGGCCGACAGTTCGGCAATGTCATATAGCTTGTTGGAGTAGCGAAATGCCGAATCTGACTGATACTGCCTGAACTCCTCATACAGCATATCAAGCACATCAAAATTAGCCGGATCATCGACAGGTAGCTTCAAACGGCTGCGCACAGAGTTAATGTGAGCCTCCTTGGCATTAGAATAATTCTGACGCACAGAAATCTCGCGATCGAGAACCTGAAGCGCAGAATCAAGGTTGACATTAAAAGAAGAATGCGCGCTGAATGTAGTCATTGCAGCGAGCAACGTGACTACAAACAGGCGCATTCCCATAAATAACTTTTTTTAATTCGATAGGATTATTCACCCTTCATATAATGGTGGTAGCCATTGAGTTTGTTCCAGGCACCGCGAGTGAAGTCGGGCACTTCGACAGGAGCTGAATTGTTCTCAAGCGAGATACGTGTAAGTTCGCCGAGTGATGACCACTCTGCAGCATCATAGACGTCCTGATCAAGAGGCAGACCATTGAGGAGACAGTAGACGAGACGCGAATCCATAATGTAGTCCATACCGCCGTGACCGCCGACCTTGCGAGCCTGCTCTTCGAGTTCGACATGGATCGGGTGTTTGTATTTCTCCATGAGAGCCTGCTTCACTTCCTCGGGCACGAAATCGTGAGCAGAAAGATTCTGATGGTCGGGCACAACGGTCGAATCGCTCACTTCGCGGAAGCAGTAACCAGAAATGGGATATTTGTTGGCGAAGCCCTCAGTACCGGTGAGCTGATACATACGAGTATAAGGACGAGGATTCATTACGTCATGCTGAATGTGCATAGTCTGACCATTCTCTGTCATAATCATAGTCATAGTGTGGTCGCCGTTCTGGAAGTTCTCAGATGTGCGGCCCTGACGTTCAACCATCTTCGGACCAGTGACAGGCTTGGTGTCCATAGCGACAAGATAATTCATCTTATTGCCACGATGGATACCGAGCAGCTGAGCAGCCGGGCCCATGCCATGAGTAGCATAGACGTCGCCACGATGCTGCTCATTGAAGTCGAGACGCCAGTTGCCTTCATATTCATTCCAGAAATCTTCAAGATTATGGATATAAGCACCTTCGACATGGAGCACATCGCCAAACAGACCCTGCTGAGCCATATTAAGCGTAGTCAACTCAAAGAAGTCATACACGCAGTTCTCAAGCATCATACAGTGCTTCTGTGTCTTTTCTGCAGTGTTGACCAACTGCCAGCACTCGTCGAGGTTCTGAGCGGCGGGCACTTCGATTGCAACGTTTTTGCCATGCTCCATAGCGTAAACGGCCATAGGAACGTGGTTGTTCCAGTCAGTTGCGATATATACGAGGTCAATATCGGGACGCTCGCAAAGCTCCATCCATGCTGAATCGCCGACATACTCGGCAGCAGCCGGACGATCATTCTTAGCTAAAATGCCCTGGGCTTTCTCTACGCGGTCGGCGTGTTTGTCACACAAGGCTTTGATAGACGTGCGGTCGATTTTGGAGAAACGGTTTACAGCGCCGGGGCCTCGCATGCCTAAACCAATGAAGCCAACTCTAACCGAATCCATCGGCTCAAGGCGCAAGCCGACGACGTCTTTTTGGCCTTCGACACGCTGGGGCACTTCAGTTCTGATAATGCCGTCGACTACCGTATACTTCTCGTCAGTTTTTGAAGCTGACGAACAAGCTGTCATGACTGCGGCAGCAGCCAGAAACACAGATAGTTTGATTTTAAGATTTTTCATCTGATAGAATTAGGGGTTATGATAATATTATAATGAGGCGATATAGGCGTCCATTTCAGCAGTGTGCTCATCGAAGCTCTTCAACAGTTCAAGCTGGGCAATTGTGCGCTGCAGATTATGCTCGGGGTGCTGAATCTTGAAATATACATCACCCTTCAGATAATCAGTAAGGAAACGCACGGCAGTCATATAAGTCAAAAGCTTTGCGCCAAAAGGCAGCATCTTCTTTTCAATGTCGGTCAGCATAGGCGCCGCGGTCTCGATATAGCCCTTGGTGAACGCACGGAATACATCCATATTCACACCGATGCGCGACAAGTCAGGATCATCCTCGGCGCCGGTATTGCCGGCTGTACGCATAAAATCACCGAAGTCAGAGAGCACAAATCCGGGCATCGTGGTGTCAAGGTCAATCACGCAAAGCACGTTGTCATCCTTGTCAAACAAGATGTTGTTGACTTTTGTATCGCAATGAGAGATGCGTTTAGGCAACTTGCCTTCAGCATACAGACGCTCGGCCTGAGTCATCTCCTCTGCACGGGCGAGAACCTGATCGACCAGAGGCTGCACTTTTGCAAGACGGCCCATCTTATCGGCTTTGATGGCATCATCAAGCTGACGCAGACGAGCAGACATATTATGGAAATCAGGAATTGTCTCGCCAAGCTGGGGCACATCGTCACCAATAAAGTAAGCGTGGAATTCGCCGAATGCTCGGCCAGTGCGATATGCCATTTCGGGAGTGCCCTGCTCGTGAGTAACGCAATCCTTAATAGCGATTGTCACACGCCAATAACTTTCACCATCAAAATAATAGAGCTTACCGTCTTTTGCCGGAACGACAGTGAGTGTGTGGCGATCAATGTCGTCCGCGCCGGCCTCTTCGAGGCGTTTGCGGATATGCTCTGTAACTTTCAACATATTGTCCTGCAGCAAGTCGACATCCGTAAAAATCGAATGGTTGATGCGTTGCAGAATATAGTTGGGTGTGTCGTCAGACTCGGTAGTGATCAGATAAGTATCGTTGATAAGACCAGAACCGCAAGGATTTGCTTCTACTGCGTTTCCAACCAAATCGAATTTTTTTGCGATTTCGAGAATGTCTGCCATGTCTTAGTTGTAAAATGGTAAAATATTTGGTTAATGATTTAATTCTATAACATAGAAAGTATCGTACACCCGTAGGGAATCGAACCCTAATCTGAGGAACCGGAATCCCCTATTCTATCCATTGAAATACGGGTGCAAATTGTTCTTCATGTTAAAACATCGCAAATTTAAGATTAATTTCGTAGATTTGCAAAAAAGAATTTCTTAATGAACGTTAGAATCGAACAAAGCTGGAAACAGACTCTCGATAAGGAATGGAGTCAGGACTATTTTATCAAACTCACTGACTTTGTCAAGGATAGCTATCGCAGCCGGACCACCTATCCGCCCGCAGGCAAAATATTTGCGGCCTTTGATGCGTGTCCGTTTGACAAAGTCAAGGTTGTGATCCTTGGCCAGGATCCTTACCACGGCCCCGGGCAGGCTAATGGACTGTGCTTTTCTGTGAGCCCGGGCATAGATCTGCCGCCATCGCTTGTGAATATATTCAAAGAGGTGTCAAGCGACTTGGGCACCCCTATGCCGACCGACGGCAACCTTGAGCGCTGGGCCAAACAGGGTGTGCTATTGCTCAACGCCACCTTAACCGTCGAGGCTCATAAAGCCGGATCGCATCAAGGGCACGGATGGGAAGAGTTTACTGACGCTGCAGTCAGAAAGCTCGCCCAAGAACGAGAGGGCCTTGTCTTTATGCTCTGGGGCAGCTATGCGATACGCAAGGGAGCGTTCATCAATCGCGACCGTCATCTTGTGCTGACCGCGCCCCACCCCTCCCCACTTTCGGCCTACAGAGGCTTCTTCGGATGCAAACATTTTTCACAGGCCAACCGTTGGCTCACCGCTCACAACCAAACTCCGATAGAATGGTGACAAGCTTCTGCCGACATATCATCTGCGTTGCAATCATTGCGTTGACTGCCATGAAATGTCTTGCTCTCAGCAACGACGACACAATGACAGGCACCGACAACGAATATATACGCACTATGCAGGTCACTCTCAACGACGATATGTTTGCGCCGCCGGTGCTGGTTATAGGTTCAAACGACAGGTTGACCTTCAGTTTTGACCACTTGGCCGACGACCGCGCCTACTTCCGCTACAAACTTGTGCATTGCAACGCAAACTGGCAACCATCGCAATTGGTTGATTCTGAAATTATCGACGGTTTTAACGAAGGCGTCATAGAGGATTATGCCTTCTCGCGGAGCACAACTATTAATTATGTCCATTACCAATTCAGCATCCCCGACGGCGGCATGTCACCTTTGGTAACGGGAAACTATCTCGTGCGCGTCTACGATGAGTCTGACCCCGATAACATAGTGGCTCAATGGCGCTTTATGGTTTCAGATCAGTCAGCAAAAATAAGTGTCGACCTAAGTTCACGAACTGATGTCGACTACAATGAAGCTCATCAACAGCTTTCAATCATAGTTGACACCGAGCGCAATAACGTCAGCGATCCGTTTAATGATCTTACGATTATGGTGCAGCAAAATGGCCGACTTGACAATGAGGTTGCCATAAAACATCCGTTGAGGATGTCGGGCAACAAGGCTATCTATGAACACTTGAGCCCACTGATATTTGATGCGGGCAACGAATACCGCCGCTTCGAAACAGTCACCCTCGAATACCCCGGTATGCACGTGGATCACTCTGAGTATCTTTACCCTTACTATCACATTTCACTTCAGCCCGACGCGACAAGAAGCAACGACACATATCTATATGACAGCACACAGCAAGGCCGATTTGTCGTAAGAGACTATGATTCTGACGATGGCGACACTATGGCTGACTATGTTGTTGTCCATTTCTCGCTCCAACAACCCGAGATGCCCGGAGCAATGATTTTTATTGACGGCGACCTCACAAACCGCAGATTTGATGAGAGTTCGCGAATGACATATAACCCTGCAACAGGTCTGTACGAGAAGGCCATGCTCTTGAAACAAGGGTCTTATAACTATCAGTATTTGACTGTGCCACCGGGAAAGTCAAGGGGTTACACATCCCATATCGAAGGCGACAAATATCAGACAGTCAACGAATATATTATCAAGGTCTACACCCGTCAGCCAACCGACCGCTACGACAGATTGATAGGCGTGAGCCGCATCGTTTCCAACTGATACAAATCCGAAAAAAAATATGACAGAATCTCACGAAGAAATTATGTTACAGATACAAGATACTTTGGTCAGCCTTGACCTTGCCGAACGTTTTTTTTGCTGCGACCTCGCAACCTGTCTCGGCGAATGTTGCATCGAAGGCGACGCCGGTGCACCGATAACAGAAGAAGAGCGCAAGAAACTCGAAGAGCTGCTGCCGGTTGTCTGGGACGACCTTCTCCCCGCGGCTCGACGCGAGATTGAAGAAAACGGGGTTGCATACGTAGATGAGGAAGGCGATCTTGTGACTTCAATAATTGATGGCAAGAATTGTGTGTTCACCACATACGACGCGGGAGGCATGTGCCAGTGTGCCATCGAGAAAGCTTGCCGTGCGGGCAAAACCGATTTCTTAAAGCCTATCTCATGTCATCTTTATCCTGTGCGTCTCTCTGAATACCCTACTTTTACAGCCGTCAACTATCATAGATGGAAAATATGCAAATGCGCTGAGATACTCGGACGAACTAAAGGCATAAGGCTATACAAGTTTCTTGAAGGGCCGTTGGTCAGAAAATTTGGAAGAGAATGGTATGATGAATTAGTAGAGGCATGCGATGCGTATCTCGAACAATATGGCGACTCAACCAATTAACATCTGTTTATGTCACACGAATCTAACTATCATTTCGATGGATTGCGCCGCCAGCAAGTCACTCGCTATATCACCCCGCTGCGCGAAGGCGGATCGCTGCCAGCCCTTGCTGACGCAGATGACGGATTTAAATATGTATTAAAATTTCGCGGGGCAGGCCATGGCACCAAATCATTGGTTGCTGAAATGATCGGTGGTGAGATCGCCCGTGCACTCGGCTTGCGAGTTCCCGAGCTTGTGTTTCTCGATGTCGACGAGGATTTCGGTCGCACTGAGGCCGACGAGGAGATTCAGGATTTGCTAAAGGCAAGTCAAGGCCTCAACCTCGGGCTTCACTTCCTCAATGGCTCTCTCACATTCGATCCTGTTGTAAACAACGTTGACCTCGCAGAAGCTTCAATGGTAGTGTGGCTTGACGCCTTCCTTACCAACGTAGACCGCACGGTCAGAAACACCAATATGCTGGTTTGGAACAAGGAGCTTTGGCTTATCGACCACGGAGCCACCCTCTATTTCCATCACTCGTGGAACGGCTGGGAGAAGACAATGCTGTCGCCTTTTCCTTACATTAAGGATCACACCCTCCTGAAGTATGCCTCAGATCTTGACAAGGCCGACGAAGAAGCTCATCGGCGACTGACTCCTCAGCTGATCGACAGCATCCTTGACGCAGTGCCTGACGAATGGCTGATCCACGAAGGCAGCGATCAGACTCCTGATGACATCCGCTCTGTATACAGAGAATTTTTACACGGTCGCCTGGCCAATAGTCAAATCTTTATAAACGAAGCAAAAAATGCACGACAAGCTCTTATATGAATACTCTGTAATCCGCTATGTTCCCCGCATTGAGCGTGAAGAGTTTATAAATGTTGGCCTCATTATGATGTGCAAACGCAAGCGTTGGCTCAAAATCGCCATTGAACCGGATTACAAAAAAATTGATGCCTTAGGCGCATCTCATTGCAAAACAGAGATCGACCAACAGTTAAACGGGCTCAAACTTGTTGCCGAAGGTAATAGCGAAGGAGGCGCGATAGCCCAACTTGATGCCACTGAGCGTTTCAGATGGCTTTCGGCTGTGCGAAGCGCTTGCATACAGACGTCGCGCCCTCATCCGGGCCTCTGCGACAATCTTGACGCGACATTCGAAAACCTCGTTAACGAACTCGTAAGATAGATGGCACGTCACAACGAAACCGGAAGCTGGGGCGAAGCCTTAGCTGCAGAATATCTTGTCACTCAAGGCTATGCTATCAGAGAAAGAAACTGGCACAGCGGCCATTATGAAATTGATATTGTAGCTTATAAAGGCTCTCGCATAGTCTTTGTTGAAGTCAAGACAAGAAGCCATGAAGATGATGATCCCCTCGAAGCCGTCGACAAGAACAAGACACTCAGGCTTGTGCGGGCGGCTGTCGCATTTGTCAATGCCTATAAGGTCGACCACGAAATTCAGTTTGATCTGATCGCCATAACCGGTTCTCCAACCGACTACCGCATAGAGCATATCGCCGACGCCTTTGAGCCGCCGTTCATGAGTTATTGATGGTGATGTCTGCCAAAGTGGGTCAAATGGACTTCATAGAACTTACGACGCGTAACTAGCATCACTATGCCATAAGATATCAGAGTAACTGCAACAAGCGGCAATAAGAAATTGAACCCGTTACACATCTCTGCGGTCAGGAACAATGCCATCAGCGGAGCTCTGATAACTCCGGCCATAACTCCGGCCATACCGATATAAGCAAAAACTTGTGGTGGCAGCTGAAGCTCAAAGAAATAATTGACTATCAGGGCGAAGAACAGTCCGGCAACCGCTCCGGCAAACAGAGTTGGTGCGAAATCACCGGCAACACCGCCTCCGCTATTCGACGCCGAGCAGGCAAAGCATTTGGCCAACAGCACCCCTCCCAAAATCACTGGCAACCTCAAGTCGCCAAGTGAAAGGTCTGGGACGCGAGAATCTGCAAAAGGCGCACTCCAATCAACATTGATAATCTTGCCGATCACATCATAACCTTCACTGAAAAGACTCGGGAAGACAAATATCAGCACCGCGAGTATAACACCTGACGTTATATTTTCCCACCACGGGCTCTTGAATGAGTCATAAACCTTGCGCATGCGTTTCATCACGGCCGAGTAATAGACTGAATACAAACCGCAGAACACACCCAGTGCAATTGTCCAAATCAAAATTGACGGATCAAAATTAATGTTATGACTCCAGGCGATGTCGAGCGTGAAGCCCGAAAGAGCATATGCCGTCAATGAAGCGCTGATACAAGCTGCCAGCAATGCGATGACCGAAACTGTCGTAAATGCCATGCCAAGCACCTCAAGAGTGAACAGTGCGCCGCCGATCGGTGCTTTGAATATGCCAGCGATGCCTGCACCGGCGCCACAACCGATCAGCAGATAAAGCGTTTGTGGCGACACGCCGCATATGCGCCCAACATTACTTCCGATTGCTGCCCCCGCATAAGCGATAGGGCCTTCCGATCCGGCCGAACCGCCAAAACCAAGTGTCAACGAACTGGCAATGATAGGTGCATAGGTGAGCCGCGGACTCAGCACGAATTTTTGTGAAGCAAGGTCATTTACGAGTTTATCTACGCCATGAGAGATGCGGTCACGCAGTATATACCTCTGATAAATACCCGTAAGGACAATGCCTGCAACAGGCAGCCACATCAAGGCCCAGATAGGTGTGCCATCGATCGCCAAAGGGCTGACCCACGACACTATATAACCGATAATCTTTTTAAGCACAGCTGCACCAAAGCCTGTAATGATGCCAATGATAACTGCGAGCACAAAAAGTCTCACCTTGTCAGACGCATGAGGCATAAAGCGCAGGCGCGCATCTGTAGCGACACGCGCATCGTCAGTTGTTTCCCAAGCTTTATTGCGTGACGACATGCTAATTACAGTATAAAAAGTTCGTTTTTTTCTATATTAAACATCTGTTAATGCGCCATTGTTGCATAGCAGACCGATTTTTACTCAATAATTTGTATATTTGCACAAAATTATAGATTAATGGCAAATAATCAAAAAACTAATGCAGTCAGGCTACTCGAAAAGGCCAAAATCGACTTTGAAATAGTGCCTTATGAGGTTGACGAAAACAATCTCGCCGCAACCCACGTCGCTGAGCAACTCGGCGAAGACATTGCACAAGTGTTTAAGACCCTTGTCCTTCACGGTGAGCGGGTGGGTTACTTTGTCTGCGTCATTCCCGGCGACAAAGAAGTCGATTTAAAAAAAGCGGCCAAGGCTGTTGGTGCCAAAAAGGCTGAAATGATTCCGATGAAAGATCTATTGCCGACGACCGGCTATATCCGTGGCGGCTGCTCGCCGATTGGCATGAAGAAACCTTTCCCGACTTTCTTTGACGAGACGGCACTCAGCTTTGACTTCATTTACGTCAGCGCCGGTGTCAGGGGCTTGCAAATTAAGATTAATCCCAATGATTTAATTTCATTTGTAGGCGCGAGCACTGCCGACTTGACCAAATAATCTGACACCTATGAATACTTTTGGCAGAATATACCGACTGACATCGTTTGGCGAAAGTCACGGCCCCGCTATTGGTGGAGTCATTGATGGCATACCGTCAAATTTCGAAATCGACCTTGATGAAATTCAACACCAGCTCGATCGACGACGTCCCGGTCAGTCAGCCATCGTCACTGCAAGGAATGAAAGCGACCGAGTCAAGATCCTGTCAGGCATCTTTGAGGGAAAAACACTTGGCACACCCATCGGCTTCATAATCGAAAACGGTGACCACCATAGCAACGATTATGAAGAGATGCGCCACTCTTTTCGCCCCTCACACGCTGATTACACATATCAGATGAAGTACGGTATCCGCGACCACCGTGGCGGCGGCCGCTCGTCGGCCAGAGAGACTGCTGCGAGAGTCGTTGCCGGCGCCTTTGCCAGCCAAATCTTAAAAAACTTGGGCATAGATATTTATGCCTTTACCTCACAAGTAGGATCGATCAAATTAGACAAATCCCCGGCCGAACTGAATTTTTCAGAAATTGACAGTAATCCAGTCAGATGTCCCGATGCGCCGGTCGCTGAAAAGATGGAAGAGCTTATCCGTGACGTTAAGTCAAATGGAGATACTGTTGGCGGCATCATCAGCTGCATAATAACAGGTGTACCCGTCGGGATTGGACAACCGGTCTTCGGGAAACTCCATGCCAAGCTCGCCGAAGCAATGTTAAGCATCAACGCGGCCAAAGGATTTGACTACGGCATGGGCTTTGCCGGGGCCTCGATGCTCGGCTCGCAGACGATTGACCGCTTTACAATTGATGACAACAATCCGGTTCACACCGCGACCAATCATTCAGGGGGCATACAAGGAGGCATCTCCAACGGCGAAGACATCTATTTCAGAGTCGCTTTCAAGCCTGTAGCCACATTATTACAGGAAGTCGAGACCATAGATGACGACGGCAATCCCTCTGTCTTAAAGGCGCGTGGGCGTCATGACCCATGCGTGGTGCCAAGAGCAGTGCCTATCGTCGAAGCAATGGCTGCAATGGTAATGCTCGATGAAATATTGCTCAACAACGCCTACCGTCTCGGCTGATGAATCCTAATAATCCATATTATAAGGATTACGCTGATTTCTTGGCCGAAAAATTTGATGGCAAGGTTCAGAAAATTACCGTAAATGCCGGTTTCACCTGCCCTAACCGCGACGGCACCCTCGGACGCGGAGGCTGCGCATATTGCAACAACAGTTCCTTTTCTCCGGTGACCGGCGAAAAAGAGAGATCCGTGACTAAACAGCTTGCCGACGGCAAGCAATTTTTCAGCCGCAAATACCCCGCTATGCGCTATCTCGCATACTTTCAGTCCTATACCAATACTTACGGCGAAACTGACCGCCTTATGTCATTGTATAAAGAGGCCATGGCTGACGCCGACGTGGTTGGCATCATCATCGGCACCCGGCCTGACTGTATGCCCGACGAACTCCTCACTCAACTGGCAGAGCTGAACAAGTCAAAAGCCGTCATAATCGAATATGGAGCTGAAAGCAGCCACGACTCCACTTTGAACGCTGTCAACCGCTGTCACGACTGGACTACGACTGTCGATGCGGTCCTGCGCACCCACAATGCAGGCTTATCCGTCGGCCTTCATTTTATATTAGGGCTGCCGGGAGAGACCAGGGAGATGATGTTGCAGACCGTAGACCGTGCATGCCGGCTGCCGATCGACTGCATCAAATTTCATCAGTTGCAGATCATCCGTGGCACACGCCTTGCTGCCGATTATCTTAACGGCCGCCTCGATCTCACCATCCGGGATGTTGACGACTACATCTCACTTTGCGCAGACATAATCACACGTATTCGCCCCGACATCGCGATCGAGCGCTTTGTCTCACAATCGCCCGACAATCTCCTCATCGCTCCACGCTGGGGCCTTAAAAATTATGAATTTACTCACAGGTTGTTCAATGTGCTCGCCCATAAATGATTTTTGATTTGGCATTCTTTTTTATTTAATGTAATTTTGTTGTCAAATTACATCTCAAGTATGTCAAATCAAATAAATAACCATAATAACCAATCCCAGATGAAACATCAGCTCATCAGTGCTGCTTGCGGTGCAGCGCTTATCGGTGCGGCTTCAATCGCCTGCACTGACCACGCTCACAAGAACCCTTTCTTGGAGCCTTACACCACTCCTTATGAAATTCCCCCATTCGATCAAATCACTTATGCCGACTATCTGCCGGCCTTAGAGGCAGGCATCGCTCAGCACCAGAGCCAGATTGATTCGATTGTCGCCAATCCCGACACCCCAACCTTTGAGAACACCATCCTTGCCCTCGATCGCTCGGGTGAAATACTCGAAAAGGTGGTTGCTGTTTTCACAAACCTCGACGAATCCAACTCATCGCCTGAAATGGTTGAGATCGCAGAGAAATTTTATCCCATGCTTTCTCAGCATAGCGATGAAACTTCGATGAACGACAAGCTTTTCGAGCGCGTTAAGTATCTTTACGACCATCCTGAGCTTGGCTATGCCACCGATCAGCGCCGCATGATCGAAGACTCTTACAAATCTTTCACTCGCAACGGCGCGCTGCTCGACGCTGAGAATAAAGAAGAGCTCAAAAAAATCAACTCTGAGATCACCGATCTTTATCTCCAGTTCAACAAGAATCTTCTCAACGCCACCAACAGCGTTGCGATTGTCGTCGAAGACTCTGCCCGCCTTGCCGGTCTCCCCGCCTCGAGCATTGCAGTTGCCGCCGAAGAGGCTGCCAAGCGCAATCTCGGCGAAGGCAAATGGGTGTTCACCCTCCACGCTCCGAGCCGTCTGCCTTTGCTCCAGTATGCTGACGACCGCGACCTGCGCAAAGAAATGTACGAGGCTTACACCAACCTTGCTTCTTCAGGCGAGTACAACAACAACCCCATCATCAGCAAGATCTTGATCGCTCGCGCCAAAAAAGCCAATCTCCTTGGCTTCGAAAACTTTGGCGCATATATGACCGACAATGTTATGGCCAAGACTGTCGACCGCGCTGAGGACTTGCTCATGCAGATCTGGCAACCCGCCGTCAAGAAAGTCGGCGAGGAAGTGGCCGAAATGCAAGCCGTGGTTGATGAGAACGGTGGCGGCTTCGAGATCGCTCCTTGGGATTACTACTACTATGCCGAAAAGGTTCGCCAGAAAAAATATGACCTCGACGAGTCAAAGGTTCGCGAATATTTTGCCCTCGACTCTGTGCGCAACGGCATCTTCTCTATGGCAGAGCGCCTCTATGGTGTGAAGTTTACCGAGATGCCCGACGCTCCAAAATACTTCGACGAAGTCACAGTCTATGACGTGACCGACGCCAATACCGGCGAACATGTAGCCGTCTTTATGACCGACTATTTCCCCCGCGAATCAAAGCGCCAGGGCGCATGGATGAGCGAATTTAAAGGTTCTTGGGTCAACGAAGACGGCTCTGCTTCTCGCCCCGTAATCTTCAATGTCGGCAACTTCTCTCGCCCGACTGCTGACGCGCCTGCCCTTCTCACTCTTGATGAGGTTGAAACTATGTTCCACGAATTCGGCCACGGTCTTCACGGCATGCTTTCACGCGCTCGCTACAAAGGCCAGTCAGGCACAAATGTTGACCGCGACTTCGTTGAGCTTCCCTCTCAGATCCACGAGCACTGGGCTCTTGAGCCTGAGTTGCTCAAGACTTATGCCCGTCACTACAAGACCGGCGAAGTCATCCCCGACGAGCTCATTGCCAAGCTCGAAGCTTCATCCACTCATAATCAAGGCTTTGCCACTGCAGAACTCGCCGGAGCTGCCCTCCTTGACCTCGAATATGGCAAACTCAATCCCACCGAAGAGATCGACGTAGCTGACTTCGAAAAGCGTGTAGCCGAAAAGCTCGGCATGCCCGCTCAGCTCACTTTCCGCTACCGCTCGCCCTACTTCAAACACATCTTTGGCAGCGACGGATACGCTTCGGGTTACTACACCTATCTCTGGGCTGAGGTGCTCGACACTGACGGCTTCGAACTCTTCAAAGAAAAAGGCATCTTCGATCCCGAAACAGCCAAGGCGTTCAAAGAGAACATCCTCGAAAAAGGCGGATCTGAAGACCCGATGGTTCTGTTTGTCAACTTCCGCGGACACGAGCCTTCTGTCGATGCTCTCCTGCGCAACCGCGGACTCGAACCGATGCCTAAAATGGATCTCAAATCCAAATCAGGAAAATAATTATGAAAAAAACTATTCTTTCCGCCTTAGCTCTCTCGCTTGCGGCAACTTCGTTTGCCGAGAGCCCGCTTTGGCTCCGCGATGCTGCCATCTCGCCTGACGGCTCGGAAATAGCATTTACTTATAAAGGCGACATCTTCACCGTGCCGGTTGCAGGCGGCAAAGCGCGCCAGATCACCACTGACAAAGCCTACGACAGCAAACCGGTGTGGACACCTGATTCTCGTCATATCGTTTTCAACAGCACTCGTCAGGGCTCGTCTGACATTTTTATCTGCGATGCCGGCGGTGGCAACGTTCGCCGCCTGACCACTCACAGCGGCGCCGAGACTCCCCTTGGTTTTAACAATGAAGGCCGACTCTTCTTCACTGCCAATATTCAGCCCGCTCGCGAGGCCATCCAGGGTCCGTTCCAGACTCAGCTCTACTCAATTGACATCGACAACGAAAATCCTCGCCCCCGCCAGGAACTTTCAGTCCAGATGCGTGCCCTCAGCTTCAACCCCGCCGGCGAAATGCTTTACGAGGACAAAAAAGGCTTTGAAGACCCTCTTCGCAAGCACGAGCGCTCATCAGGCACATCTGACATCTGGTTGCTCCGCGACGGCAACTTCACTAAGCTTACCGATTTCAACGGCCACGACCTCAACCCGATTTGGGCTGCCGACGGCAAGTCGTTCTATTACATCAGCGAGCAGGATGGCACCCTCAACATCTATCATAGCACTCTCGACGGCAAGCGCCAGAAACTTTCATCGTTCGAAAAGCACCCCGTCCGTTCACTTTCGGCTGCCACTGACGGTACACTTGCTTTCAGCTGGGACGGCGAGCTCTATACTCTCCGTCAAGGCGCACAGCCTCAAAAAGTCAGCCTTGAGATCATTAGTGATGACTATGACAGTGACATAATCAAAAACCTGCGTAACTCAGGTGCTACTACCATGGCCGTATCACCGTCAGGCGATGAGGTGGCCTTCGTCATCCGTGGCGACGTCTATGTCACATCTACTAAGTATAAGACTACAAAGCGCGTCACCGATACTCCGGCTCAGGAGCGCACTCTCAGTTTCTCACCCGACGGCCGCTCGCTTGTTTACGACAGCGATCGCGACGGCCTCTGGCAGCTGTTTGTCGCAAAGCTGACCAACGACGATGACAAGCAATTTGCTTACGCCTCTGACATCACCGAAGAGCCCCTCTACAGCTGCTCAACCTCGGCTCAGCAACCGGTCTTCAGCCCTGACGGCAAAAAGATTGCCTTCCTCGAAAACCGCACAGAGCTTAAAGTCATCGACCTTGACACAAAGAAGGTCAACACCGCTCTTGACGGGAAATACAACTACTCTTACACCGACGGCGACATCAGCTTTGCCTGGAGTCCCGACAGCCGCTGGCTTCTCATTGATTATATAGGTGAAGGCGGTTGGAACAACACCGACATCGCTCTCGTCAAAGCTGACGGCACCGAAGTAGTTGACCTCACCGAAAGCGGCTACAGCGACGGCAACGCAAAATGGGCGCTCGATGGTAAAGCCATCACCTACTCCACTGGTCGTTACGGCATGCGTAGCCACGGCAGCTGGGGCAACACCTCTGATGTCATCCTGATGGTGCTCGACGGCGAAGCGTGGGACAACTTCAACCTCACCGAGGAGGAAGCCGCCCTTGCCGAAAAAGCCAAAGACGCCGACAAAGACAAATCTGACGACGCCGACAAAGACTCCAAGTCAAAAAACAAAAAGTCAAAGAAAGACGGCAAGAAAGCCGACGACTCTGACGACGTCACTCCCCTCACCTTTGACCTCGCCAACCGCAAATACCGCACTCGCCGCCTGACTTCATCGTCATCAAGCCTCGGCGACTACTTCCTCTCACCCAAGGGCGACAAATTCTACTACTCGGCAGCCGCAACCGAGGGCGGTCGCAACCTTATGGTCCGCGACCTTAAGAAAGGCGACACAAAAGTCCTGCTCAAAGATATCAGCGGCGGCTTCGAGACCGACAAAGACGGCAAAAACCTCTTTGTCATCGGCGGCAGCGGCATGAAAAAGATCGACCTCGCATCGGCCGACGTCTCACCCATCGAGTTCGAAGCCCCCTACGACCGTCAGCCCTCCAAAGAGCGCGAATACATCTACGACCATATGTGGAAACAGGTCAAAGACAAATTCTACGACGAAAACCTCCACGGCGTCGACTGGGACTACTACGGCCAGCATTACCGCCAATTCCTCCCCTATATCAACAACAACTACGACTTCGCCACCCTCCTCAGCGAAATCCTCGGCGAGCTCAACGCCTCACACACCGGCGGACGCTACTACGGCCCAGGAGCCTCAATGCCGACAGCCGAACTCGGCGCATTCTTTGACCCCGCCTACGAAGGCGACGGCCTCAAGATCGCCGAAGTCCTTCCCCGCGGCCCCCTTTCAGCCACAAAATATGACATCGAGCCTGGCGACATCATCATGGCCATCGACGGCGAGCCGATCGTGAGCGGCAAAGACTACTTCCCACTCCTCGAAGGAAAAGCCAACAAAAAGACAGCCCTCACAGTCCTCCGCGCCAACGGCAAGACCGACCGCATCGAAGTAAAGCCCTCCTACTCGAGCCGCGACCTCCTCTACACCCGCTGGGTAGAGCGCAACCAGGCCATGGTCGATAGCCTCTCCGACGGCCGCATCGGCTACGTCCACGTCACCGGCATGGACAGCCCCAGCTTCCGCACAGTCTTCGACGAAATGCTCGGCAAATACCGCAACCGCGAAGCCATAATCGTCGACACCCGCTGGAACGGCGGCGGTTGGCTCCACAACGACCTCGCCATACTACTCGGCGGCAAAGAATACGTCCGCTTCACACCCCGCGGCCACTACATCGGCAGCGAGCCATTCTCACAGTGGACCAAACCCTCAGTCATGCTCGTCAACGAAAGCAACTACAGCGACGCCCACGGCTCACCCTTCGTCTACCAGACACTCGGCCTCGGCGACGTCGTCGGAGCCCCCGTCCCAGGCACCATGACCGCCGTTTGGTGGGAAACACAGATCGACCCATCCCTCATCTTCGGCATACCCCAGGTCACCTCACAAGACATGGACGGCAACATCCTCGAAAACCGCCAGCTCAACCCCGACGTCATCATCTACAACAACCCCAAAGACGTCATCAACGGCGTCGACGACCAGATCGCCGGCTCAGTCAAGACCCTCCTCAAAAAACTCGACGCCGCAAAATAATCACCCTCACACCGCCACTCCCACAAAGGAGACAGACGCCACCTCAACGCGTCTGTCTCCTTTAAATTTTCACACCGATTCAAAAATTTCACACTCCGCTTGCTTGCAACCGAAACTTTTATTAACTTTGCGCTATTAACAACGGCTCACATAACGAGAGATTGTTAATTACGCTGATGACCTCATCAGCTCTAAAGTTTTCGGAAGTTTGACGGCCGAGCTAACCCAATCTATTATCAGATAGACCGTTAGCCGCGAGTCAAGCTAAGTAAAAGAACACCCTTTACCACTGCGAAATGCCTTCTGATCACGGTCAGGACACACCTCGTTGGTACGTGCTCAACTTCATCGGCAGCTCCGCCCGCGACCTCGCCCAAAAAGCCATTGACCGCTACAACGCCGCTGCCGCCAACCCCCTCGAACTCTTCGCCCCCACCTACGTCGTCCGCGAAGAGCGCCAGGGCGAACTAAAGTTCCGCACCGTCAGCCTAACCTTCCACTACGTCTTCGTGCGCGGCCCCTTCGACGACGTCAAGTCACTCTGCGCCCTATCCAACGGCTTCTCATTCCTCATCGACCGAGGCAGCCAAGACCGCTACGCCATCATCGACGACCGCAAGATGGCCCACTTCAAAAACATCGCACGCGCCTACAAAAACTGCCTACCCTACTTCCCCATCGACCAGATCGACCTCGAAGCAGGCGACCTCGTCGAAGTCGTCAGCGGCGACTTCCCTGGACTCGTCGGCTACTACATGCCCCGGCCCAAAAGCACCTCCGGCAACATCCTCCTCAACGTATTTAACAACGTAGGTACCGTCGCCTTCGACGTCCGCGCCACCGACGTCCGCGTCCTCGAATTCGCCCGACGCACAACCCGCGCCAACGACCAGATCGACGCCTTCGTGCCCCACCTCCTCAAAGCCCTACGCCTCTACGCCGCCGGCGACCCACTCACCACACCCCTCGCCGCCAAGCTCTCAGCATTCTGCGGACGCTTAGGCGCCGCCCGCATCAACAACCGCAAGCTCGACGCCCGCCTCCAGGCCCTCCTCTACGCCGCCAACCACATCATCGGCAACACCGCCGAAGCCCGCCGCCACCTCACCCGCTACCACGACCTCAGCCCCGCCGTCACCAACCCCTGGACCCGCGCCCTCATCACCCTCATCCTCACCCTCACCGCCGCCCCCGACACCGCCACCACCCAACTGCGAGCCACCTACCACACCCTCACCCAACTCACCCCCACCTCCAAATCCCAACACGACCTCCTCACCGAATACCTCCACCACCTCCCCACCACCATACCCTCCGCTATATGAATCAAATAAAGGCCGGAGCTGTCCTTAATTACGTCATAATCGCCCTCAACACCATTGTTGGCTTAGCATATACTCCCTATATGCTAAGGTGTTTAGGTCAAAACGAATACGGCCTTTACTCCCTCGTAGCCTCAATCATCGCTTACCTAACCCTCCTTGATTTTGGATTCGGCAACGCTATAATTCGCTACACTGCCAAATTTAGGGCCGAGGGCAAACAACAGGAGCAGTGGGAAATGTTTGGAATGTTTCTCATCGTTTACTCTGTCATCGGATTAATCGCCTTCGCTGGCGGCTTGGGATTGTATTTTAACGTTGAGAATCTGTTTGACAAAACGATGACTCCCGACGAACTCGCTCAAGCTCGCACTATGATGTTGCTGCTAACCATCAACTTAGCGTTTACGTTCCCGATGAGCATTTTCGGCTCAATTATAACCGCCTACGAAAACTTCATATTTCAAAGAGTCATCAGCATCCTGCGCATTCTACTCTCCACCGGCGTACTCATTTTGGTTCTTGCCATTGGCTATAAAGCCGTTGCCCTTGTCGTAGTCCAGACAATTTTCAACATCGCAACCCTGATAATCAACTACCTCTATTGCCGCAAAAAACTAAAGATTCATATTGTTTTCGGAAAATTCAACTGGTCATTCATCAAAGAGATCGCCGTCTACTCATTTTGGATTTTCCTCAACGCCATTATGGATAAAGTTTACTGGGGCACAGGCCAGTTCGTGCTTGGAGCCATATCGGGAACTGTAGCAGTAGCAATTTTTTCCGTAGCCATAATGCTACAACAGATGTACATGCAGTTCTCCGTTTCAATAGTCAGCGTCCTATTGCCAAGATTAACCTCAATGGTTGCTCTCAACAACAGCCATAAAGAGATCTCCGACCTTTTCATAAAGACCGGCCGAATTCAATGCCTGATAATGTCGTTTATTATGGCCGGATTCATCGTTTTCGGACATGGGTTCATTTACTTCTGGGCAGGCGATGGCTACCGCGAATCATTCTACGTTGCCTTGATCTTCTTCGCAGCCCTATTTGTTCCAATGATTCAAAATACCGGCATTGCTATTTTACAGGCTCGCAACGAGTTGAAGTTTAGATCATGCCTTTATTTTGCAATTTCTATAATTAGTCTTATCTTTCAAATTTTACTTGCAAAAAAATACGGCGCACTTGGCTGCGCAATATCCATCGGGACAGCACTGATAATTGGACAAGGCATAATAATGAATTTCTATTATTCAATCTCTCAGCATATTGACATCCCCAAATTTTGGCGAGAAATCATCAAAATGCTCATAGTGCCGATTGTTCTTACTTTGATAGGCATCTTTTCCTCCCATTATTTTAATTTCAACCATCTCACTTCACTCATTGCAGGCATAGCCGTTTTCACCATCGCATACTTTCCGTTGACTTGGTTCATTACCATGAATAGCTATGAGCGCCAATTGCTTTCAAAACCACTAAAGCAATTGATAAAGAAATTAGGATAACAGACTATTTCCGACTTTTGATATGATCAATATCACCAACAAAGAGGACTGCGTTGGTTGCAACGCTTGCGTCCAGATCTGCCCCAAACAGTGCATTTCCATGTCAGAGGACTCGCAAGGATTTCGCTATCCTCACGTTGACCTCAACCTCTGCATCAACTGCCATCTGTGTGAAAAAGTCTGTCCCGTCATCAATCAAGCAGCTCCCCGACAACCCCAAAAAGTTTATGCCGCTAAAAACAACGATCAAGCCATCCGACAGGCCTCATCGTCAGGAGGCATATTTTATGCCTTAGCGTCAAGCATCATCCGCCAAGGCGGAGTCGTGTTCGGTGCAAAATTTGATGACAAATGGCAAGTTATCCACAGTTATACCGAAACACTTCAAGGCATCACCCAATTTCAGACCTCAAAATACGTCCAGAGTGACATCGGCCAATCATTCCTCCAAGCCCGTGCCTTCCTCAATCAAGGACGCAAAGTCTTATTCAGCGGCACCCCGTGCCAAATCGCCGGACTCAAACTTTTTCTTCGGAAAGACTACGGCGATCAGCTCCTGACCCTCGATATCGTTTGCCACGGAGTCCCGAGCCCGGGCATCTGGCGACAATATCTTGAAAATCTTTTGCGCCAATTAGGCGCAAAAGAAAATTCGGATTTTCAGTCCACGCTTAATGATAAAATGCCTGTGATAACAGGCATCAACTTTAGAGACAAGAAATTAGGATGGAAAAAATACGGATTTTCAGTCCACGCCGTCGTCCGTCAGGACGACAAAAATACGGATTTTCAGTCCACTAATAGTCCTTCCGGAGCTGAAATCTTTTTTCAGCCCCACTACGAAAACCTTTATATGCAGGGCTTCCTCAGCGACCTCTACCTCCGCCCCTCCTGCTACGCCTGCCCCGCAAAATGCGGCAAATCCCACTCCGACATCACCTTAGCCGACTTCTGGGGCATCGACAAATCTTATCCCCAATACTACGCTGACAATTTATATTCTCTCGTAATGATTAAAAACACTGGTGGTTCAGATGTTTTATCATTTGTCAAAGAGATTGTAAAGAAAGAAGCCAGTTACGAAATAGCAGTTAAAGGAAATCCATCTATAGAAATGAGCGTCCGAAAACCGAGTAATTACGATGCATTTTGGCATTCTTACGCTTTTAATGGCCTAACGGCGATTAAAAATACAGTTCGCTCAATGAGGCCATCAATTTTCGAGAGAGTACTGATCCGATTTAAGTTGTTAATAAGTCGAATGTTCATGACCTTGTATCAATTCAATTAATAAACTATGAAAGTTGGAATTGTGACTCAACCTTTACTAGGGAACTATGGAGGAATTCTACAAAATTATGCTCTTCAAACAATTTTGCGCAGACTTGGGCATGAGCCGATCACCATTGATTACATCTGGAATATGCGATGGTACAGATTTATTTTATCCTATTTCAAATCATTTTTATCGAAAACGATACGCGGTAAAAAAAGTAAATTTGAAAAATTTTATCCCGTCCGCGAGAATAAATTTATAGATAACTTTATCAGCAACCACATTGTAAGAACTGATTATACATATCATTACCGTCAGTCACAATTAAATAAATACGCTATCCAAGCAGTCGTATCTGGAAGTGATCAGGTTTGGAGACCAAAGTACAATCCAGATCTAAAGGATATGTTCTTAGATTTTGTGAAAGATGATAACATTCTTAAGATTGCTTATGCGGCTTCTTTTGGATGCTCGGAGAAAGAATACTCTAGACAGATGATTTTTGAATGCGAAAGAGCGGCCAAAAGGCTCGATGCGATATCAGTACGCGAAGAATCTGGCGTTGATTTGTGCTTAGAATATTTTGGAGTTAAAGCCCAAACTGTATTGGACCCAACTATGCTTCTAACGGCTGATGACTACTATAATTTGACACATAATTTTCCTAAATCAGAACACAAATATTTAGGAGCCTACATTTTAGATGAAGATCCAACCATTGAAGATACACTCGAAAAAATTTGTGATATCCAATCTTTGTCTACGATTCGGCGAATCACGGAAGATGAGTCTTCAATGTCTCCAATCGATTGGCTGGCAATGATTCGTGATGCAGATTTTATAGTTACAAATTCTTTCCACGGTACGGTATTCGCAATAATATTTCAAAAACCCTTTTTATCAATTTATAATGATAATCGTGGAGGAGATCGTTTTTATTCCTTACTTGCCCCATTGAATTTATTAGATAGACTTGTCGTCTCAAACAGTGATAAGATAGAAGATATTGTCCGGAGAAAGATTGACTGGAAGTCTGTCAACCAATCCATCAATTTGCGTCGAACAAAATCTATATCATTTTTGAAAGATAGCCTAAGACTTAAAGAGCCTTAGAAATTATCATTCTGATGTAATACTTCTCCACTATAATTATAGTTTATTTTGAAAATGCTTAATTCTTTACAAAAGATGAAGCATGCTTATTGCATAATTGCGCATAATGACATATATTGCTTGCAAAAATTGATTGAATGTCTAGACGATCCACGAAATGATATCTTCATTCATTTTGACAAAAAGTCTGATTTATTCGATTGCTTTTTAAAATCTGATTTTAGCAAAATTTATGTTCTTCCTCGAGAAAAAAGTATAGACATCCAGTGGGGTACATACTCACAAATAGAGGCAGAAATAACCGTCTTCAAATTTGCGAATGAAAACGGCCTCTTTTCATATTTTCATTTACTCTCTGGTCAGGATTTGCCAATAAAAAATCAAAATTCGATTCACTCATTCTTTGATTCTTTACCTATTGGCACCAATCTTGTGGGGTTTAACGACACCTCAAAGATTGACAAAGATAACCTTTCAAAAAGAGTCGTGCCCATTCATTTATTAACTTCAAAATTAAGAAGTCCAAATTATTACGTACGATTTGTGAGTAACTTAATTGAGGATAAATTATCAAGTTTTCAGAAAAAGCTAGGAATAAAAATTAACAAATCTATTGAATATCGCAAAGGATGCAATTGGGTTTCGATCACTGAGCCTCTTGTCGAATATATTATCAATAATACAGATTATATCAAGGGACTTTTTGGCAAAGCGATTTTATGTGATGAAATCTTTATTCAAACTTTGATTTGGAATTCACATTTTAGAGATACAGTATATAACTATAAAGATGAATACACTGGGTGTATGAGAGAAATTGATTGGGATAGAGGATCGCCATACACCTGGGAGGAAGACGATTATGAACACCTATTAAAATCAGACAAACTCTTTGCTCGGAAATTCTCATCAAAGAATCACAAAAAAATTATCGACTTTATTAGTTCAAATGTAACTTCTAGACCTTAAGAGCATAAAAAGAATTCCGATTTTTCTTCATAAGATTGCTTTATTCTGTATATATGATAAATCCTCTCATAAGTGTTATTGTACCAGTATATAATGTTGAAAAATACATTCGAGAATGTATTGACAGCATTATATTTCAAACTTATAACAATTTCGAATTGATCCTTGTTGATGACGGCACTCCTGATAATAGCGGTCATATTTGCGATGATTATGCGAAAAAGGATTCGAGGATTAAAGTTATCCATAAAAGGAATGAGGGGGTATCTGTTGCACGAAATATCGGAATTGAAGTCGCCAAAGGTGAATGGATTACATTCGTTGATTCGGATGACAAACTTGAAGAGGATGCGTTACAAATATGCTCTGATTTCATAAGAAATCAAAGTATTGACTTACTACAATTCAGAGATACAGACTCTAATCTTAATGATAGGCTTATATATGAAGAGATTGTTCCGAGTAAACAGTATTTAAGATTAGAACATCCAATAACTGTTTGGGGAAGTATGTTTAAAAAGTCAATAATAAATAAATGGAATCTGCAATTTAATTCAAATATTAAAATTGGGGAGGACTTGATATTTGTCACGAACTACATAAAACATTGCAAACAATGCTTAATGCTCAATAGGTCATTATATTTTTATCGAAAGAATGAGAACGGAGCAACTTTTAATATGAAAAAAAATGAAATATTGAAAACATTAGATGCTTTCTCCGATCTTAAATCATACACACCTGAAATCGAAGTTAGAATCAACAATCAATTGATTGAGCTTTTCTGCAATAAAGAAGTAATCTTAAACCATCGGATTTCAAAACTAAGACATCTTTATCAGAAATTAAATATAAGAGAAACCTCTAATATTATTTCCAACTCAGTGAAATGGTTCAAACTTATTTCCTATTTCAATCTCACTTTCGCCCTTCTTATTATGAAATCATACTACAAATATATTAAAATCCGATAAATATTATCTATAATATCAATGCAAATTTGAAAGAATTAATATATGAAATCACACGTCAGTAAATTACTGTACTTCTTTGGACTATTCTTTCTAATATTTGCTTTTCCACTTTTACCTGGATTAAGCAGCGCAAAATCTATGGTAATTGTTGTTTCTCTCATTTATTTGTGCAGAGGAGACTTTAAACGTCAAATTTATATAGCAACTCAATCTTTTGGTAGACCTTTTCTTATAAGTTATCTAATCCTCTTTCTACTAGTGCTTTGCCAACCTATTTTATGGCAATCCTATGATTTTTCATTGGTAAATCCAATGGTTACTGCCATAATATTTTATTATGTTTCATATTTATACCTTTCTGAAGCTTCAAAGCATATTAACATAGAAAAAGCCGTTTACTTCTGCTTCATTATCCAAAGCATTTTAATATTATTTGCAATATTGAGTCAAAGTTTCTACGACCTGACCTCTCATTTTAGGGCAGTTTCCTACCATCATATTGAACAATATGGAAGGCTAAGGGGAAATGCAGTAAGTGGTTACCAATTTTTTAGCTTAGTGGTAATGTATAGCTTCCCTATTATATACATAAGTCTCCACCCCAAAAGATTTCGAAGAAAAGGCTTATTTCTTACCCTTTTGATTGCAACGGCAATTTGCACGGGAAGAAGCATTACGCTTTCATTAGCCTTAGCCGCCCTTTTCGTCTTAATTAAGAAAATTATCGAAAAGCAATATCTTAAAGTAGTCATTAATGTTGTTGTGATTGTTTCTTGTCTCATAATCGGCGTATATCTATTGTTAACCAATTATTCGAAAATTGATGATCCAATTATGCGTATATCAATTGAAAAATACCTGATTGAACCAATTGAGACCATTGGTAGCGATAAAGGTTTTGAGTCCTCTTCAACAGATCATTTAGGTGAAATGTACAAAAAGGAGGACATAAAGAAATATTTTGTTTTAGGATGTGGAAAATATTCAAATGAGGATGGATCCTACTTTGGCAACGTTGATATAGGATATTACAGACTTCTGGCTTATTCCGGTTATTTAGGATTATTTGTAGAACTTGTCTGTTTATGGCTATTATTTTACAGAAGCCGGTCTAACTTAGATTTATTAACAAGGAATGCTTTTTTTCTATTGATTATCCTTTTAAATTTTAAAGGTAACGTCTATATATGGGATAATAATATCGTTTCACTTCTTGTAATTTTCTTGTTTTTTTATAAATCCCAAAGTATAACTCCACATAAAACCGTCTCATATTCCGCTTAAAATGAAAAATATATATTTCATTGTTTCACATTTGCTAATTGGAGGTATTGAAATTATTACGGTTAACTTGGCAAACGCCTTGGCAAAAAGAGGTTATAATGTTAAAATAATTTCTCTACTGTATGAATCTGAATTATCAGATATGATAGATAACCGAGTTGAGATAATTACAGTTTCAAAATTAAAAAAAGGCACTTCTGTGTTATATAAGATATTGTGGAGAATCGCGCTGTTAAAACTGCTCAATATCTTAAAACGGGTTCATAATTCTATAATCATATCAACCAATGATGATTACAATATCATCCTTTCTAAATTTGGGAATAAAGATTGTTTGAAAATTGGACAATTACATCATGATTATATTGGAAGAAAGAGCCTAATTAAACATTTTAAATATAAATATAGCAATCTCGACTATTTTGTTATTCTTACAGACGATATTAGATGTGAAATATCTGAGTTAATGTCACATACTAACAATCATACTATTTGTGTGACTATCCCCAATTTTCAGCCTAAAAGATTGTCTATGCCAAATAATACTAGTCCCATTAGTATTATAGAACCTTATTGCATTGCAGTCGGTCGTTTATCACCTGAAAAGGGATTTGACAGGTTAATTAATGTATGGAAGATATTAGCCGAAAAAAAAGTGAATATACCTCATCTATATATTGCTGGTAATGGACCTGAAAAAGAGCGTCTTTACAAATTGATCTTTGACTACAACTTATCCTCCCATATTGATTTGTTAGGCAGTGTTCCAAATAATTCATTACAAGATCTTATAAAAAATTCCCTTTGTTTATGTATGTCCAGCCATACGGAGGCCTTTCCAATTGTTCTCCTCGAAGCCCTTACAAACGGGACGCCACAAGTTGCATTTGATGTCAGGGTAGGTCCAAGGAATCTGATTGTTAATGGGGAAACTGGTTTTTTGGTAAGTAATGGAAATATGGAAGAGTACGCTAATCGTATTTCTGAAATTTGTTCTGATGCATCACTGCGCGACGACCTATCGCGAAAGTCTTTACTGCGTGCATTACACTTCTCTGAGGACGTAATACTTGAAAAATGGGAAAAAATATTTCAACAGTATTTCTCATATTCTAGATAGTAATTGATTGCATCACTTCAATTTTTTATTACAATTTACTCATAAAATTTCTTAATAATGAAACAAATTATGCTCGTTTTTGGGACTCGCCCGGAAGCCATCAAAATGGCTCCGTTGGTCAAAGAGCTTCAGAAACATCCCGATATTTTTAAGACTATTGTGTGCGTAACTGGCCAACATCGTCAAATGCTCGATCAGGTTCTCGACTTGTTTGAAATCACGCCTGACCATGATCTCAACATAATGAAGCAAGGACAAGATCTTTATGATGTTACGGCTCGTGTCCTTACAGGGATGCGCGAAGTACTAAGAGAGTCAAAACCTGATGTTGTTTTAGTACATGGCGACACAACTACATCAACGGCTGCCGCTCTGGCCGCTTTCTATCAGCAAATACCCGTCGGCCACGTTGAGGCAGGCCTGCGTACTCATAACATCTATTCGCCGTGGCCCGAAGAGATGAACCGACAGATCACCGGGCGAATCGCTGAATATAATTTTGCCCCCACTCCTCTCAGCCGCGAAAACCTGATCAAAGAAAACGTCGCTGAGGATAAAATCACCGTCACCGGCAACACAGTAATCGATGCTCTCTACATGGTCGTTGACAAAATCAAGAGCGATACGGCTCTCGATGAGAAACTCAGCAACGAACTTAAGACAGCCGGATATGATGTCGACCGACTTAAGGACGGCAAAAAGCTCGTGCTTATCACCGGACATCGCCGCGAAAATTTCGGCGACGGATTCATCTCGATGTGCAAGGCCATCAAAACTCTGATAGAGAAGTATCCCGACGCGGATTTTGTATATCCGATGCATCTCAATCCAAATGTCCGCAAGCCGATTCACGAAGTGTTCGGCGACGACCTGAACGACCTCGGCAATATGTTCTTCATCGAGCCACTTGAATATCTTTCATTCGTCTATCTGATGGAGAAATCAAATATTGTCCTGACCGACAGCGGCGGCATACAGGAGGAAGCGCCAGGACTTGGCAAGCCGGTATTGGTAATGCGCGACACCACCGAACGCCCTGAGGCACTATCTGCCGGCACCGTAAAACTTGTAGGAACAGATTATGACAAGATCGTAAACGAGGTTTCATCATTATTAGATGACGCAAACCATTACAACGAGATGTCAAGAGCAGTAAACCCCTATGGAGATGGTCTCGCAAGATTACGAATTATTGATAAGCTAAGGTGAGTTATGAAAGTTGGATTGCTCATACAAAATAACCTATGGTTTTGTCCATATGTCAATATCTATATAGATATTTTAGAAGAATGGGGAATTTCATATGAAAAAGTATATTGGAACAGAGATAATAATCCCATTATTGAGGGAATTGATTTTAAAGGAGGTAAAGGGGAAAAAACCTATCAAAAAATATGGGGTTACATATCTTTCTCTAACTTTATTAAAAAAATTTTAACACAAAAGAGGTACGATAGAATTATCGTGTTTTCTCCTCAGATAGGCATCTTTATTTCAAAATATCTTGCAAACCATTATAAAAACAAATACATATTTGATTACAGAGATTTATCTTTAGAACAAAATAAGCTATTTCATTATCCATTTAAAAGGTTACTAAAGAATAGTTTTGCTAATGTAATTTCATCTCCGGGATTCAAACGGTACTTGCCTCCGTCGGAATATTACATTTCGCATAATTTCATTATAAAGGATGTCATAAATTCTCTGAATAATATGGATAGTTTTCAAATCCCAGATTTAAAAACTATTCTTACCATTGGTGGGATAAGGGACTTCGAATCTAATAGCAAAATAATACAGGCATTATCTAATAACAACGAATTCTTTTTGAAATTTGTTGGTAAAGGTCCGGCAAAAAATCAACTTGAAGAATTCTCAAAGTCAATAAATACGAGAAATATAGTATTTGAGGGGTATTATGATAAGAAAGATGAGCCCACCTATATAAAGGATTCCACTTATTTAAATATTTACTACCCCAATCTAAAAAGCCATTCATCCGCACTCTCTAATCGCTTTTACAACTCATTAATTTATAGAAGGCCTATGATTGTTTCAAAAGGACAAATACAGGGCGATTTCGCAGAGAAGTATAATGTTGGCATTGCTATTTCTGACTCAGACGAACTAACATTAAAAATACAGGATTGGGAAAAAAGATTTAATTATGACAAATATAACCAAAACTGCATTGCACTTTTATCGGAATTTATCCGCGACTATGAAAATTTCAAATCAATGATTCATTCTTTTCTATTCTCTTAGGTATATTTCCTGCCTAATCTCATATGAAAATTTCTATCATTACCGCCACTTATAATAGTGGCAAGACTCTTCGAGACACATTGGAGAGTGTCCTTTCCCAAAATTATCCTGATTACGAGCACATTATCATTGATGGAAATTCCAAGGATAACACGTTAGATATCATCAAAGAGTTTGAACCTCTCTATCGAGGGCGTTTGCGTTGGATTTCCGAACCTGATAAAGGTCTGTATGACGCTATGAACAAGGGTATTTCTATGGCTACCGGCGAAATCATCGGGATTCTTAATTCCGATGATTTTTATTCATCCGCTGACATACTCTCGACAGTTGAACGTGAGATATCTGACGTCGATGCAATATATGGGGATATCCATTATGTAGATCCTTCCGACCTCACAAAACCTGTACGCTTCTACTCCTCACAGCCGTTTCGTAGATGGAAGATGAAGATGGGATTTATGCCCGCTCATCCATCGTTTTATTGCCGCCGCCGTGTCTACCAAACTTATGGGCTATTTGATACCTCTTTTAGAGTTGCCGCTGATTTTGAACAACTTTTACGTCTTATTTATATTAACCGAATCAGTACAAGATATGTACCTCTCGATTTTGTGACAATGCGCACCGGGGGAGCTTCTTCATCTGGTTTTTCAAGCCATAAAAAAATCATACGCGATCATTTGAAGGCTTACAAAAAAAATCGAGTCAACTCAAATATTTTCTTTGAATCACTCCGCTATTTTTACCGCATAGGTGAAATGATTAAATTTAAACTGTAACTAATGAAAACAGCATTAATAACCGGCGTTACCGGGCAGGACGGTTCGTTTCTTGCCGAGCTCTTGCTTGAGAAGGGATATGATGTCCACGGCACTATCCGCCGTTCGTCTGTCGATTTTCGTGAGCGAATAGCTCATCTTGAAGGCAAGCCGAACTTCCATCTCCATTACGCCGATCTTGGCGACTCAATGTCAATAATTCAGGTTCTCAACAAAGTCAAGCCTGATGAAGTGTATAACCTTGCAGCCCAGAGCCATGTCCAGGTGTCGTTCGACTCGCCGGAGTTTACCGCCGATGTCGACGCAACCGGCGTGCTGCGAATGCTCGAGGGCATCCGCCAATGCGGCCTCGCCGATACCTGCCGCTTCTATCAGGCGTCGACGTCAGAGCTTTACGGCAAGGTTGAGGAGGTGCCCCAGAGTGAGACCACCCCTTTCCATCCCTACAGCCCTTATGCCGTCGCCAAGCAATATGGCTTCTGGATTGTCAGGGAGTACCGCGAGGCATACAATATGTATGCCTGCTCAGGCATCCTCTTCAATCACGAGAGCGAGCGCCGCGGCGAAACATTCGTCACCCGCAAGATC
>CAYRFB010000002.1:0-32354 GCA_964423485.1 uncultured Bacteroides sp.
ATAACTTCGAGCTCGGCCAGCGACAGTATCGTGGTGACCGCATCCGCCTCGACGAGGGCTCGCTGCTGCTGATCGAGGGCATCCACGGCCTCAACCCTGAGCTGACGGCCAACATCGCCGATGACCAGAAATTCCGCATCTACGTTTCGGCGCTCACCACCGTCTCGATCGATGACCACAACTGGATACCGTCGACCGACAATCGCCTGCTGCGCCGCATCATTCGCGACGCTAAATATCGCGGCACTCCGCCCGAAGAGACCATCCGCCGCTGGGCGAGCGTGCGTCGCGGCGAAGAGAAGTGGATTTTCCCCTATCAGGAAAACGCCGATGCAATGTTCAACTCATCACTGCTCTTCGAGCTCGGCGTAATGAAAGACCAAGGCGAAGAGCTGCTCAGGCGCGTGCCCAACGACGTGGCGGAGTATGCCGAAGCCTACCGCCTGCGCAAATTCCTGAGTTACTTCCAGTCAATACCCTCTCACAGCGTGCCATCGACAAGCGTCATTCGTGAGTTTCTCGGCGGCAGCTCGTTTAAGTATTAAGCGTGAAAAAGCCGTTCGCCTTATTCTGCCTGAGCCTGCTGCTCACGGTCTCAGCTCAGACTCCCGCCCGATCGCCCTTTGGCGGCATGACGGGACGCGAGATCGCCGGGGCCATCCGATCAGACTGGCGTCCGGCAAAACAGGTCACATCGTCGGCCGACATCGAGGCTGTCATAGCGGCCTACGCCAAGCAGCCTGACGGCGTCTACCGCGATTACTTCGCCGCCCGGCCCGGAGCGACACTCTCACAGCTGACCACGGCTCAGGTCGTGTCACCGGCGTGGTGGGGCAGCGCATCGGCTGACTATGCCCTCGTCAAAGCCGACCTTCATAACATCGTGCCCTCCAACGCCCAAGCCCCGTCAAAGCGTAGCGACTACCCGCCCGGCGTGGTAACCAAAGCCTCTTATGACAGCGGCTACTGGAAGGCAGGCGTTGGCACCATCGACGGCATGGAGACCAATTTCTATGAGCCGGCTGATGAGCTTAAAGGCGACTTTGCGCGCATCTATATGTATATGGCCACCGCTTACCCGCAGACCCTCTGGCACAGTCGCGGCACAATGCTCTTTGCTGACGGCTATTTCCCACTGCTCACCCCCTACGGACGTGGCACCCTCCTCGCCTGGCACCGCGCTGACCCCGTCGACGACACAGAAAAGCTACGCAACTCAGCCATCGCCGAAGCCCAGGGAAGCTCCAACCCCTTTGTCACCTACCCCGACTTAGCCGAATACATATGGGGCAACCGCAGTGATCAGACCTATCCATCTGACCCGGAGAATCCTACCAATCCCGACGATCCGTCCAACCCCGATGATCCGGCGCCCCCCGCGGCTGAGCCGATTATGCTCAAGGCCGTTTACTCCGTCGCCGACGACGGCCGCATTGACTTCCGCTCGCCTTACGTCGCAGCTGGTTCAAAATGGACTTTCGACGGCAAGGCGGTCGATGGGCAGTCAGTCACCCTGACCGACAAATCAATTGGCCGGCATGAGATTACCTACTCCAACGATCGCTCAAGAGGCAAAATCATCATAACCGTTAAGCCATGACTTTAAGACTCCTGCACTGCCTCGCGCTGACATTCGTCCTCACATTAGCCGCCTGCTCTCACGGCTCATCGCCTGAGCCTGACCGTCCCGGCAAACCGCCTAAAGAAGACCCCGAGAGCCTCGATCCGGCGATGCGGATAACCGGCGATCTGGTCAACTTCCACTACGATGACGGCGGCATACTATTCTCGCGTTCGACAGGCGGAGAAATCAGCGCCGTGCGTCTAAGCGACGGCTTGACAGTCGATTACAATCCAGAAACTCCGTCGCTTAAGTTAAATGGAGTTGACATCGCTGTCAATTCAGCCGAACTGCTCGCAAGCAAAAACGGCACCGAGTGGCATCGTATCACCCTCTCCGACCGTCAACAAACCGTCTACATAGTCGTATCCTTATGAAAAGAATCGCCATCTTCGCCTCCGGCCAAGGCTCCAACGCCGAAAGCATAATCCGATATTTCAGCACCGCCGACCACACCGCCGACGTTGCACTCGTCGTCACCAACCGTCCCGATGCACCCGTCATTGAGCGCGCCGAGCGTCTCGGCGTCGCCACAGCTGTCATCAGCCGTGATGAGCTCAACGACGGCTCAACGATCTTCCAACTGCTTGACCGCTACTCCATTGATTTCATTGCTCTCGCCGGATTCCTGCTAATGATACCTGCCGCCCTGATCGAGCGTTACCGAGGCCGCATCATCAACATCCACCCATCGCTGCTGCCAAAATTCGGAGGCAAGGGCATGTACGGCGACCGCGTCCACCAAGCTGTTGTTGCCGCCGGCGAACGCCAGACAGGCATAACCATCCACCATGTCAACGAGCACTACGACGACGGCGCCATCATCTTCCAGGCCACAATCGACGTAGCCCCCACCGACACCCCCACCGACGTAGCCCGCAAAGTCCGCCACCTCGAACTCACCCACTTCCCCCCCACCCTCGCCTACCTTCTACGTAGAATGAAGAATGAAAAGTAAACTGCCGTCGGCAGTCGCACCTTTTGTGGCTATACGACGTGTACACGCATAAGACTCAGCTGCGATGAGTCCGGCGCGCTAAAAGGCTATTGGGGGGTGAGGATGGAGAGTTCGGGGATGGTTATGAAGGGGGCGCCTTCTATTTCGTCGAGGGCTGTGAAGCGGAAGTAACGGGCGCTTAGCGTGGCAGGGAAATAGACTTTCTGGGGGATGGGGTTGTGCATTATGTTGCTGAACTCGCCGGTGACTGCGGCCTGAGCCCAGTTGACACCGTCGTTACTGAACTCGAGGGTGTAATGGAAGACTGTGCCGCTCTTGTCATCAGCGCCTGAAGGCTCATAGACAAAGCCTGCAACGGGCACTGACGCCCCCATATCAACCGTAATCTGTTTTTGGCCGTCGCTTTCATCAGAGGCCCACATAGTCTGATTGTCGCCGTCGAAAGCCTTGACTACATCGGAGTCATTGCTCGTGGCTGAGACTACGGTCCAGGCATCGGTGGCCACTTTGCCATAGCCGGGGAGATCAACGTTAGTCTCAGCGGGCAGGGCGATAGAGTAAGCCTCAAATTTGTCGAGGTAAATGTCGCCGCGCGAAGACTTGACGTTAAGTCTCAGCGCATCAGGCGTGACCGGCGGGAAGGTGAGTATGCGTTTGCGGCCGATGGTGGTGCCTGCTGCGACAGGTGTCCAATTGCCACCGATGAGGGCTTCGACGTCAAACTCCTCGACGTGCTGGCCGCGCGAGAGATCCTCGCCGAGAACAACGGCATTGACTTCACCGTCGACTTTGACTTCATTATTTTGTGGTGTTGAGGCACGGTTGTCGGTGAAATTGGCGTCAATCCACTGTCGCAACTCAGCAAGTCGCGCCACGTCGGCATCGGCAATGAGGCCGCGTCGGTCGGGGGGAATGTTGAGCAGCAGCACGGAATTACGGCCGACAGAGTTGATATAGATTTCGGCGAGCTGACGCAGTGATTTGGGCTGCTCAGTGTCGTGGTAGAACCATCCCGGACGAATCGACACATCGACTTCCGAGGGCCACCAGTAGAGGCGGTCGGCCTTGTCGATGATATCACGGCCGCCGAGGTCAGGTGACTTTGCAAAAAGGCCAAGTGCGTCGTTGATGCTGTCAGAGTCGGCGAGAATACCGGGCACGAGAGCCGTGAGGCTCCACTCGGTTTCGCGACCCATGCCGCGCTCGTTGCCGACCCAGCGGACGTCGTCGCCCATAATGGCCATAACGGCTTCGGGTTGCAGCTTCTCGATTACACTGCGGAAACGCGTCCAGTCATACTCCTGCTTTTTGCCGTTGGGACCTTCGCCACAAGCTCCGTCAAACCACACTTCATCGATGCGGCCATAGTTGGAAAGCAATTCGGTGAGCTGAGCCACAAACATATCATTATAGCGCGGCGAGTCGCCGTAGCACTCTGCGTTGCGGTCCCAGGGAGAAAGGTATAGGCCTAATTTCATGCCATATTTGTCACAGGCCGCACGTAGATCGGCAACTACGTCGCCTTTGCCGTCGCGCCAGGGCGATGAAGCGACGGAGTGGTCAGTCGTAGCCGTCGGCCACAGGCAGAAGCCGTCGTGATGCTTGGCCGTGAGGATTACCAGCTTGAAACCGGCATCCTTGAGGGCCTTGACCCACTGGTCGGCGTCGAGTTGGGCCGGATTGAAGATCTCAGGCGACTCATTGCCGTCGCCCCACTCGCGGTCAGTGAAGGTGTTGACGCCAAAATGAAGGAAGGCTGTCAATTCAAGATTCTGCCAGTCGAGCTGCTTCTGGGTCGGCACAACGCGAGAGGCCATCTCAATCTTCTCATTGAGGGTCGCGCCCTCGGGAAACACCACGGTTTTCTCAATCGTTTCAGCCTTGTGAGACGAGCAGGCAGAAATGAGGCTCAGCGATAAGATTATCGCTGAGCCCAATAGATTATGTGTTAAAAATGACATTGATAACTATTTAACCTTAAAGAAGAAAATGAAGTCGGTCGGCTCGATAGCGAGTCGATACTTCGGCAGAATGTCGGGGCCACAGGTGGCAGTGCCGACGCCAGTCTGCTCAGCGTCAAGATGGACGGTCACCATGCCATCGCCCTTGAGCTCATAAATGTGCTTGGCTGCCTGAATGTTGTCATCAGAATAGGGCACAGCGCTGAACTGGAACAGACGGTCGGAGGTAACTGTCAACAGGTCGCCGTTGAAGTCAACCGAGCGCACATCGGTGTGGTTGCCTGTCGATTGTGGCACGATATAATTGTGGAAGTCAGCCTTGGGCGAAGTGTTGTGGCGGCCGATGCGACCGGCAGTGTTGCGGTCGACATAAGTTTCGCCGCCGCGACCGATGTAGCTCACGTTGCAGGCAAGAGCCTCGGGTGTGCGGTAAGTGAGACCCAGGCGGGGCATGGTCTTGATTGCGGCAGTGTCAGGCACAAACGAGCACTCTATGGCCAGACGGTTGTCAGGACGTACCGAATATTGGAATGTTGCCGTGCCGATCTGTCGGTCACTGCTGTTGAAGATGCGAGTGTCGACGGTGAGCACATTGTTTTTGAGCTTGGCAGAGACAGCCTTCTGGCTGACCTTGTCGAGACCCTCGGCATTCCAGATCTTGCCGGTGCCGGCGGGGTGTGCGTCATTTTCGGTGAAGGGACGGAAAATCGACAATGTGATCGGAGCCGCCAACAGCTCTGTGCCACCCGATGAGAGCGAAACGATTGCTCCCGTGGCGGGGTCAACCGTGAAGCTGACACCATCGGCGGTGTAAACGTTGTTTTTACCTTTCAACTTGAGGGGGGCAGAGTTGTCGGCGAGATCGCGGGTGCGGATCTCAAACTGCTCTTCGGCTATGGGGTAACCGCCGGGCACCATTGCGGTGGCCTCGCGGGTGAGCCAGTCAACGTTGAGGAACAACTCTTCGTCAGCACCGAGCCCAAACGAATCAGGATTGACGCCGAGATCGACCTTGACGGTCTCCTGAGGCGCGCATGCTATGTTTTTAGTGCCCTGAGCCAGAACACGTCCTTCGGCAGTGACGAGCTTCCAGTGCATGTCAAACTTGTCGAGGTTGGTGAAGAAATACCAGTTTTGGACGTCAATCGTGATGGGCGAGTCTGAAACGAGGGCCGACTTGATGTTGCGGTAGACAGCCTTTACTTCAGCGAGATGTGGATGAGGAGTGCGGTCAGAGTTGATTAGACCGTTGCAGTTGAATGATCCGTCAGACGGAATGTCAGATGATCCGTAGTCGCCGCCGTAAGCATACCAGAGTGTGCCGTCGGGCGTATGCTCGATAAACGACTGGTCAACCCAGTCCCAGATGCAGCCGCCCTGAGCTTTGGGTTCACGCTCGAAGAGCTCCCAGTAGTCCTTGAGGCCACCTACAGAGTTGCCCATGGCATGAGAATACTCACAGAGTATATACGGACGCTTTCTCCTCTCGTCCTTGCAGTATGCCTCAATGAAGGGAATTGACTGATACATATTGGCGTAGATGTCGCTGTTGTAAGCGTCGAGAGCGCGCTCATACTGGATGGGACGGTTCTTTTCGATAGCCTTCATCCACTTATAAGTCTCCTCGAAGTTGATGCCGTTACCGGCCTCGTTGCCAAGAGAGTAGAATGTGACCGCAGGGTGGTTTTTGCTCTTGGCATACATGCGGCGTGTGCGGTCCATATGAGCCGGAAGCCACTCGATGAAGTTGGCCAGCGACTCCTCGCCGTAACCGTAGCCATGAGACTCGATGTTGGCTTCGTCAATGATATATAGACCGTGCTTGTCAGCAAGGTGATACCATCGGCGCTCCATCGGATAGTGACAGTTGCGCACGGTGTTGATGTTGTTGAGTTTCATCAGCTCGATGTCGCGGAGCATAGTCGGCTCATCGACATAGTGGCCAGCCTGAGTGAAGGCGTGGCGGTTGACTCCCTTGATGAGTACGGGCTTGCCGTTGAGGCAGTACTGGCCGTTTTTGACCTCAGACGTGCGGAAACCGACATTGCAGCCGAGCGTCTCCGTGACTTTGCCTGACTTGTCCTTAAGTAGCATTTCGAGGGTATAGAGATACGGATCTTCAGCGCTCCAGGGCTTTACGTCCTTTATCACCTCAGCAAACTTGAGCTGACTTGCGAGATCGGCGTCGCCACTGATAACCTTGGCGCCGTCAGCGTCATAAAGAGCGTATGACAGTGAGCCGACAGCCTTGTTGCCCTCAGTCCAGACCGTGAGGCCAAACTCGCCGTCGCGATAGTTCTCGCGATCGAGAGGCGAGGTGACGGTGTAGTCGGCGATATAAGTCTTGGGAGTGCTGTAGAGATAGACGTCGCGCTCGATGCCGCTCAGGCGCCACATATCCTGACACTCGAGATAAGATCCGGCTGACCAGCGGTACATCTCGATAGCGAGCGTGTTGGGACCGTCGACAAGCTTGTCAGTTATATCCCACTCGGCCGCAGTCTTGGAGTCCTGATTGTAGCCGAGGAGTTGACCGTTGAGCCAGATGTAATAGAAAGACGCCGCGCCTTCGAGACAGAGCACAGTGCGACGGTCTTTCCAATTGGCGGGGATAGAGAACTCGCGACGGTAGCAACCGACCTCGTTGCTGTCAACAGGCACGAGCGGCCAGTTTTTTCTATAATTAAAGTAATCGGTGTCAAACTCGTAGGTGGTATTGACATAGAGCTTGGTGCCATAGCCTTGGGCCTGCCAGTTGCCCGGCACATTAATCTTGTCCCAGCCCTTGGTCGAATAGTCGGGATTATAGAAATCGACGGGGCGCTTATTGGGGTTTTCAGACCATTTGAAATCCCACTTGCCGTTGAGGCTCATATACCAAGGAGAGTCATAGAAACGCTGATCAGCGATCTCGGCGAGCGCCCCTTTGCCGTTGGCGTAAGGCACTACACATTCGTGGGGATCGAGCTGGCCGAGGCGGAAAGCCTCGATCTGTTGCCACTCCGGCAGTTGCTCAGCTGAAGCTAACATCGGGAGCAGCCCAAGCAGCAGGGTTGTCAGTTTTTTCATATCAGTATTTTTGGCGTTACTCGATGGGATATTTGAAACGGATCGGGTCATCATACTGCTCCTGAAGGGCTTTGAGCTTGCCCATCATAACAGTGGTGATGCTGTCGGTGCCGGGCTGGCCATAAATATTATGCATTTCGGTGGGGTCGTTAGCGAGATCGTAGAGCTCCCACTGGTCGATGTCGTTATAGAAATGGATCAGCTTGTAGCGGTCATCACGCACTCCATAGTGGCGCTTCACGGCGTGTTCGGCGGGATATTCATAGAAATGATAGTAGAGGGCGTCGCGCCAGTCTTCAGGGTGCTCGCCTTTGAGCAAGGGGAGGAATGACACACCCTGCATATCCTCAGGCACCTCCACACCGGCGAGGTCAAGGAATGTCGGGCCATAGTCGATGTTCTGAACCATCTCTTCGATGTCGCCCTTGCGGTCAAATCCCTTGGGCAGGTGCATGATGAGCGGCGTGCGGAATGACTCTTCATACATGAAGCGCTTGTCAAACCATCCGTGCTCACCCATATAGAATCCCTGGTCTGATGTGTAGACCACGAGAGTGTTGTCGAGCATATCGTTAGCCTCGAGATAGTCGAGCACGCGGCCGACATTGTCATCGAGACTCTTGACCACCTTCAGATAGTCGCGCATATAGCGCTGATACTTCCACTCAGCGAGTTCTTTGCCCTGAAGATTGGCTGCATAAAATTCCTCGGTCATAGGACCGTAGAACGCATCCCACGCCGCGCGCTGAGCCGAGTCCATACGGCCTATATAGCTGTGGTAGCGCTCCTTGAGATCACTGTCTTTGTCGGGACGGTCCATCTTGAGGTCGTAGATGAGGTCCATATCCTTAAAGATGCTCATTTCCTGCTCGCCGGCTGCCTGACGGCCAGCGTAGTCATCGTAGAAGTTTTCGGGGAGTTCGAAAGTCTGGTCTTCGAAAAGCTGCAGGTGAGCCGTGTCGGCCAGCCAGTTGCGATGGATAGCCTTGTGATGGATGAGCAGGCAGAAGGGTTTTGACTTGTCATGCTCGTTTTCGAGCCAATTGAGGCTCTTGTCGGTTATGAGGTCGGTGAGATAGCCATGTACCTGAACAGTGTCGCCTGACTCCACGATGAAGTCGGGGTTATAGTAGTCGCCCTGGCCGGGCACGATCTCCCAACGGTCGAAACCCTGGGGCAGACTTTCGAGATGCCACTTGCCGAAGAGGGCTGTCTCATAGCCGGCATTCTGGAGATGCTTGGTGAAAGTAGGCTGCGAGCTGTCAAACACACAGGTCGTGTTGTCAGTGAAACCGTTTTTATGGCTGTGCTTGCCGGTGAGCATACATGCGCGGCTGGGGCCTGAGAGTGAGTTGGCGACAAAACTGTTGGTGAAACGCACACCGTCGTTGGCAATGCGATCGAGATTGGGCGTATTGGCGAAACGCTTGTCATAGCAGCTCATCATCTGAGCCGTATGGTCGTCGGTCATGATGTAGACGATGTTAAACGGTTTTTTTTCTGTCTCGACAGCCTTGGCCTTGGTGCAAGACTGAGTCGCGATGGCTCCGGCTGCAGCGGCTGCAGTGGAGACTGCTGAGATAACAATGGCTTTACTGTATTGCTTAGTCATGGTTTTTGGGTAGGTTTAAAGAATATTATTTTGCTGGTAAAGTTAGTTATTATTTCAGAGATGAGTGCAAAAAAGCGTCAAAAAACTCAAGCTAACCGTCAATATTATAGCCGATATCGCGCAAATTATAGCCGATAAGGTTTGCAGTCTTAATAAAAATATATAATTTTGTCAACAAGTCATTGGCAATTTAATATTAATGGCCTGTCGACGGCACTCTGACAAAACGATTATTTTAACCCAAAACAATATCAGAAAAAACCAACAAGAAAATGAAACGTTTATTCTTCCTACTGACAGCTTTTCTCTGCGTCTATAATATGTCTGCAGAAGTTCCGGCCTACACTGACCAGAAAGTTGACCTTCGCTCGGTGGTTTACGAAAGCGGCGACGGCGTGTCGAAATTCTATCGCATCCCCGCTATCGTCACTCTGCCTGACGGCACTCTCGTGACAGTGGCTGACCGCCGCCTCGACAGCAATAAGGACCTTCCCGGCCGCATCGATGTGGTGTGCCGCACATCTAACGACCGCGGCGCAACATGGAGCGAAACCTATGTTGTCGCTGCCAACGACGAGGGCGGTGGCTACGGCGACCCTGCGCTCGGCTATGACCCCAAGACAGGCGACCTTGTGTGTGTGTTCACTCACGGCAACGGCCTCTGGGACTCGACCGAAGGCAGCCACGCTTTTATCAACGTGTCGCGCAGCTCTGACGGCGGCAAGACCTGGACCAAACCCGTCGATGTCACTTCAGGCATCTTCTCTCAGAAAAAAGGCGAGGCTCCCGTGCAGGCTCTCACTGCTTTTGCTACATCAGGCCACATTCTCACTGACTCTAAGGGCGATATGTGGTTTATGCTGGTAGCTCGCCCCGTAGAAAAGAAGTGGCCCCTCTCGGTTTATGCAGTCCAGAGCACTGACGGCGGCAAAACCTGGAATGCGCTGCCCGCATGTGTCGACAACGCCGGCGATGAATCTAAGCTCGTCGAGCTTAAGGACGGCCGACTTATGATGAGCATCCGCAACATCGACAAAGGCTACCGCAAATTTGCCTTCTCAAGCGACCGAGGCCAGACCTGGACCGAGCCTGTGAAGTCAACCACTCTCGCTGACCCGGCATGTAACGGCGATGTGATCGCACTCAGCGACGGCACCCTTGTCCACAGTATCCCCGACAGCCATACAAGCCGCGAAAATGTGTCGCTCTACACCTCTAAGGACAATGGTGAGACATGGCAGCAGCTCGCAGTGATCTGCCCGACAGGCAGCGCTTACTCAGCAATCACAGCCATCGATGACCACACTATCGGCGTCCTCTCTGAAGAAGACTCATCTAAGGGCGGCTACAGACTGTGGTTCACCCGCGTAAGACTCGATGAATAATATCGATCAGCAATATTATCCTACCCCATTTGCATACCCGGTCTATGTCATGGCCAAGCCGGCCGGACCGGGTTGCAATCTTGCTTGCGAGTACTGCTATTACCTCGACAAGGCCGACCTCTACACCGCCCGCGGGGCAAAAAATATGTCTGATGAGACTCTGGAGCGTTACATCCGCTCGTATATAGAGGCCCAGACTCTGCCGTCGGTGCAGTTCACCTGGCACGGCGGCGAGACTATGCTACGGCCGGTCTCGTTCTATAAGCGCGCAATAGAGCTTCAGAAGCGTTATGCCCGAGGGCGGCACATCGAAAACTGCATACAGACCAACGGCACTCTGCTCACCGACGAATGGTGTCGCTTCCTGCGCGACAACGGTTGGCTCGTCGGCATCTCGATTGACGGGCCTCAGGAGTTTCACGATGAGTATCGCCGCGCCCGCGACGGCAAACCGACCTTCCACCGCGTCATGCGCGCTATCGATATGCTCAATCGTTACGGAGTGGAGTGGAACGCAATGGCCGTGGTCAATGATTACAACGCCGACTATCCTGACGAGTTCTATAATTTCTTCAAGCAGATAGGTTGCCGCTTCATCCAGTTCACGCCTGTAGTTGAGCGTCTTTCGACCGACGGCCGCATAGCTGCGGTCTCTTCGCCCGGCGAGTTGGCGCCCTTTTCGGTGACGCCCGAGCAGTGGGGCAATTTCCTCTGCCGTGTGTTTGATCTTTGGGTGAAGGCTGATGTGGGCGAGACGTTTGTCCAGATGTTTGACGCTACACTGGCCAATTATGTTGGCGTTCAGCCGAGCGTCTGCACTCTCGCGTCGGTATGCGGCCACGCCGGCGTGATGGAGCACAACGGCGATGTCTATTGCTGCGACCACTTTGTCTTCCCTGAATATCTTTTGGGCAACATCCACGAGTCGACCATCGCCGAGATGATGTACAGCGAGCGCGAGCGATCATTTGGAGAGGCCAAGCAGTCGGCCCTCCCTGACCAGTGCAAGCAGTGTGAATTTCTCAAGCTCTGCCACGGCGAGTGTCCCCGTAATCGATTTGCCTTTACGGCCGACGGTCAGCCCGGTCTCAACTATCTCTGTGAAGGTTACCGCAAGTTTTTTGCCCATTCGGCTCCATACTTCCGCTTCATGGCCAAAGAGCTGCGTAACGAGCGTCCGCCTTCCAATGTCATGAATGCCTTAGGTCAACTTCGGAAGTGAAATCGTGTCAACTTTGGAAGTGAAATCGCGTCAAGTTTGGAAACAAACTTAAAGCTAATCTTTAATGTTGGTATATACCTCTCTCAAATTCAGAGGCAATCTTATCGACAGGTCCATCTGCTGTCACGCGGCCATCTGAGATGACAATTGCGCGCTCGCAAAGCTCTCGCGCGAGCGCAAGATCGTGGGTTGCGATGAGACAGGTGTGATGAAACGACTTGACTATGTCACACACTTGCCTACGCGCCTCAAGGTCGAGCTCTGCTGTGGGTTCATCCATTACGAGTATGCTCGGTTCCATAGAGAGCACCGTGGCTATGGCGACACGTTTCTTCTGGCCTCCTGACAGCCTGAACGGCGAACGGTCGCGCAAGTCAGATGCACCGACGCTTTCAAGCGCCGCTGCAACGCGTCGGTCCACTTCGGCCGTGTCCAGCCCCATATTGAGCGGCCCGAAAGCGACATCCTCTTCGACCGTCGGCATAAACAACTGATCGTCAGCATTCTGAAATACCATCCCCACTGACTGGCGAACTATCCTCAGCGTCTTCTTGGTGACCGGGATATCGCCCACGTTGACCTCGCCCGACGTAGGCATCAGCAGGCCGTTGGTGTGAAGCAGCACGGTTGACTTTCCCGCGCCGTTGAGCCCGAGTAGCGCCACTTTCTCGCCGTGGGTGATAAGAAAACTGACCCCCTTGAGGGCTTCGTAGCCGCTGGGGTAAGTGAAATGGACATCGTTGAATCTAATATAGTGATGACTCATATTCAATTAGCTAAAATAAACGATCAAATCCCAAGAGGGCTGAGATATTGACCAAGCGTAAAACTAAAAATGTTGTGATCCACGCAAGTGCAAACACGGTGTCAGCCTGTCGCCATCCGCATGACTCCAAGCGATAGAAGGGCATCGAGCCTGTAAAACCGCGGGCGAGCATAGCGCGGTTGATGCGTTCTGAGCGTGCGACAGTGCGCAAAAAGAGCTGACCTGTCATCTGGCCCCACATCTTAAGTCCCGGACGTGATTTGCCATAGCTGCGTGATTCGCGGGCACGCTTCATATTGAGCAATTCGATCAGCAGCACACTCATATAGCGGTAGACCATCAGCAGCTGGGTCACAAGAAACGCCGGTACTCCGAGCTTGCGCATGCCTCGGCACACTCCTTCAAATCCGCAGGCCATCACGAGTATGATCATTGCCTGGACCGACATAAGGCCTCTAAGAATTATCGACACAAAGCTTATCCAGCCCCGGCTTATAGTGACTGTGCCGACCGTGAGCGCCGGCGCGCCGTCAAATATGGGATTAAGGATGCCGATAAAGGCGATAAATGGCAACGCATAAAGCGACTTTACGAACACTGACCCGAAGGTGATGCCCTGAATCGGAGCGGCTAATATCGGAAATATCGCAAACCAGAGAAGCATGCCTATGTGGTCGACAGGCACCGAAAGCATCGCTATGAGATAGGCCACTGTCACAAGCAGCCCGCTGACAGCTCCTGTTGCGTGACCGGCATCGCCGCGCGACGCAGTCTGCATATCCTGAAGAGCCAATATTGCCTGCTCGAGTTTGCTCATCCTTTTTGTCTGCGTTTCATAAGCAAGCTTGATACGGCCCACACTAAAATCAATACCATTGCCGCACCGACGATGCCCGAAAATGTGTTGTCATAGTCGGGCAAGATTGACGTTGCCGACTGCAGGGCGCTGCTGCCCTCAGCCAAAGCGCCGGCTGATTCGGGCAAATCCGTCGAGCCGGTGACCTTCTCTATCGACCATTCCAGGCCGTCGGGGTCTGACGATGCCAAAAACGATAGCCCTCCGGCCACGATGACCGCCGCTACAGCAAATGCGATTACGGCGCTCTTTAACTTTCCCTTGCGTTCGCCACGCTCTTTAGCATCGAGCAGCGCAGGATGCATTTTGTTGATAAACACCAGCACAGCGCCCGTCGCCAGGCCCTCGCCTATGCCTATCGCGAGGTGAATCGCAGTCATCAGCAAGAAAAACTTGCCGGCGGGTATGGCTGTTACGCCCGAAGCGAGCGTCTCGAGGCTGACCATGACCGCCCCGAGTTCGAGCCCGACTACACAGGCGAGCACCGACACCGCAAAAATCTTGAGGTTAGACGGTCGACGGCCATTGTCAAAACCCAGCAGCGGCTTAAATATCAGTGGATAAGCCACAAGTGCGGTCATCGCACCCATATTGAGCAGGTTACAGCCGATAGCCATCAGTCCGCCATCGGCAAAGATCAGACACTGTATGATAATCACAGATGCAAGGGTCAGAAATCCTGCCCACGGCCCTAAAAGCGCCGCCAGGAGGACTCCGCCGACGATATGGCCGCTCGACCCGGTGCCCGGGATCGAGAAATTGACCATTTGAGCAGCAAAGATAAATGCCCCGGTCACGCCCATCAGCGCCACGAGATTGTCGCGCTTTGTTTTTTTCAACTTCGAGCCGGCTATCACAAGGAGCGCGCCTGCGGCTACATCTGCCGCAATCGCAACTTCGGGCGACAGCATCGCATCTGACATGTGCATAAGTCTGAGTTTCCTTTCGTGTTTAAAGATTTAAATACGTGTTATCTGTCTTTACAAATAACATTCGCATAGCGTTGGCGGTTCGCTGCCACCAAGACCGTTTCACGGCACGGTCACCTTGAAATGTGGATTGTCGACGTGTTGCGACCTGATGATTTCAACCATGCTCTCAACGATCTGCTGATGATCGGCCGCCACGTTATTATCTTCGTGGATATCCTCAGCAAGATTGTAAAGCTCAGGTACACCGCGCTTTACTACTAATTTCCAGTCGCCCTGACGCAGACCGATCTGGTCAGTCTCGTTAAACTCCCAGTAGAGGAAATCGTGTTTTGGCTGATCGCCTTTGCCGAGCAGCTCAGGCAAGAAAGATATGCCGTCTTCGCCTTCAGGCGAAGCCTCGCCGACGATCTCTTTAAGCGTCGGCATTACGTCGTAGAACGCCAACTGGTGGTCGCTCTCACTGCCGGCCTCGATATGCCCGGGCCAGCTGACGATAAACGGCACTCTGATGCCGCCTTCGTGACACGACCTCTTGATGCCTCGCAGCTTACCGTCTCTGCCGAAGAATGTCGGATCAGCGCCACCCTCCTCATGAGGGCCGTTGTCGCTTGTAAACACCACTATCGTGTTGTCGGCCAAACCTTTCTCTTCGAGCTTGGCCACGATTTCACCCACATAGGCGTCCAGACGGCTGATCATTGCCGCAAACTGGGCGTGGGTGTGGACTGTCGGATTGTAGCGCGACCCTTCCTGTCCGCCCCAGGTCTTGTCTTCAAAGAACTTGCGCTTGTAGCCCTCGAGCAACGAGTCAGCGGGCTGCACCAGTTCGGCGTGAGGCAGCGTATAAGTCATAATGCCGAAAAACGGTGTCTCGCCGTCCTGCTTGTCGATCCACTTCATAGCCTCCTCGTGGATCATGTCAGCCGAATACTGAGTGCGCTTCAGATAATCGTCGCCAAACATCGGATACTTGATATTCTCCTCCATCACCACGCGCACTGTCGCCGTGTCACCCTCCTCCGGATAATAACGGTTAAGGAAATTCGGGTAATAAAGGTGAGCCTGAAATTGGCAGATATAGCCGTAGAAATCATCGAAGCCACGCTTATCGGGCGTCGACTCCGAGCCCTCGTATCCCCCGGCCCACTTGCCAAACATGCCCGTGCGGTAGCCGTGACGCTTCATCACCTCAGGCAATATTTCCCGGTCAGACGCATAAGGATGCTGACCGACGCGCGAAAAGTCTTCATTATCACCATACTTTACCATTGGCACGCCTCGCCAGTACTCCTTATTGCCGCGCACCTCACCATGGCCCGAATGTTGGCCCGTCATGAGCGACGCGCGCGACGGCGCACTCACCGGACTGCCCGCATATGCCTGCGTAAAACGCATGCCTTGCGAGGCAAGAGAGTCGATGTTAGGCGTCGAGATATAAGGTTGGCCATAGCAACCCAGGTCGCCATAGCCCATGTCATCACACATTATATATATAATATTAGGACGCTCTGATTGAGCACCCGACATTGCAGCGGCAGTCGCCAACAACGGCATAGCAAATAATTTACCATTCATAACAATTACGGTATCAGTTTTTCAGTTAAAGTGTAAACATACTCATTTTTTTCCACCCCTGCAACCCACACCCCACCCCCATCCCCCGAATATCAACCAAATTTCCCCAAATTTGCACAATACCACCAAACAGAACACACAGTCGTTCACATAATCTGACTCAGCGGATCGGGGGTTAGGAGGAGGGTGAGTGTTAAGAGGAGGGTGGCGGCGGCCGTGAGGAGCCAGAGGCGGGGGGGGAGGGTGAGGTGGTAGCGGTGGCGGCAGGTGATGGCGGTGATGGCTGTGTAGGCGACATACCAGAGGATGTAGGCGATGCCGAGGCCGGCGTAGGAGCCGAGACGGTAGCCGATGATGTTGAGGGCGAGGCCGATGACGGCGCTGAGTGACTCGGTGAAGAGGTAGGCGCGGGTGTCGCCTGCGGCAAGGATGCGGTAGGCGAAGCAGAGTGACACTCCGCGGTAGAGGGCGCCGATGATGGCGTAGGTGACGAATGGACGGACGGCTTCGAAGCTCGATGAGTAGAGGAGTCGGATGAAGAAATCGGAGAAGAGGATGAAGATTATGGCGACGGGGGTGACGAGCTTGACAATGAGGGAGACTTCGTGGGCTACGACGGTGCGGGCCATCGAGGGACGGCCGACAAAGCGGGTGAGGCGGGGGTAATACTCGACGGCGATGGCTGAGAAGATGATGCCGACGTAGCTGTTGACAAGGGTGTAGCCTGACTGGTAGATGCCGAGGGCTGTCTCGCCGCCGCGGCTGTTGATGTAGGCTGAGAGGATGTAGTTGATGAGGGTGGTGAGGAGAGCCGAGAGGGAGATGGTGAGTCCTAAGGTCATGAAGCTGCGTCCCTGCTGCCAGAGGGTGTGGAGCGAGATTGGTCCAACGCTGACGGGTCGTTGGCGCCAGATGTAGGCGCAAACAGCGACGGCGATCGAGTAGACGTTGATGATGATGATGATTGACCGCAGCCGCAGCCAGTAGAGCAAGGGGATGGCGATGACTGTGGCGGCGAGGCCCGCGGCTACGTTGGCGCGGGCGATGCGGCCGAGGCGCTCACGGGCCTGCATGACGGCAAATTCTCCGGCGGCATAGGCTGCGCAGAATATGCCGGGAGCGAGTGCGGCGAAGTAGAGCGAGTAGGCAAACGAGCCGTTGTAGGCCGACGCGCTGAGCAGCGGTGAGAGGATAATGACGGCGACTGCGCCGAGCAGGCCTAAGATGAGAGCCCAGCGGCGCACGACGGCGGTCTTGAGAGCGGCTGCGTCAGGAGCCATCGGCAGCGAGAGGTCGCGGACGGCGCTGTCGCGGAGGTTAAACTGCGTGGCCGACGATATGAGGTTTGAACCGTTGACGAGGATGGTGTTGAGGCCCACGCCTATCGGACCGAGCCAGACGGCGATGAGTTTGGCGCGCACGACCGAGCAGACGATGTTGACGGCCTGGGCCGAGCCGAGCATGGCGATGGCCGACAGGACGCGGACGGTGAGAGATGACTTGCGCTCGCTGGTCATGGTGAGTTAGTGGTGGGCCTGGGGTTATTTGACCCAGTCTTCGGGATTGAGTTTGGCTCGCTCGCGGCGCACTTCAAAGTGGAGCTGGGTGCGGTTACCGTCGTCAGGGTCTGAATAGATTGTGCCGAGTGTCTGTCCGGCCTTGACTTTGTCGCCTTTCTTGACCGATAGGGCGTCGATGCCGGCATAGACTGTGAGGTAGTTGCCGTGGCGGAGCATGACGACGTTGCGGTAGCCGTTGACGTGGAAGACTGACGACACCTCGCCTTCGAAGACGGCGCGGGCTGTGGCGCCGGGTTGTGTCTCGATGTCGATGCCGCTGTTGTTGACCTGAACGTTAGAGACCTCGCGGTGGCTATTGATGCCGAAGTGGCTGACAATGGAGTATTTGCCTGCCACGGGGAAGGGGAGCTTGCCTTTGTTAGACTCGAAGGAGCCGGAAAGGGCAATGTTGGTGACGGGCGCTGTCGACGCCTCTGACTTGACCTTAGGCGGGGTGGCTGCGGGATCTTTCTTTTCGGGGGGCGCAGGCTTGGCGGCAGGGTCATTTTTCTTGGTCTGAGCGGCGATGCGGCTCTCTTCGGCTTTCTTTTTGGCCTCTTCGGCAAGGCGCTTTTCCTCGGCGAGGCGCTTCTCCTCGGCTATGCGGGCCTCTTCGGCGATTATGCGGTCGAGCTCGGCGTCGAGAGCCTTGAGTTGCTGTTGCTTCTCGTCGAGGGCCTTTTTGAGCGACGATCCCTGGCGCTTAAGGTCGGCGACGAGGGTCTCGGTCTCGCCTCGGGTGGCTTCGAGTCTGGCGTTTTCGTCGGTGAGGTCGCGTAGCTTTGAGGCTTGGGTCAGGCGGGCAGCCTTGACCTTGTCGCGACGGTCAGAGATCTCGGCGGCGAGCTGAGAGATCTGGCGGGTCTTGGCGGTCTGCCATTTCTCAAACTGCTGCATATAGCGGTAGCGGCGGTAGGCCTCTGAGAAGTCAGACGACGAAAAAAGCAGGGCGAGAGTGCTCATCTGTTGGCGGCGCGAGCGCATAGCTCGGAGATTGTCGGCATAGGCGTTGCGGAGGGCAGCGATGTCGGTCTCAAGCACGGCGATGCTGTCATCAGAGACGGCGATGCTGCTGTCGAGCTCGGCAATCTCGCGGCGGATATTGTCAATCTGGCGTGTGCTCCGCTCGGCCTCGGCGTTGAGCGAGGCGAGGCGGTTGAGCTGACGGCGGGTTTCGGCAGTGTTCTGGTTAATCTGCTTGCGTGTGGCTTCAAGCTCGCCGGCAGCTGCACGGCGCTCTTTTTTGACGCTCTGAGCGTTACGCTTGGGCTTGGCGGCGTCAGAGTCAAAAGCAGCGATAGCGAGGCAGGTCAGTAGCAGAATCAGGAATCTATGCATTGCAAGAGAAAAATGAGCTGAGGTTTATTTGGACGGGGAGAGCGAGTTGATGAGTTTCTGGAGAGGTATCTGCCGGTAGCCTTTTGGGAGAGACCGCTGAGGCGTGAGCCCCTTGTCCCACGCGGCAGTCTCGAGCGACCAGATGACCGAGGCGTCGAGCGACTGCTTGCCAAAGGTGGCACTGATGTCGGCGGCGGGGCTCACGGGGCCGGCATCGGTGAGGAAGGGAGTGCGGTAGTAGCAGACAGCCTCGCCCTGACCGGGGGCCTCGATGGTGAGACTGATGAGCTCAGGAGAAGGCGCAGCAGCGAGAGTGTAAAACCACGGCATGGCCGACGAGCGGGGATGGGCGACGACATAGTCGCCGTCGGCGCTGACGGCAAATTTTTTTATGAACGATGGGTCAGAGCGGTCAACGCCCGGATAGGCGAGCTGGCCCAAGAGCACGTCCTGAATGTCAGAGAGCGTCAGGCCCGTGGCAGTGGTGAGCTTGGCCATTGACTCTGCGACCATAGTATGGTTAAGTTTCTCGTAAAAGTAGATGCTGTCAGAGTCGGCGTAGAGCCCTCCGACCTCAAAACCAAGCATACGGAGCGAGATGCGGAGCTCGCGGCCGCGGATCATAGTGGCCTTGCCCGAGATGGTCATGCTTTTGGGAGCGCGCAGGACACACTTGACCGACATAGAAACATCTGTCCACGGGCGGTAGGCGGCGACGAGTGTCTCAAACTGCTTTTTGGGCGAGAGACGCGACGGCTGTGAGACAAGGCTTGGTTCAGACGTCTGTGACGAGTCGGCCGAGGTGGCGGTGCGCGACGAGCGGCAAGCGGCAAGCAGCAGCACGAGGCACAGGCAGCAGAGCAGCGACGGTATGGCGTGACGGGGTCTAAGGGGCATTTTCGATGATCTTACGATGTTTTATCTTGGCCTTAATGCGGTCGGGATCGTCGGGATTGCGGTCGAGAGCCATCTTCCAGTAGTCGACGGCCTGAGCGACGTTGCCGCAGCGGAAATAGATGTCGCCGGCGTGATCATAGAGGTCGGCCGAGCCGAGCAAAGCCGGCGAAGACTCCTCGAAGACCTCTTCGGCAACCTCAGTGATCTCCTGCTCAAGATTGGCGTCAGAGCCTTCGGCTTCCGGATCTACAATCTCGGCCATCGACACATCGATAGAGTCTATCGAATTGTCGAACTCGACAAGCTTGATGGTCTTGTCGATCAGCTCGCGAGCACCCTCGTAGTCGCCTTTCTTGTAGAGCACCCAGGCGTAGGTGTCGAGGTAGGTGGTGTTGTCAGGCTCGTTGCGCACGACGCGTTTGGCATAGCTCTCGGCGCGGTCGAGCAGGGTGTCGGTCTCGGCGTAGTAATAGGCGACGTTGTTCATCGCCATATAGTTGAAGGGGTTGATCTTCAGGGCTTCCTCATAAGTGCGGAAGGCGTCGTCGGGACGGTCGCTCTGATAATAATAGTCGCCGAGCATAGACTTGAACTCTGAACGCTCCTCGGGATCGGTGATGGTGGAGTCATTGAACTCTTCGAGGATCGTTATGGCCTTGATAGTGTCGCTTGCCAGGAAGCGGTAGACGGCCTCGGGGCGCGCGAACAACGCCTCGCCGGGGAAGATTTTGCCGCCGTCGGCGAGGGCATCAGCCGCACCTGCAAAATTACGGGCCGACGCGTGAGACTGGGCGAGCAGCAGCCAGTTGTTGCGGTCGTTGGGCTCGAGCGAGACGACATAGGTCATCTGGTCGGCAGCCTGAGAGGGTTTGTCGGTGTGGAGGAGATACTCAGCGTAGAGGCGGTAGACGTCGGGCTCGCCGGAGTTGACGTCAAGCAGGGTCTCAAACATATTGTCGATCGAGGCCCGGCGGGTGGAGTCGTCGGCGTAGGTCTGGATGTAGCTGACGATGAATTTGAGTTTTGACTCAAACTCAAGGTCGGGACTCTTGACGGCGCGCATGGCCTCGTGTTCAAAGGCTGTGCTGTCGCCTTGTTGCTGAAGAAATTGCGCGCGGATTATGATCGCCGTGCCATTGGTAGAGTCGATCTCACAGGCCTTGTTGAAATAGCGCAGGGCTGAATCAGGACGCTGGAGTGAGTTGTAGATTTGGCCGATGGTTATGGCGGTGTAGAGGTCGGAGGGCGAAGCTTTGTCGAGAGCGGTGAGTTCGTTGATGATGGCCGCGGTGTCGTTGGTGATGGCGTGAGCACGGATTTTGAGATCGCTCAGTTGGGGCGACACACCGACGCGGTCTTCGAGCGAATTGAACACCGAAAGGGCGTCTTTTATGTAAGCCGTGTCGTTGAGCATGGCGTTGACCAGATAGCTGCGGCCGAGCTGGAGCTGCACTTCATTGCGGTCAGGGAACTGCCGGGCCAGAATCTCGGCGGCTCGGAGATTATCGTCCCAGCGGCGGAAGTTGGAGGTCAGGTTGAGCAGTTGATTTCCCTCGAAGTAGTCGGCGTCCTTGCGGCTGTAGCCGTCAAAGAGCATCCGGAAAGCTTGCTCTACTGCGGCCGAGTCTTTGGCGGCTGTCAGAAGCGTCCATTCGCCGACACGCATCTGCAGCTCGGGGTCGTCGGGGTCGAGATCATAGGCGCGCCGGAGCAGCTCGCCATAAAGGTTGTAATTCTCATCCATAAAAGCCTCGACGGCCTCGATGTAGAAAGATGAGGCCTTGCGGCGACGCGCATCATCGTCCCATGAGCTGCGCCGCGCGCTGCAGCATAGCGCGCCGACCGCAGAGACGAGCAGCAGCGATACTAAAAATTTATGGAACGATAAGCGTCTCATTGCTTAGTCGATGATTATTCGACACCCGTGTGGCCAAAGGCGCCGTCGCCGCGGACGGTTTCGTCGATGCGATCCACTTCTTCCCACTGAACGTGGCTGTACTGGGTGATGACCATCTGGCAGATGCGGTCGCCGTCGTTGATGACAAATGGCTGGTCAGAAAGATTGATCACGATGACGCCGATCTCACCGCGATAGTCGGCGTCGACAGTGCCGGGCGAGTTGGCGAGTGTGATGCCGTGGCGGAGTGCGAGCCCGCTGCGGGGGCGGATCTGCATTTCGTAGCCCTGGGGGAGCTGCACGCGCAGGCCGGTGGGCACGAGGACGCGCTGGAAGGGTTTCACGACTATAGGCTCGTGGGTGTGGGCCCTGACGTCCATGCCTGCGGCCGAATGCGTTTCGTAGGCGGGGAGAGCGTTGCCAGATTTATTGATGATTTTTACTTTGATTCTATCCATAATTTATGACTTGTTAATGTAACTATAACATCTACAAAAGTAGTGAAGTTCTCGCTTGTATGCAAGTCAAAAACACTGATTGTTTGATTTGGCATTAGTTTTTGGCATAAACAAAGAAGACAATATGATATTCCAATAAAAGAACTTTTTGGTTCTTTTTGTTGTTAAAATAGAATCAATTAGTTATCTTTGCGGAATGGAGCAGAATGAAACTAAATTAGGTCAGTTAAAGACAACTAACCAATTGTTAGATGAAAAATTCGGAGTGAATGGCACTCCCGAAAGAGAAGAATTCAATGATAGGGCCATTGCTTGGTACTATGGTTCGCTTTTGCGTGACCGTCGAAAGGAACTGAACTTGACTCAGCGGCAAGTGGCTGAAAAAATTGGTAGAGAACAGACATATATAGCTCGTGTCGAGCGAGGCAAAGCCGATATCCAATTATCAAGTTTCTTCAGGATAGCAGCAGTTCTTGGCATACAGTTTGTACCTACTTTCACAACTGTAATTAAGTGAATATCAGCAGAATTTTATAGATAGCCGAGTGAGGGCGTCGGGGGCGGTTGAGAGGGTGAAGGTGGCTTTGTGGCGGCGGAGGATGTCAGATATCAGCATAAGGCCGAGGCCGCGGTCAGCGTGTTTTGTGGAGAAGAAGGGCGAGAAAATGTGGGCGGCGACTTCTTCTGAGATGCCTTTGCCGTTGTCGATGATCTCAAGTAGGCCCGGGGCTGTGCGGATGACGATGCGCCCGGCGGCCTCGCCAATGCTCTCAACTGAGTTTTTGACGGCGTTGACCAGCACACGGTGGATGAGCATAAGGTCGATGTTGACAATGGGCGCCGGGTCGTGGAGATCGGCCTCAAGGCTGATATTGTCGGGGAGCATTTCGGCTAAGAAGGGGAGCGAATCGCTGACAAAATGATTGAGATTGACGGGCTCAGGCACAGGTTCAGGCAGCTTGACCACGTCAGAGTAGCCCTTGACAAATGAGCCGAGGTTGATGCAACTCGCCCGGCAACTATCGATTGCGGCAACCATCTCGGTGTCATCGGCGTGGACGGCGGCCAGTGTCTCAAGCACCGAGACCACGCCGCCGAGGGTGTTGTTGACCTCGTGACCCATCGTGCGGACGACCTTGTTGAAAATCGTAGTTTCGGCCTTCACGATCTCATCGGTCAGTCGCTCAACAAGATAGAAAGGTCGGTGGAAGCCGCGGTCCATAAACGACAATTTAGAGCATTTTAACACCTGAGTTGCGTCGGGTCGGATTGTCGCCTGGCCGTTGAGAGGCAGCGACACAAGGGTTGCGAAAAGCGCGGGGCTTGCCAGCGAGTCAAAGGCTGGATTGGTGCGCTCGATGTCGCCGTCAAGCGAGCAGATGGCGATGCCCATCGGCGAAGCCTCGACTAGCTGGCTGAGGAAGTTATCCTGCTCGAGTTTCTTCAGGCGCTCGGCCTTGATGTCAGAGATTATGGTGTTGTAGAAAGCGACTACTTCATCTGTCTCTTTTTGGCCGGTGCCACGCAGACGGCTCGCATAATCGCGGCTGCGGAGAAGGTCCATGCCGGTGCGGACAGCGCGCATCGGCATCTCGGTCACGCGATAAAACATCAGAAGCGACACCAGCGCCAAGCCGCAAAGGGGATAGGTGAAGACGTATAGCCCTAAGAAGGTCAGGACAGCTATGGCAATAAGCGAAGCTGCGGTAAGCGATATCCAGACTATCTTTCGCATCATTTGAGTCCGAATTTCTCCATGCGGCGGTAAAGCGACTGGCGGGTTATGCCCAAAAGCTGGGCTGCGGAAGAGAGGTTGCCGTCAGATTGGCGCAGAGCCTTTTCGATGGCCTGGCGCTCGGTCTGATCGAGAGATTCCACTTTGGCTGAGTCTTTGGCCTTGGCGGCTGCGTCGAGGGCCTTGCGGATCTTTGCCATAAAGTCACGGTTGGCCCACGGCTTGGTGACGAAGTCGGCAGCTCCAAACTTCATACCCTCCACGGCTAAGGGCACCGTGGCCCACGCCGAAAGCAGGATGACGGGCGCGTCAGGGGCGAGGATCTTGAATTTGCGCAGCATCTCGATGCCTTGCTGACCGGTGGTTGACAAGGTGAGATTCATGTCGAGTATGACCAACTCGACATTACCGCCGCGCATAGCAGCCATCGCGTCGGCCTCAGTCGCCACAGCCTCATACTCAAAGCCGGCCTGTCGCAGCATAAGCCCGATCGAGAGCCTAATGGCCTGGTCATCATCGACAATCAGTATCATGAAGCAGAGGTGACCGGTGGCAACTTCCACCTGAGAATATGATATATTTCATTCTCACCGGCAACAGTTTTAACGACTGCATACAGATTATTGTCTTTGTCTATATCATATTTTCCAATGACGGGATTTTCTATATCAATTATTGCCGTAGGATTACCGTCCCAATCGACCCTAATGATGTCGCTGGAAATTGGCTCGGATCTGTTTGAACCATATACAGTTCTTGTTAAGTAGCACGCATCGGCATTGCCAAATCCGGAGGGGTAAGCGACGTGTCCCCTCTCGTTTATGATATCGTCAAATGATTTTTTGGCAGAATATGAGTCTCCTGATAGTGTCGTTGTGCTCAATAATTTGCCGGAAAAATCATATACAGATAATTGATCAAAGAAATAGTGTGCTACCATAATGCGCTTATTGACATCATCAGGCACAATGATTGCACTTAGCGCATAGTTACATATCATCGGGCCATATTTGTCCATTACATCAGTTCCAAGGTCTATGTCATTTTCAACATAGATGTCTTCACCGCCTCCGATTGGGTGGATGGAAAACATACCTTCCTCATTATTCTTGAGGCTGATCGCGCAGTCATCGAATAAAGCTAATTCAGTGCTTCGTCCTACAAAATCGGGAAGAGGCTCCTTTCGGATCTTCTTGTTGACTGGATCGATAAACATCAGCGACCTGCGGTTGATATCAATCATCTCAAATTCTGAGGGTGTCGATGAGTCGCCGAACGAAATAAAATCAATAGACACCACATCATCAGGACCGTGGCCTACTCTTGCGGTCTGCCATATCACTTGATTTGTAGCCAAATCTATCACGTCGACCAGAGTGTCGGTCAAAGCCTTTGTTACGTAAAGATAATCACCAGCTTTCTTGACGCCGATCGGATATTCACTGCTGTAAGTCATTAGTGTGTCGGCGTCGCCCAGCCGGATATGGGGCAGCTCTTCGTAGTCGAAATTATTAATGGCTGTGTCCGTTGAGGATGACTGCGAGCAAGCGCAAAGCAGCAGGCCAAACGCTAAAAAATATAATCCAACTTTAGGTCCCTTCATATTATACTTATAAATTTATCATTAACATCGGGTAAAGTTAATCAAAATTTATGTATTTCTCAAAATCAACGTTGATATCGCCGCCTGAGGCGTAGTCGTGTAAGGTCAGCGAGCGGATCTGATACCAATAATTCCAGAATTTATAAAGTTGGTTGATGTATTCCCTTCGCGAATTGTCTTTGCTGACGCGGGAGTCGTTGAGCTCGAGCGTGGCCAGCATGCCGATGAGATAGGTTTCGACGTTGGTGCGGTAGCGGCGCGCGGCGATCTCGGCGGCTCTTATCGAGAGGTCGAGCTGCTGTTGCTGGTTGGTGAATCGCTCGATGAGGATGAAAATATTTTGGTTGAAATTCATCGTCTCGCGGTTGATGCGGCTCTGGGTGACGCGTCGCCGGCTTTCGGCCACCTTTACTTTGCCGCGACGCTTGCCCCAGTCGACAAGGGGCAGCGAGATGCCGATAGAGGCTACTTCGTTGGCTCGCAAGCGCGAGTACGCGCCGTTGAGGTCATTGTCAGTGCCGGTGTAGCCGAGCTGGACAAATAGCTCTATTTCGCGCAGGTCGCCTTTGGCCTTGGCAACGTCGTAGTCGGCTTCGAGCTGCAGGCGGAGCATATTTTTTGCAAATTTATTGTTGGCGAGAGCGTGGTCGAGGGCATCCCGGAAATCAATGTCGGCGTGGGGCACCTCAGCCGGGATGACAGGGATGATGTCGACATCTTCGCCAAGGTCGAGGAAAGTGCGCAGGCGGAACATGTCAGATTTCAGTTCGCTGAGATTGTCGGTGAGGGCTGACTGGGCGTCGATGACGTTGAGCTCCATCTGCAGAAGGTCGTTCTGGCTGATCATGCCCATCTCACGCTTTTCCTGAGCGACGGCATAGAGGCGCTCGGCGTTTTCGAGGTTCTGGCGGGCGATTTCGACATTCTCACGGCTCATAAGCAAGGTGAAGTAGTAGTCTACGGTCAGACGAGCCACATCCTCAGTCGCGCTGAGGAAAGCAGCCTTTGCCTCAGCATATCGGACGGGCTCGATCTTACGGTCCCACTTCATAGTGTTGACTCCAAAGAGCGGTTGAGCCAAGGATACAGCCACAGGTATGCTCATGAAGCGGTTGCCGGTCATGCCGTCATACTGGCGGAGAAAATCGAGCGAAGATGTGACAGACACCTTGCCGCCGGTGAGCGGGATGTTCTGGCTGAGCGACAGCTGGCCGGCGGCCTGAAGATAGTTGGTGCTTACAAAGCTGAAACTGCCGTCCTCGTTCATATACGAGCTGTATTGGCGGGCATAAGCCGGGAGAGTGGCTTTGAAATTGAGCTCAGGCAGCTGCTCGGCTCTGAAGCTACGCCACTCCCAGTAGGAGCTTCTCAGCTCATCGAGAGCCTCGGCAGCGTCGACACTCCTGACGCGGGCTATCGCGATGGCGTCGTCGAGAGTGAGCTGCATCTCGCGCTCGCCCTGCGCCAAAGCGCAGAGCGAACACGCAAACGCGATCGTTATAAGAGAAAAAAACTGTTTCATTGATCTTTGAGTGCTTCGGCAGGATTGGTTTTCATAGCCTTGAAAGCCGGGAAGGCGATGCCGGCAACAATCATCAGGGCGAGGGCTCCGAGGGTTACAGGCAGCATAGACCATATCAGCCACATAGGAGAGGCAAAGTAGTTTTCAATATCGACCTGAGTGAGGATTATCGCGATGAAGACGGCTATCAAAGGAGCAGACAACAACAGCAGCATAAGACCCTCTGACAGGAAGCGGCTGAGGATGTTGCGGTCGGTAGCACCGTTGACCTTGCGCAGGGCAATCTCGGGGATTCGCTGCTGGGTGCGATACCAGAATGATCCGAGGATGCCGAGAAAGACGGCAATCATAAGGAAGATCGTGCAGGCGGTCAGGTTGCGCATCGTGGTGGTGAACTGGCGGTGAGCCTCATCCTTGCGGCGCTCGATGCTCATAACATCAGAGACATATACATTGCCAAACTCAAGATATGACTCGTCGAGCGACTCCATAAACGCTCTGCCCTTGCCCGGTTTTACCCTGACTGCTATTTCATAAGGGAAATTCTCATTATTATAAATTAGAATGCCGGTATACAAAGGTTCGTAGTCGACTCGTCGAAAACCATTGATTGCTGCCTCGATGGTAAAGAGAGTTGTAGAGTCATTACCGAAATATGCCTCATGTCCTACCCATTCTTCAGCTTTGAACTCTTCGTGGGTGTCGATAGAAGAAATCAGGATCTTGCCTTCTTCGATCAGTTTAGCAAGTTCATCGGGAGTCTCACCCTTAAGACCGGTGATTTTCAGTGTTTTTATCATACCAGGATCCATTAGTCGTCGGTTGGCAGGGTAAAAAAAGGACGAATCACCATTAATAACATTAATCGATGTCCCGTTGAAGTTGTAGTTATAGGGTATGGCATTCTGACCTGTTCCGACTGATTCGACATAAGGATTACTGCTGAGATTGGCCTTGAGCATCTCAAGGTCGGTACGGTAGTTGTGGAGGCTGTCGGCATAGGGCTTGAAAGAAGACGAGGATTTATTAATCCAGCCTATGCGGCCGATGTAAACATCATTGAAATCAATGCCTTTTGGCGCCTTATGAATGTAGGCAAACGAAGCGAGTATGGAAAAGATAGCGAATAGGACAACACCCACGATTATCAGCTCGACTGACATCCAAACATTGCTGCGCCACTCATTGCGCATCTGTGATAAGAGTTTGCGTTTCATTGTTTTTAAGACTTATTTGGTGTTGATGGCTTCGACGGGGTTAAGACGGCTTGCCTGCCATGCCGGCACGGCCGCACTGATTATGTTGAGCAGGAAGCATGCGCCTAAAGCGAATGCAAAGGTCTGGGGCCTGATGAGCATAGACAGCGAGGGATTGACGCTCGAACTGCCGAAGTCGCTCAGTGCGCCTCCGTAAGTCAGAGCAAAGATGATGGCCGAGGTCAGACCGATCACGCCGCCGACAAGAGTGACTAAAAAGCTTTCAGAGAGAATGTCGGCGATGATGCGCTTTCGAGTGCAGCCAAACGCGCGGCGGATGCCGATCTCGTTGACGCGTCGGCGCAGGCGGCTATGAAGCATGCTGCTGAGGTTGATGGCGGGCACGATGAGCAGGACTATATAGATGATTAATCTTGTGGTGCGACCTGACGAAGCGTCGGGGGTAATGTTACTGCCTTCGAGGCCGGCCGCTACAGCATCCTGATCAAAGGGCGCCTCGTGGTAGACTGTGTGGCGCTTTTCAGAGGCAAGCTCACCGTCGACAGCCGCATAGCGGCCTTTGACTTGGTTGCGGACATACTCGAAGTCGACACCGGGCTTGACAAGCATCGCCGCTGAGATTTCGCCAAATATTTCGTCCCAGCTTTGCGTAGAGATGGGTGCGAAGACCTCGCCGTAGGCCATTGTGGCAAACTTCGAAACATCGGCCACGATGCCGATGACCTCAAAGTCATTGTGGTCAAGCTGAAAGTGCTGGCCGATGACATCGTCGTCGCCGAACAGCCGTCGGGCCGTTTTATCGGTGATCACGGCAAGATTGCGTTCGGCCTCGACCTCTGCCTGATCATAGTAGCGTCCTTTGAGCAATTCAAATTCATAGACGTGCCAGAATCGGTCGTCGGTCTTGTGAAGGTCGACTGTGTAGGTCTTGCCGGTTGTGCCTTTGGCATCGGTCGGAGTGAGCCAGTCAGAGTGGTAGCTGATTTCCTCGATGCCGTCAAGATCGCCGTAGAGTTTTTTTGCTAAACTGTAGCTCATGCTGCTCGAGCCTGTGTTTTGGCCGTCGCCCTCGAGATGGATATACTTGCCATATAGCATGCGGTCGCGCTTTGTCTCAGGGGCGAATGACAGCACGGTCACCTGCTGCATCATGACCACGACCATAATCAGAAATATCGACAGGGCTGTGCCGATGAGGGTCACCCAACCGATGACTGGCTGTGTGCGCAGGTCGTAGATTATCTGTCTTATCTTATTTTTCATAATCTTAAGATGTCAAGAGATTATACGTCCGTCAAAGAAGCGCACGATGCGGTCGGTCTGCTGGGCCTGAGCTTCGTTGTGGGTCACCATCACGATAGTTATGCCGTCCTTGCGGTTAAGGTCGTGGAGTAGGTCCATGACCTCGGCTCCCATAGTCGAGTCGAGGTTGCCGGTAGGTTCGTCGGCGAGGACTATAGCCGGCTGTCCGACAATGGCGCGGGCTATTGCTACTCGCTGACACTGGCCGCCGCTGAGCTGCGAGGGCAGGTGTTTTTTGCGGTGGGTCATATCGAGACGCTCGAGCACCTCATCGACGCGGCGGCGACGCTCAGCGGCGCTGATGCCGGAGCGGTAGGTCAACGGCAACTCGATATTGGCGGCAACGTTGAGCGAAGGTATGAGGTGGAAGCTCTGGAAGACGAAGCCGATATTGGCGTTGCGGAAGTGCGACAGGGCTGTGTCGCCGAGTGTGTTACACTCTGTGTCGAGCAGCCGGACAGTGCCTTTGGTCGGCTTGTCGAGCAGTCCGACGATATTGAGCAGTGTTGACTTGCCGCAGCCCGAAGGCCCCATGATGCTTATGAATTCACCCTTGTCGACGGTGAGGTTGATGTTTTCGAGAGCCGTGGTCTCGATTTCTTTTGTGCGGTAGACTTTTTCGATACCGTTTAATTCGATCAGTGACATGATTGAGATTATTAGGGGGTTATTTTATTTTTAGTTTTGAGTATTTTTCGAAGTCTGACATATTGGTGGTCACGACCTTTTCGCCGGGCTCGAGACCGCTGATGACTTCAACCCACTGGCGGTTGCTGTCGCCGAGCTGGATTTCGCGACGCTTGAGCGTAGAAGAGCCGTCGGCGACAAAGAGTCTGTAGACGCCCGGTCCGGAGTAATAGCTGCCGGCCGGTATGCGTAAAACATCATCCTTAAAGCCGTAAGCTACATAGAGCTGCACTCTTACGCCCGGACGCAGGCGAGGGTTGGACGCATCGTCGAGGGTGACGGTGAAGGGCACTGCCCCCGAGGTTGACTGCGGCTCGACGTTGGCCACTTTGCCGTTGAGCTCGACATTGCCAAGCCTGACAACCACCTCCGCGCCTTGTCGCACCTTGTAGCTGCTTCCTTCGGGCACGTCAGCCTCAACCTTGAAATTGCTCAGGTCACCGACTACGGCGACTTTTTCGCCTGCCGCCACCGTGCTGCCTATGCTGTTGCTGAGATAGGTGAGGATGCCGTCGTGAGGAGCGGGTATGCGACCCTGTGACAGGGTGTATTCCATCATCTCGAGGTCGCGGCGGCTGTTGCCGAGCTCGAGTGAGGCGGCGTTTTCGAGTGAGGCGAGACGCTCGCGCTCATTGACCAATTTTTTTCTGAGACCTTTCAGCTCGAGCTGGCCGGTTGCATAGGCAGTCTCAGCCTGACGCACACGGTCGCCGGTGCCAGAGCCGAGGCTGTCGAGGCGCCGCTCGTTGTCGACAGTTATTGCGAGGCGGTTGACCTCCATTTCTTTGATGTCGATGAGCATCTCGAGTTCATCGAGAGCCGAGCGGTTGGAGAGTTGTAGCTGAGTGAGTTGGTTTTGTTTCACCTGATGACTGTCGTGGAGGTTGCGCAGGGCTTTCTCTGACTCCTGAAGGTCGAGCTGCAGCAGCGGCATGCCTTCACTCACGCTGTCGCCAGGCTGAGCGTAGACGGCGAGGATACGGCTCGAGACCGGCGAAATGATGATTTCTTCAAAGGCGGGAACGATGCGGCCCGATGCAGCCACGGCGGTTTCGAGCGGACCGTGTTCGACCGTTGCAAAGGTGAGGTCAGACGCTTTTATCGACTTGCCGCCGATGGCGCTGATGCCCCATATTATACATATAATGATCGGAATTATCCAGACTGCCCTCACGAGCCAGCGCTTGATATTGTTGCGCTTGATTTCCGATTTTTCGATGATCCTATCCATATCTTAATTTGCGTAATAATTTTTTCTGCAAATTAAGAGAATATTTTACCTTAAGTCAAGTATATCTGATTTTCAATGGTTTAAAGGGTTCGCTATTGTCCGAATCCGTACATCGGGACAAAAATTAATTTACGAAGTTGGTAAGATCAAAGTACATTGCGCGCGTTCTGGAGTTCTTGGCTTTATCTGAAAGAAACATAAATCCGCATTTTTCGTAAAATGGTACTGCGGCAGCGTAAGCATCAACTGTAATAAAACGACAGGCACTACGTCTCATAGTGGCGAAAATATGTTTAATCTGTAGCAGAATTGTTTCGCCAATATGATTTCCTGCATAATCCTTTGAAACCGCAAGTCGACCGATCTTTACGGCAGGGTAATCTTTACGGCGTTTTGAGTTGACAATTCTTCGGTTGATTCTATTCCAAAACTGCTTCTCTTCCGGATCAAAAACGATTTTATCATTAAGCAAGCTATAATAGGCAACTGTTTTCCCTTCTGAATTATCTTCGAGAATATATGTTAAAGCCATCATTGCACGGAGATAATCCTTCGCGTCGCTAACAAGAAAATCATTTAGATCTGCATCGCCGCAATCGAACGACAATATTTCTGTGTCGGCTTGAATCTGACGGAAGGTGAGCTTGCTAAAATCCATATTACATCTGGAATGTGCTTATTTCCTTGAAGGTTTCGTAAGCTTTGCGGGCTGCCTCTTTTTCAGATTCACTGACAGGTGCCGGATTTGCTAATCTTTCGGCAAATCTTTCCGCATCTTTACCCTTTAGTACTGGGGTTTCTTTGATCGGTCTTGCCATAATTTTTATCTTTTTTTATATATAACAAACTCTTGAAGAATAATGATTAAACGACGCAAGCGAAGTAAAGGATTATCTGAAGCGGTAGGTGATGTAGGCGGTTGATTCTTCGGGGGCGTCGTTGTCACTGCGG
>CAYRFB010000002.1:32454-42916 GCA_964423485.1 uncultured Bacteroides sp.
GAAGCGGTAGGTGATGTAGGCGGTTGATTCTTCGGGGGCGTCGTTGTCACTGCGGGTGAATGTGCGGCTGCGGACCTCGCGTTCGCACGCGGCACGCACCTTGGGGTCGGTCGCTGCCGGAGCATCTCCACCTTGGAACGACACAGACTTCACTTTGCCGTTGCGGTCAATCTTGACCATCATCTCAACGCTGCCGGTGACTGTGCTTGGCACGTCGTTATATCGGGGCATGGCCCAACCGCCACCGACGCGGCCTGTGCCTCGTCCGTTAACGGCCGATTCTGATCCTGTGGGGCGGCCGGCATCGCCGGGAGTCTTGCCGACGTTGTTGGTATTGTTCTTGCCCGCGTTGCGGAATGCGTTCTGAGTCTGGGAGGTAGCTTTGCGACGGGCTTCGGCTTCCTCTTGTTGCTTTTTCAGCTCTTCAGCCGACGGCCCCTGAGGCTCGGTCTGAGGTTGCTTTTCTACTTTAACAGGCGACGGCGCAGTCTGAGTCACCGGCTCGGGAGCTTCGCCCGGGGTGCCCTGGTCAACGACTTCCATGCCCGTCTGCGGAGCAGCTTCGGCAAGATTGTTGGCCACGACATCGTTTTTAGCGGGCACAGGGTCAGCGATTTGTTTTGATTTTGGTTTGGGGAGGTCGATGATTTCGGCGTATTCGTCATCGATGACTATCTCGCTGTCGCGTTTGGGTGGCCATTTCTTATCGGCGCCCGACAGAGTAATGGAGTCGAGCATCATCCACGCAATGACAATTACCACCACGACTGCGGTAGCTATGCCTGAATATATGCGAGATCGAGACATCATCTGATTATTGGGCTGCTTGGGGTTGGTTGGCAATAGGGCGGGTGGCGAGCACCATCTTCATTGAGTTTTCGGCGCCCATATTAAGGACTTCAACCACCTTGCCGTAAGGCACTTCGACATCGGCGTAGACTGCGATGCCGCTCTCGGGGTCCTGGGTCTTGATGATCTGGAGGTAGTCAATAAGATTGTCGTGCTCGACGGGCATAAGCTCAGAGTTGTCGTAGCTGACATAGAAGTTTGACTCAGCGTCGATAAACACTCGCGTCGCGGGCTTGGCAGGGGTCTGCTCGGCGCTTTCGGGGAGGTTGATGTCGAGAGCCGTGGGAAACACAAATGTTGAGGTCACCATAAAGAAGACAAGGAGCAGGAAGATGACGTCGGTCATTGACGCCATCGAGAAAGCTGCCATCATGTCTTGTTGTCGTTTGAGAGCCATGGCGAAGTGCGTATTATTGAGCGGGTTCGTTGAGGAGGTCCATGAAGTCCATTGTGCGCGCCTCCATAAGGTTCATCACTTTGTTGATGCGGGATACAAGATAGTTGTAGGCAAAGAGGGCGATGATGCCGACGACGAGACCGGCTACGGTGGTGACAAGGGCTGTATAGATGCCGCCGGCAAAGTCACCGATCGAGGCGGCGTTGCCTGACGATGCGATGGCGAAGAAGGCCTGGACCATACCGGTCACTGTGCCGAGGAAGCCGAGCATGGGAGCTCCGGCAGCGGTAGTGGCGAGCCAGGGCAGCCCCTTGCTGAGAGCGGCGATCTCGAGATTGCCGGTGTTTTCGATTGCCACGAGCACATCATTCATCGGGCGGCCGATGCGGCTGATACCCTTTGCTATCAGGCGGGCATATGGCGAAGATGTGTTCTTACAGAGATTGAGAGCCGACTCGATCTCGCCTTCGTGGATATAGTCTTTGATGCGCTTCATAAAGGTGTCATCGACGCGCGCGGCCTTGTAGGTAGCAATCGAGCGCTCAAAGAATATATAGATGCTGATGATGGCGAGTATGGCCAACGGGATCATTATCCATCCGCCTTCGACACACATTTCCCAGATCGAAAGCTCAGGGGCAGGCTCGGCTGGGGTTGCAGTGAGGATATCTGAAAGGGCAGTGACATTGCTGTCAGCAACGATTGCTGTTGTCTGGGCTACGGCGGTCTGGACTGTGTCTCCGATTGCAGCGGGTATTTGGGCTAAAATTGACATGGTTGCGGAGTGGGTGGGTTGGATAATGATGGTGAATATGCTTGGTTTATTTCAGGGCGTTTTTGTAACGGCGTATTGTCTCGGCGAGTCCGAGATAGAGAGCGTCACAGATGAGAGCATGGCCGATCGACACCTCGTTGAGGTAGCGCACGTTGCGGCGGAAATATGCTAAATTGTTGAGGTCAAGGTCGTGACCGGCGTTGACGCCTAAGCCTAAGCGGTGGGCCGCGTCGCTGGCCGCTGCATATGGGGCAACGGCTTTGGCCGGGTCAGAGGGAAACATATCGGCGTAAGGCTTGGTGTAGAGCTCCACGCGGTCAGCGCCTGTCTTGGCGGCTGCCGTAATCATTTCGACGTGGGGATCAACGAAAATCGAGGTGCGTATGCCTGCGTCTTTAAATGTGTCGACAACGCCGGTCAAGAAGTCCATATTGTTGATCACGTCCCAGCCGGCCGACGATGTTAGGGCGTCAGGGGCGTCGGGCACTAAGGTTACCTGAGCGGGTTTGACCTTAAGCACCAGATCAATGAACTCTGGCGAAGGATAGCCTTCGATGTTAAATTCTGTTTTGATCAGCGGGCGCAGCTTGAACACATCGGAGCGGCGTATGTGACGCTCATCGGGACGGGGATGGACGGTTATGCCGTCGGCTCCGAACTTCTCACAGTCACAGGCGACATCTTCGACCGAAGGACGATTCTCGCCTCGCGCATTACGCAGGGTGGCGATCTTGTTTATGTTAACGCTTAAGTTTGTCATTTGTCTGTTTGGTCAGCCGCATTTACTTAGATGCGGATGAAGTTGGCAAAATAGAAAAAATTTTCGTAAATTTGTATTTGCAAATGTTTCTGCAAATTTAGTCAGAAATAATAAAACCACGAAAGAATTAGTGTCAAAAGATATCAAAACATATCAAGTCGATGAGCTTTACCCCGCTCTTGAAGGGTCGAGCCATCTGTTGATAGGGTGTCGCCGAAGCGATTATTCGGCTTCGCGCATTGCTCACGCCGTGGAGGATTGTGACGCTCACTTGCTCAATCTTAATATGATGACCGATGACAGCCAGAATTATGATATGCTGGTCGACATCCGGGTCAATCGTTTGAGTGGCGAGGCTGTGGCGCGATCGCTTGCCCGCTATGGCTACGACGTGTTGAATTTCACCCCCGGCTCGGACTCCTCTGATGACTCTACGCTGCGCCGCAGGGTCGACGAGCTTTTGCGATACCTTAATGTGTGAAAAAATAATCAGTCTCTGAAACAATGAAAATCGCAGTTTACGGCAGCCGTCGACAGGACGGGCATTTTAAAGAAATTGAAGCTTTTATGACCCGGCTGTCGGAATTAGGCATCGAGGTGGTGATGCACCCGAAGTTGTATAATCACCTCCGGGCTGTGATGTTACCGGCGATGGCGGCTGTTAGGCGTGTGACCGGCGACAGCGATTTCACCGCAGACGCGGCGGTGAGTATAGGTGGCGACGGCACATTTCTGCGCACCGTGATGTGGCTTGAGGGGAAGGACATTCCGATCGTCGGTGTCAACACCGGTCACTTGGGCTACCTTGCCGCTCTGAGTGTCGACCGCCTTGTCGATGTGCCTGAGCTGCTTGTTAACGGCGGCCTCGTCGGTGAGCGCCGCGGCTTGCTCGAAGTTGTCAGCCCCGAGCTGCCTACCTGGCCTTACGCCCTCAATGAAGTCACCGTGGCCAAGGACGATAGTGCGTCAATGATCAACACCCGCGCCACACTCGACGGACGACTGCTCTCCGACTACCGGGCCGACGGTTTGATAGTTGCAACGGCCACGGGCAGCACGGCCTATAATTTATCGGTCGGAGGGCCGATCATTGAGCCACGCACTCCGGTGTGGGTCATATCGCCCATCGCCGCCCACGCTCTGACTATGAGACCGCTGATTGTTGCTGACAGCTCGACCATGACTCTATGTCCCGACGCGAGGGCAGAGCATTTCAGGTTGACGGTCGACGGCCGGGCCGTGTCCCTCCCGGTCGGCACTGAGGTCACGATCAGGCGCGCACCGTTTGACATAACGGTGCTTCATCTTCCCGGATCTACATTCAGTGAGACCCTTCGCAATAAGCTGCACTGGGGCGTAGACTGACGTCAGGATATAACAGATGGCAAAATATATCAGCGGATCAGGCGAGTTTGACCATCCCCGTCTTGGGTTGGTCAAGTTTGTCGTGCGCAGTCAGGCGCGTAAGTTTGTGGCCCGATGGAAGGCGGGCTTGCTCAATCTGACGCTACCACCCTACACCACCGTTGCAGACCTTGAGCGTGCGCTCGACTCTATGATGGAACGTCTGATCGCCTGTCGCCCTGCCGGCACGCTCTATGATTTTGGGCAGGAGATGCAATTTGAGCTTTTTTCGGTAAAAATTGTCGGTGTGAGCAATTACAAAATGCGTTGCACGCTGCATCGCGTCGCTGGCTCCCGCTATGAAATAAGGGTTGACGACAGCGCCGATATGAGGGATCCTGCAGTGGTTGAGGCAATTGCCAGAATGATGAAGAGCGTGGCCAAGTATCTGGCGCCGATTGTGCTGCTGCCGAGAGCCGCTATGATTGCCGACACGCTCGGTGTGAGGCCCAGAGAGTGGAGACTGGCCTCTGGGCGCAAGACCCTCGGGCGCTGTGACTCGCGGGGGGTGGTTTCGCTGAGCGTGGTGTTGGTTTTTATGCCACAAGAGTTGCGCGACTACGTGGTGTGTCACGAACTTGCTCACCTGACAGAAATGAATCATTCGACTGATTTCCACGCGCTTTGCGACCGCTATTGCGGCGGTCGGGCTGCTGAGCTCGAGCGCCGCCTTAAGGCGTTCAAGATTCCTCTTCCGTAGTCTCCTCTGCCGGCTCAGGCTCGCCCGCGTCACCTTGGCCGTCAGGGTCATCTTCGAGCTCTGACGGATGCTTAAGAAAATACTGATTGAGCATCTCCGAGATGTCGAAATAAAATCCTTCGGGGTCGTTGGCGTTGCGCTGCTTTACAGAGATGACGTCGTAGAACGGTGCCTCGAAATGCTGGCCGGTGGCGATAAATCCGGCAAGATTAAGGAAGTCATATTCGTGTTCGGGATAGACTACCACTCTCGCCGTCTCAGGGTCGGTGCCTGTACCCGATGAGGCGATCACGAGGAGGATATGGTTGAGCTTGTACTGCCAGATCTTGGCGAGGTCAAACTTTTTGCTTTTCTCGTAGGTGTATACGCGGTGAACGAGCTGCTGTATGTTGACCGGGTTATGCTCAATGGCGGCGATCGCATAATCAAGCACCATCTGGCGCTCGGCGCGCGATGCGTTGGGCTTATGGTAGATGGGTTTCAGCACGTCGAGCTGCTTGGGCATGAACGTCGGGCGATACGGGTCGTAGTCTTCCTGAAAGAGCGTGCCGTAATAAAAATATTGAAACTGCTGGTCGGTCATGGTCGTGTCGTTGGCCATAAAACTCTTCAGCAAGGTGGGATAGTAAAATTCCGACTCCGGATCGGTCGTTGCTTCCTTAATCGCATTTAAATCAGGCTTTCCAAGCGACGAATGGTTGGCCGCCGGCAACGAGGCCGGCAGCACGGCTGCTATTGCAGCAACCACTGCTATGGCGATTGTTTTTAGCTTCATTTGGTGCGATTTTCTACAAAGGTAGCAAAAAAGCGCGCTAAAAAATTTTTGAACGGACCGTTTTTGCAACAATTTGCATTTTTTTGCGAATTATCAGTCAAGGGAGAGAACTTTTGCATAACTTTGCAGAAAACGTGCAATAAATCAATCATGAAAATTTTCAATAGCAAGATTATAATATGTGGAGCGGTCTTTTCCGCTTGCGCTCTGTGGGGCGCAGAGTTGCGCGCTGAGTCGCGCACGGTTTGGCTCGATGAGATTGATTCAAAGGGCTGTTACATCCAGGACTGGGGCGCGCCTCAGGTCAACCGTTCGGTAGTCGGCACGCCACTCAGCATCGCCGGCACGCGCTATGACCGCGGCATTGGCGGCCACGCCATCAGCCGCATGCTCTTTGATGTCGGAGGCAAGGCTCAGAAGGTCGAAGGCCTTGTCGGCTCTGACGATACCAACCTCTTCACGACTGATCTCGAATTTAAGATTTTGGGCGACGGACGCGAGCTATGGCGCAGCGGTGTAGTGCGCAAGGGCGACGTGGCAAAGCCCTTTGAAGTCGACCTTACAGGCGTAGAAAAGGTGCTGCTGCTGATTGATATGTGTGACGATGAGTTTATGTATGACCACGGCGATTGGGCTCAGGTGCGCTTTGTGACCGATGGCGATGTCACTGCCTTGCCGGTATGGCCGACAGCCGTAGCCAAAGAGCCTTATATCCTCACCCCCGTTGCTCCTGAAACTCCGCTGATCAATAATCCGGCAGTCTACGGCGCCACGCCGGGCGCTGATTTTCTATGGTCAGTGATGGCGACCGGCGAGCGGCCTATGAAATATGAAGCCAAGGGGCTCCCTGAAGGTCTGAAGATCGACCGTAAGACAGGGGTGATTACCGGCTCGGTGAAGACTCCGGGCTGCTATTCAGTGACTCTCGTGGCAGAAAACAAGCTCGGAACGGATAAGAAGGATGTTGATATAATTATCGGTGACCGCATTTCGCTCACGCCGATCATGGGCTGGAGCAGCTGGAACTGCTGGCGCTTCGGAGCGTCAGACGAAATATTGCGCCGGACTACCGATATTATGCACGAAAAGCTTCACCCCTATGGATGGACCTATGTAAGTGTCGATGATGGCTGGGAGGCGGTCGAGCGCGATTCGGCCGGTGTGCTTCACGGCAACGAAAGGTGGCCCGATATGAAAGCGCTCACCGACTATATGCACTCCAAGGGCATGAAGTTTGGTCTATATTCGTCGCCGGGCCCGACTACTTGCGGCAACTATCTTGCGTCATACGGCTTTGAGGATATCGACGCCAAGACCTGGGCCGACTGGGGTGTCGACTATCTTAAGTACGACTATTGCAGTCACACTCAGGTCGAAAAAGACTCGAGCGAAGGCTCGATACGCGCGCCCTACGACAAAATGCGCGCAGCGCTCGACAGCGCCGGTCGCGACATAGTCTATTGTGTCGGTTACGGGGCTCCTCGTGTATGGGTTTGGGGTGCTGTAGCCGGCGGAAACCATTGGCGCACGACATGCGACATCACCGACCGTTGGAATGTCGTTCAGGCTATCGGCAACTGCCAGGATGTCTGCGCGCCCGCAACTGCGCCCGGACGCTTCAACGACCCTGATATGATGGTGGTCGGCGAGGTCGGCGGAGGCTGGGGTGCGCCCAAGCATCCGACGCTGCTCACTCCCGACGAGCAATACTCTCACGTTTCGCTTTGGGCCATTCTCTCGGCGCCGCTGCTGCTTGGCTGCGACGTGGAGCGCCTCGATGAGTTCACACTGTCGCTGCTCACCAACCGCGAGGTTATAGCCGTTGACCAGGATGCACTCTGTGCGCCGGCCACCAAAATGGTGGTCGAAAACGGTCAGATATGGTTCAAGCCGCTTGCCGACGGTTCGGTTGCATTGGGATGTTTCAATATGGATCCGTATTTCGTGTTGTGGAATCAGGACGACGGCGAGGCGATGCAGCATCGTGACTATGCGTTTACGGTCGATCTGCGCCAACTTGGGTTTGATGGACCTGTCACGGTGAGAGACCTCTGGCGCAACGAGGATATGATGACTACGTCTGACAGTTCGTTTGACCTGACAGTGCCTTATCACGGAGTGAAATTGATGAAAATCACCCCTAAAGCTGAATAATACTTGATTTTATGATATAAAATTTAAGTATGCCGGATAATATGTTGAATAATTTTTCTACTTTTGTAGTCAATACATTATAAACATAACCAATTAAATAACAAACTTAAAAAATTATGGGAAAGTTTCTTACTGAATTCAAGGAATTCGCAATGAAGGGCAACGTTGTCGACATGGCAATCGGTGTTATCATCGGCGGTGCTTTCGGCAAAATCGTCAGCTCACTCGTCAACGACATTATTATGCCCGTTATCGGCGTTGTCACCGGCGGCGTGTCGTTCAGCGAAAACAAGGTGATGCTCCGTGATGCCGTGCTCGGTCCTGACGGAGAGGTGGCAAAAGACGCCGTATGGCTCAGCTGGGGCGTGTTTGTCCAGACTATCGTTGACTTCCTTATCATTGCATTCTGCATTTTCATGGCTATCCGCTTCATGAATAAATTCAAGAAGAAAGCCGAAGAGGCTCCCGCTGCTCCCGCCGGTCCCACTCAGGAAGAACTCCTTACCGAAATCCGCGACCTGCTGAAAGATCAGGCCAAGAAGTGATAATGACGGCTAAGCGGCCTCTGATTTTCCTTATTGGCTATATGGCCTCGGGCAAGACTACCCTTGGCCGTGCGCTCGCGGCTGAGACCGGCGTGCGATTTGTCGATCTTGACGAATATATTGAAGATCAGGCCGGCAAGTCGGTGAGCCGCATTTTTGCCGAGGAGGGTGAAGCCCGCTTCAGACAATTAGAATCGCTCGCATTAGAGGAGTTGACCGCCACAGCCGGCGATGGTGTCATCGTGGCCTGTGGCGGTGGCACTCCTTGTTTCGGCAACAATATGGATTTGATGAACGAGGCCGGCACTACTGTCTGGCTGACGGCGTCGCCCGAGGTCATAATCAGACGTCTGGTTGCCGAGAGATCCAAGCGCCCGCTGGTCGCCTCGCTTTCTGACGGAGGCGAGCTTGAGAGCTATGTCATCGACAATCTCGACCGTCGATCGCCTCACTACAGCCGCTCGTCGGCTCGCTTTGACAGCTCGCGGCTTGAGAACGAAACAGAGATCAGCGAGAGCGTGAGATTATTTATTGAAAAGTTTTTACAATAAGATTAATACAGATAGCAAATGACTACACCCACACCGCTTGAGCAGCTTGTCAGGACTGCTGTTACCCCACGTCAGGTGTCGATCGGCTTGCCGGCCTCACTGTCGCCGGCTGAGCGCCGTTTCCCGCTAACACCTGAGGCAGCGGCGATGCTTGTCGATCGTGGCTTCACGGTCAAGATGGAGTCGGGGGCTGCCCAGTCAATTCACTTTACTGATGAGGCTTATGCGCGTCACGGTGTTGTGGTGGTCGACCGCGCCGAGGCGTTTCGCTGCGACATCGTAGTCTATCTCCCGACGGTCTCTGAATCTGATGCGCGGAGATTAAAGCGTGGCGCGCTCTTGCTTGGCTTCGCCCATGCCGAGAGCCGCACTCCAGGAGCCATAAAGATACTGCTCCAGCGCGCAGTGACGGCCATTGCTATCGACAAAATCACTGATACCGCCGGCAACTATCCCTTTGCTGATATCCTCCGGGAGATTGACGGTCGGGCGGCAGTGGCGATTGCTTCGTCGTTATTGGCTGACGCCGTCCACGGCAAAGGCATCCTCCTTGGCGGCATTGCCGGCGTAGTGCCGTGCGAGCTGACGCTCATCGGTGCCGACCTCGCCGCTCTCGCTGCTGCGCGTTCAGCGATAGGTCTGGGCGCTACAGTCCGACTTTTTGACAACGATATATACCGTCTGCGTGAACTTGCGGCATCGATTGGCCCGGGTGTGATTGCTTCAGCCTTGCATCCGAGAGTGCTTCGCTCTGCACTCCGCACCGCCGACGTTGTCATCGGCTGCTCGCTTCGCCGGCCTGTAGAAATTTCATCTGAAGAGGTCAGCGATATGAAGCGCGGAGTGATAACTTTTGATCTTGATCATAGCCGCGCGCCAATGTTCCCGTCGATGCCGACGGTCGACCTCGCGCAGGCTTCGCCCTGCGACAATGCGCCCGACGCCGGTCAGAGAGTGTGCTATATCAATGCCGGCAGCGCTGTGCCCCGCACGGCGGCCATGGCCTTGAGCAACACGCTTCTGACGATGTTTGACGACATTATAGCGTGTCGCACAGCTCTCGACGCCATCAAGATCAATCCCGGTCTGCGCGCCGCAGCTTACACCTTTCTCGGCAAGCCTGTGAGCGCAGATGTCGCTGCGCTGCTCGGTATGAGAGCGGTTGATATTAACCTGTTGTTGCAGTGTTCGTGATGGGGCAGTCTAAGCGAAAATTTTATGTCGTCTGGGAGGGTCGCGCACCTGGAGTCTATGACTCATGGGAGGAGTGCGAGGCTCAGGTCAAAGCTTTTCCCGGCGCAAGATACAAGGCTTATGCTTCGCAGTCAGATGCTGTTGCAGCTTTTCGTGGCAGCGGTGATGATGATTTAGAGATTTTCCGCCGGATTGGCGCCCACAAATGCGATATAGTCAATTACTCGGCCTTTCCCGAAATCAGGCTTGACGCCATCGCGGTCGACGGAGCCTGTGCTAAAAATCCCGGCCCGATGGAATATCGCGGAGTGATGGTCGCAACAGGCGAAGAAGTGTTTCATATGGGTCCGTTAGAGGG
>CAYRFB010000003.1:0-42395 GCA_964423485.1 uncultured Bacteroides sp.
GCACATGGCGCCTCAACGGCGTGAAGCGCTTCATCACCAACGGCGACAGCGACATTCACCTCGTACTCGCTCGTTCGGAAGAAGGCACAAAAGACGGTCGCGGTCTCTCAATGTTCATCTATGACAAGCGCGACGGCGGCGTCAAGGTGCGCCGCATCGAAAACAAGATGGGCATTAAAGGATCTCCCACTTGCGAACTCGTCTACAAAAACGCTAAAGCCGAACTTTGCGGCAACCGTCGCCTCGGCCTTATCAAATATGTGATGGCCCTTATGAACGGCGCCCGTCTTGGCATCGCCGCTCAATCAGTCGGCGTCAGCGAACTCGCTTACCGCGAAGCCCTCGCTTACGCAAAAGACCGCAAGCAGTTTGGCAAAGCCATCATCGAGTTCCCCGCCGTTTCTGAAATGATTTCAGTTATGAAAGCCAAACTCGACGCAAGCCGCGCACTGCTTTACGAATGCTCTCGCTTTGTCGATATGTACAAGCTTTACGAAGACATCGCCAAAGAGCGCAGCCTCACCGCCGACGAGCGCGCCGAAATGAAGCATTACAGCAAACTCGCCGACGCTCTCACTCCTATGGCCAAAGGCATGGGTAGCGAATACTGCAACCAGAATGCTTATGACTGCATCCAGGTTCACGGTGGCTCCGGCTTTATGAAAGATTATGCGTGCGAACGCCTCTATCGCGATGCCCGCATCACTTCTATCTACGAAGGTACAACCCAGCTTCAGGTCGTTGCAGCCATCCGTCACGTCACCACCGGCACTTACAAGACTCTCATCGAAAGTTATGCCGCTCAGGAATACAAACCCGAGCTCCAGGGCCTTAAGGCCAACCTCGAGACTATGACCGAGCAGTATGTCAAATCAGTTGAAGCCGTTGCCGCCGTTAATGACAGCGCTTACACTGACTTCATGGCTCGCCGCATGGTCGAAATGGCCGGCAACATCATTATGGGCTATCTGCTCCTTAACGATGCAAACCGCAACGAGTCATTCCTTAAGTCTGCAACGGTTTACAATAAGCTCGCTCAGGCCGAAGTCGCTAAACACGCTGACTTCATCGCAAACTTCGACCTCGCTCAACTTGACTTCTACAAAGCATAATAGCTGACAACTCAGCATAATCACTCTTAAGCCCGCCGATCGAAAGTTGGCGGGCTTTTGCTATCTATAACATTTTGGGCTATATTTCTAAAAATCATTTAATATGGCCTTTTCAGCATTGCGAATGACAAATATTTTAACTAACTTTGTATAAGCATCAATTTCATATATCTATGAAAAAATACTTTGCCTCACTCGTTATTATCATCATATCGCAATTCAGCTTACCTGCCCAAATCATATTCGATGGAAACTTAGAGCCTGTTGTCCCTACAACACCGGCGTCTTCTACAGGCCTCCAGGCCGTTTATGTTTTGCGCGAGACTGCGGGTGTCTCGGTTTCTATTTCAGGCGAGACATCTGTCACTTGGTCGCGTTTTGGAACAAACGGTGCAGCCTACGCTGAGCCGATCGCCACGTCACAGTCTATCTCACTTGACGCAAAAGATTGCGGCTACGTTGCCGAAGTCGATGGCAAAGCCATTTATTTCTGGGTCGTAAACTATGCCGACCACGGCTTTGCCGTAAATTCTCTTCAGCCTGACCTGTCGCAATCCGATTGCCAGCGCACCTTCCTTTCATTCACCGGCTCGGCCGAACCCATAACTTATTACACCATCAACGGTCGCGGCCAGGAACTCGATCGCGAAATAAAGCTTCAATACACCACTCTCACTTACGACTCCGAAGCCGAGTACTACAGACCGACACAGATCGAGGAATCTCTCTCAAGCATTAAAACATATGTCACCGTCGAGGCTCCCTTGTGTGACACTGAATTCAAAATCTCTGGCGACAGATTCCTTAAAGCCTGGGGAGAGGAGATCGATTTCAATTCTCCGGTTATGCAAGCCTACGCATTGTCAGCCGAAACTTCCGCCACTCAAACCGAGCGCGTGGTCGATAACGAGCAGCAGGTCGATGCCGCTGCCCTCGGAGGTTCCGCTCCTTGCGAAATCACTTTCAATGCCGCTACCACCGACGCCGTGTCATTCTACGAATGGCAATTGGCTACAAACTCTCAGTTTGACCCCATAGACGACCGTTATCCTCAGACCGAACTCACTTACACCTTCCGCGATTATGGCACAACCTACGTCCGATTTTTTGCTGCCAACGCCCAAGGCGAGTGCGAATACATCAGTCCGACTTATGAGGTTGCCATTGGTGAGTCAGCCCTGCTTTGCCCCAACGCATTCTCGCCACAGTCTTCCCCCGGGGTCAACGATGAGTGGAAAGTTAGCTACAAATCGCTTGTCTCCTTTGATTGTCACATCTTCAACCGTTGGGGCACCGAAATATGCTCTTTCACCGATCCTTCTCAAGGATGGGACGGAAAATACAACGGCAAATACGTTCCTTCGGGCACATATTATTATGTCATCAAAGCCCGTGGTGCCGACGGTCGCGACTACAAACTCAGTGGCGACATAAACATTATTGGTGCCAAAAACATTAATTCTTCAGCCGAGGCTCCAGTCGAGTAGATGACTGCCTATTTTTTTTTAATTATATACTTCTATTTCAGATGAAAACTACGATCACCACCATACTCTCTTCTTCTGCCATCATTGCGGCTCTGGCCCTTTGTCCACCGCTTTCTTCATTTGCAGAGCCGGCGCCTGAACCGCAGCGCACGTCAAGCCGAGTTTTCTCCTCGGTCGTGAGCCCCGAAATCCCCACTCATATGCAGTTTTGCGGCAAGAAAGTCGATTTCGACCGCAATGACATGTATGAGCGTTACGATCGCGAGCTGACATCATTGGCTTACAGCCATGGCTCGACCATGCTTATGCTCAAGCGCGCCAACAAATATTTCCCGATCATCGCTCCAATCCTCAAAGCCAATGGCGTGCCCGAAGATATCATATATCTCGCTTGCGCCGAAAGCTCGCTTAATCCGCGTGCCTACTCCCCTGCAAAAGCTGCTGGTTTATGGCAATTTCTCGCCGCCACAGCCAAGCAATATGGCCTCGAAGTAAACGATGAGGTCGATGAGCGTTACAACGTTGAAAAAGCCACACAGGCAGCTTGCAAATACCTCAAATCGGGTCTCGAGAAATATGGCGACTGGCCAACGGTCATGGCGTCATACAACGCCGGGATGGGCCGTATCTCTACCGAGCTCGACAAGCAGATGACCGACAACTCGTTTGATCTCTTCCTCAACGATGAGACCTCCCGCTATGTTTTTCGCATCATGGCTATCAAGACGCTGCTCGAAAATCCGGCAGCTTTCGGATATCAACTTACTCCAAATCAGCTCTACCGTAATGTCGATTGCAAGACCGTCGAAGTCTCGGGTCCCGTGGATGACTGGGCTACCTGGGCTCAGCAGCATGGCATCACTTACGCTCAGCTCAAAGAGGAGAATCCTTGGATCCGTTCTCGCTCTCTGACCAATAAAGCAGGCAAGACTTATAAAGTGAAAGTGCCATACGGCGATTCGCTCTATCGATCCAAGCAGTCAACTTCAGTTTATAACAAAGATTGGGTGAAATAAAGCATCATACATGAGCAAATCTAAAGATAAATCATTGCAGCCTGTCCCTGACCGACAGGCTGCAACCTCACTGAGCGTTATCGGTGCCCGCGTCAACAACCTCAAAAATATTGACGTCGACATCCCACACAACGCTCTTACCGTCATCACCGGACTCAGCGGCAGCGGTAAATCTTCGTTGGCATTCGACACCATTTATGCCGAAGGCCAGCGTCGCTATATCGAAACTTTCTCCTCATATGCCCGCAATATGCTCGGCTCGCTTGAGCGCCCCGACGTCGACCATGTCGGCGGACTCAGCCCCGTCATAGCCATTGAGCAAAAGACAGTCAACAAGAATCCTCGAAGCACTATCGGCACCACTACCGAAATCTACGACTACCTGCGTTTGCTCTATGCCCGCATTGGCCATGCCCGGAGCTACATCAGCGGCCTGGAGATGGTCAAATATACCGAAGAAAAAATAGTCAGCCTCATCCTCGACAAGTTTGAAGGTCGAAAAATCTACATCTTGGCGCCACTCGTCAACAACCGTAAGGGCCATTACAAAGAGCTGTTTGAAAATCTCCGAAAAAAAGGCTTCCTTCACGTCAGAGTCGACGGCGAACTGACCGAGATCACTCCGGGCATGAAGCTCGACCGCTACAAAAATCACAGCATCGAGCTCGTCGTTGACAGACTTAAAGTCTCTGCCAAAGACGGCCGGCGTCTTCACGACACAGTCGCCGATGCCTTGCGCCAAGGCGACAAACAGCTGATGATCTACGATGTCGACTCCGACTCCATTTCTCATTACAGTCAGAAACTTATGGATCCCGTCTCGGGCATATCTTATAGCGAGCCGGCGCCTCACAACTTCTCTTTCAATTCTCCTCAGGGAGCCTGCCCTTGTTGCAAAGGCTTAGGTTTTGTCAACATCGTCGACCGCGACAAAATCATACCTGATGATAAAATCTCTATCCACGATGGTGGCATCCTGCCGCTTGGAAAATACAAAAATTCAATGATTTTCTGGCAGATAGCTGCGATTTGCGAGAAGTATGGCTTTACGCTTAAGACACCCGTCGGCCAGCTGAGCGAAGAGTGCCTTAACGACATCCTCAACGGCACGACAGAGCGTCTTGTCATTAAAAACGACACCCTAAGCACCACCAATTATTTCTCCTCTTACGAAGGCCTCATCAAATACATCGAGATGCAGCAATCAGAAGACGCCGGTGCAGCAGCTCAGAAATGGAGCGGTCAATTCTTCTCTCGCGTGGTTTGCCCCGAGTGTCACGGCGATAGGCTCAATCGCGAAGCTCTTCATTTCTTTATCGATGACAAGAACATCGCTGACCTCACCAAGCTTGACATTGGCCGTCTGCACGAGTGGACTCAGACAGTCCTCGACCGCCTCGACTCAAAAGACAAAGCCATTGCCTCTGAGATTATTAAGGAGATTGGCAGCCGTCTCGGCTTCCTTGTCGATGTCGGACTTGACTATCTCCAGCTCAACCGCAACTCTGCAACCCTTTCCGGCGGCGAAAGCCAGCGCATAAGGCTTGCCACCCAGTTAGGATCAGAATTGGTCAATGTCCTGTATATCCTCGATGAGCCAAGCATTGGGCTGCACCAACGTGACAACCATCGGCTCATCGACTCTCTCAAGCGACTCCGCGACGCTTCTAACTCGATCATTGTCGTCGAGCATGACAAAGACATTATGCTCGAGGCTGATTACGTAGTTGACATTGGCCCGGAGGCCGGTCGCAAAGGCGGAAATGTTGTCTTTCAGGGCACTCCCGCCGAAATGCTTGCAAGCGACACTCTCACTGCACAGTATCTCAACGGCAAGAAAGCAATCACTCCTCTCCTGCCCCGTCGTTCTGGCTCCGGCAAGTTCATTGAGCTTCTCGGTTGCACAGGTCACAACCTCCGCGACGTTGATTTCAAACTCCCCTTAGGCACCCTCACTTGCGTGGCCGGCGTGTCAGGCAGCGGCAAGTCTTCACTTGTCAACGGCACTCTCCAGCCCATTCTTAGCCAGCACTTCTATCGCTCCAACCAAGCTCCGCTCCCATACCGCGAAATCAAGGGCATAGAGCATATCGACAAGGTCGTAACAGTCGACCAGTCGCCCCTCGGCCGCTCACCTCGCTCAAATCCTGCGACTTATACAGGCATTTTCTCTGACATACGCTCTCTGTTTGTCACTCTGCCGGAGGCAAAAATCCGTGGCTACAAGCCGGGCCGTTTTTCTTTCAATGTTGCCGGAGGCCGTTGTGAAGCCTGCGGCGGAAACGGTTATAAGACCATAGAGATGAACTTCCTGCCCGACGTGCTCGTTCCCTGCGAAGTCTGTGGTGGCAAGCGCTACAATCGTGAGACCCTCGAGGTCCGTTACAAAGGCAAATCCATCGCCGATGTTCTCGATATGACCATCAATCAAGCCGTCGATTTTTTTGCCGGAGTCCCGACCATCCTTAAGAAAATCAAGGTGCTTCAGGACATTGGCCTCGGCTATATTAAACTCGGCCAGCCATCATCCACTTTGTCTGGAGGCGAAAACCAGCGCGTCAAGCTTGCAACCGAACTCGCAAAAAAAGACACCGGTCGCACACTCTTCATCCTCGACGAGCCGACAACCGGCCTGCACTTCGACGACGTCAACACGCTGCTCTCTATCCTTAACCGTCTCGTCGACAAAGGCAATACAGTTCTTGTCATTGAGCATAACCTCGACGTAATTAAATGCTCTGACTATATTATAGATATGGGGCCTGGTGGTGGTGAAAACGGTGGCCGCATCATAGCTCAAGGCACACCTGAAGAAATCATCACCGTCGACTCTCCGACAGCCCCGTTCCTGCGCTCCGAACTCTTACCTGTGGCACAATAGGGCGGTGACGCAAACAACCACAGCAACCATCAAAATGAGCATACAGCCTCCGGGCGGTGTGCTCTTCTTTTTCTTGCGTGGCGGCACATCATCATTCATCAGATAATCAAACCTGTCAAAATCGTCTAAATCCATTTCCTCATTTTTTATCTGACTTCAAATTTAACCAATTACAAATGCATATCAAATTTTCTGCTTCGTTTTTTTAGCTCGGATATCAATACGGTTGTTCAAACCGATATTTATTGTTATATTTGCATCATAAATAGTGCAATTAATTTAATCGACATAATCTTATGAAGTTCAATGTACCAAGCAAGACTCTCTATAGCGCAGTTTCGTCTGTAAGCAAAGTCATTAATTCAAAAAACTCCCTTACCATACTCGACAACTTTCTCGTTGAGTTAAAAGACGACGTGCTTACCGTTACTGGATCTGACCTCGAAAACTCTTTGACTGCGAGAATAACAGTGACCGAAGCTGAAGGTTCTGGCCGTTTCTGCATCGGAGCTCGCCGTTTGGTCGAACTTCTCCGCGAAATGCCCGACCAAGGCATATCTTTTTCTATCAACGATTCTACTCTCGAGATCGAAATTGAATATGCCAGTGGCAACTACACCCTTGTTGCTATTACCGGCGACGAATACCCCGACTTCAAACCCGATCCTGATGAAAAAGAGCCCATTTCATTCACTTGCGTGCCCCAGGATCTGATCAAAGGTATCGACAACACCCTCTTTGCTGTCGGCAATGATGACCTCCGCCCGATGATGATGGGCATCTTCTTTGACATCAAGCCTGACTCTATTACGTTTGTTGCCACTGACACCCGCAAACTTGTCCGTTACATTTGCCACAACATCGCTCCCGGCGTAGAAGGTTCTTGCCTCCTGCCCGTCAAGCCCGCGACTATCATCAAGAATGTTTTCGCTAAAGACGACAACCTCAATGTGACAATGACATCAAAAAACGCCACTTTTGAAAGCGGATCGTTCACATTCAAGTGCTGCTTCCTCAACGGTCGTTTCCCTGATTATAACCGTGTTATCCCCAAAAACAATCCATACACTCTCACCGCTGATCGTCTTTCGTTCCTCACTGCGGTCCGCCGCGTCGGCGTGTTTGTTGATCCGGCTTTCGGCCTCGAAAAGTTCCGCATCACTCCCGAGCGCGTTCTCCTCAAGTCAAGCGACCAAGGCAACTGCACAAGCGCTCGTGAGCAAGTGCCCTGCTCTTTCACCGGCCAGGAACTCACAATCGGGTTCAGCGCACCCTACCTCATTGAGATCCTCAACACCATCCTGACCGAGGACATAATTGTCGAACTTTCCGATCCCGGCCGACCCGGTCTTTTCCGTCCGACCGAAGACGCCGAAGGCACCGAACTCCTTATGCTCCTTATGCCTATGACCGTAGGTGAATTTTAATCCGTCATTACGATCACAAAATAATGAAACTCAACCTCCGCCGCCCGTTAGTTTTCTTTGATCTCGAGACCACCGGCACTAACATATCATCTGACCGCATCGTCGAGATTTCGATTGTCAAGGTGATGCCCGACGGTTCTGAACTTGTCAAGACCCGTCGAGTAAATCCCGAAATGCCGATTCCAGCCGAAGCCACTGCAATCCATCACATCACTGATGACGATGTGCGCAATGAGCCAACTTTCCGTCAGATCGCAAAGTCACTCGCCCAACTGTTTGTTGGTTCTGACATCGCCGGTTTCAACTCTAATCGCTTTGACATTCCTCTTCTTGATCAAGAATTCCAGCGTGCCAACGTTGACTTTGATTTCAGCAAAGCCCGGTTCATTGACGTTCAGACTATATTCCACAAAAAAGAGCCGCGCACACTCGTAGCCGCTTACCGCTTCTATTGTGGTAAGGAACTCGAGGACGCTCACAGTGCTTCAGCCGACACTATGGCAACCTACGAAGTGCTCAAGGCTCAGCTCGAACGCTACAACGACCTCCCCGGCGAAGTGGAAGCCCTTTCTGAGTTCGCATCTCAGTCGCGTAACGTCGATTTCGTCGGCCGTTTGGTTTATGACGATCAGAAGCGCGAGGTCATTAATTTCGGAAAATACAAAGGCCGTCTCGCCGAAGAAGTTCTCCGTACTGACCCCGGCTATTACTCCTGGATTATGCAAGGCGACTTTACTAAAAATACTAAGGACGCCTTTACCCGCATCAAATTGCGCCAGTCAAAATAAGATCCTTCTATGCTCGCAGGCAAACATATAATTTTAGGCATAACCGGCGGCATAGCTGCCTACAAATCTGCTTCATTGGTTCGCCTTCTTGTTAAGGCAGGCGCAGAAGTGCAGGTCGTCATGACCCCAAATGCCAAACAATTTATCACCCCGGTCACCCTGTCGACTCTTACCGGCAAGCCCGTCATAAGTGAGTTTTTCTCTGCCAACACCGGCGAATGGCACTCTCATGTTGACCTTGGCCTATGGGCTGACGCTATGGTCATCGCGCCCGCAACTGCCTCTACCATTGGCAAGATGGCCAACGGTGTGGCCGACAATATGCTTGTCACCACCTACCTGTCAGCCAAAGCCCCGGTTTTTGTTGCACCGGCGATGGACCTCGACATGATGCGCCATCCCTCGACAGTCAGAAACCTCGACCTGCTGCGTTCCTACGGCAACCACATCATAGAGCCGACAGCTGGCGAACTCGCAAGCCACCTTATCGGCAAAGGCCGTATGGAGGAGCCTGAGAATATAGTCAAGCTTCTTGACCAATTTTTTGATGAATCCCTGTCCCTTAGAGGGAAGAAAATTTTGATCACTGCCGGTCCGACTTACGAAAAAATTGACCCCGTGAGATTTATCGGCAACTATTCGTCAGGCAAAATGGGCTACGCCATCGCTGACGTGGCTGCCTCGCGTGGCGCAGATGTCACTCTCATTTCAGGCCCGGTCTCAATCTCTCCTGACAATAATAATGTCAAAGTGATTAATGTTGAGTCAGCTAAAGAGATGCTTGCCGCTTGCGAAGACGTGTTCCCCGACTGCGACATTGCCATTATGACGGCTGCGGTCGCAGATTACGCTCCCGCCGAGGTGCTCGATCATAAGATCAAACGAGAAAAAGACGATGTTGACCACATTGATCTGATCAAAAACCCTGATATTGCAGCCACTCTTGGTCATTCTAAGCGCCCAGGTCAGCGTCTCATCGGTTTTGCTCTCGAAACTGACAACGAATTGTCAAACGCTGTCGATAAGCTCCACCGCAAAAATCTGGATATGATTGTGCTCAACTCCCTCCGCGTGCCGGGAGCCGGATTTCGCACTGACACCAATCAGGTCTCGATTTGCTATCCCGACGGTTCCCGTAAAGACTTTTCTCTGAAATCTAAGCGCGAGGTGGCTGCAGATATCATTGATGCTGTAACTGAATTATGTTAAAATTTCTCCAAAATATTGCTCCCCTTTTTCTCCTTGTGGCTGCTTTACCTCTTTCAGCTCAGGAATTAAATTGCAAGGTCGAAATTAATTCCGATCAGGTCGAAGGCACCAATAAGCAGGTCTTCACTACTCTCCAAGAGGCAATGAATGATTATATGAACACCAACGTGTTCACTAACAATCAATTTTCGGCCAACGAAAAAATTGACTGCCGTATGTTTTTCACCGTCAAAGAGTACACTGACGGCAAGATTTCAGGCGACCTTCAGGTGCAATCTAGCCGACCTGTCTATAACAGCACCTATACTACAACCCTCCTCAATTTCAAAGACACCAAAATCGACTTCAATTATTTAGAGAATGAGCCGCTGGTCTTCACGCTTGACCGTATGGAGAGCCAGCTGACTGCCATTCTCAACTTTTATGCCTACCTGATTCTAGCCCTCGACTACGACTCTTTCTCTCCTCGCGGAGGCGAACCCTATTTCGAGCGGTTGAAGACTATCGTTCAGCAGGCACAGTCATCCGGCGAAAGCGGTTGGAAAGCTTTTGAAGACACAAAAAATCGTAGTGCCGTGCTCTCCGCGTACACTGATCAGGCGACCCAGTCGCTGCGTGACCTGATGTATAACTATCACCGCAAAGGCCTTGATGAGATGTCAGTCAGCCCCGACAAAGGCCGGGCAAAAATCACCGAGTCAATTGATATTATCAAAGACGTCTACTCCAAAGCTCCTATGTCGGTAGGACTCTCTATGTTTAAAGACGCCAAACTCGATGAGCTTGTCAATGTCTATTCAAAGGCTCCGGCTGACGAACGCACCAAAGTCTACAACGCTCTTCAGGACATCTATCCGACCGAGCAAGAGCGTCTCACCAAAATCAAAAACGGCCAGGACAAATGATTCAGTCTCTTCATATTAGCAACTACGCCCTCATTTCTCAGATCGACATTGACTTCTCTGAAGGTCTGAATATTATCACGGGCGAGACGGGTGCAGGTAAATCTATAATGTTAGGTGCTCTCAGTATGCTTTTAGGCGCCCGCGCTGATGCTAAGGTCATCACCGACAGCTCTAAGAAATCGGTCGTCGAAGTTGTTTTCAAGCTTGAGGATCCTACTATGTTCGAGCCTTTTTTTACCGACAACGATCTCGACTCTGACGGCGACCGAGTTATATTGCGCCGCGAGCTCTCGCCTAATGGTCGCTCGCGTGCATTCATCAATGACTCTCCCGTCAATCTGACTCAATTGCGCGCTATCGCCATACGCCTTGTCGACATCCACTCTCAGCATCAGAATCTCCTTCTCGCTGACCCTGATTTCCAACTCAATATCATCGACAGCCTTGCCGTTAACGAGAAACTCCTTGCCGACTATCGCGAGGCTTTCAACCGCTATCAGGTTCTCCTGAAAAAATATTCGCAGACTCGCGATATGCTCCGTCGCGGTCGCGACGAGGCTGATTTCATCTCTTATCAGCTCGAAGAGCTCGAGAGCCTCAACCTGCGTCGCGGCGAGGAATCCGAACTCGAAGAGGAGCGCAACCTGCTCGCCGGCATGACTCATATCAAGCAGCACATCGCCGATGCCATCGCTCCTATGCGTGGCGATGAAAACGCCATCTCAGCTCTCGAGAATTCAGCCGATGCGCTTCGCGAGCTCGCCGAAAGCATTCCTGACGCCGAAGCGCTGGCATCCCGTCTCGACTCAGCTCTCATTGAGGTTCGCGACATAGCCTCGGCACTCGAAGCTTACGACGAAGAGTATAACGCTGACCCTGATCGTCTTGACGACATTGAGTCTCGTCTTAGTAAAATCTACTCGCTCGAGACTAAGCATCACGTTGAGTCAGCCGACGCTCTTATCGATTTGAGTCAGCACATGAAAGAGCAATTCGAAATGCTCGATAACGGCGACGAACTCCTTGCCACTCTTGAGTCTGATGCCCGCGCGGCAAAAAAAGCTGCCGTCATCATCGCTCGTAAGATTTCTGAGGAGCGCCAGAAGTGCGCCGCCCAGTTTGCTGAAGAGCTTCGCGCTGCAGCCGAGCCTCTCGGCATGAAAAATTTGAGGTGCGAGATAGCAGTAACTTCCGGCAAACTCAACCAGTCGGGCATTGATCAGGTCGAGTTTCTCTTCGCCTTCAACAAAAATCAAGCCCTGCTCCCCGTTGGCCAGACTGCATCAGGCGGCGAGATTTCCCGACTCATGTTAGCCATCAAATCTATCGTCGGTCAGAAGATGCATCTGCCGTCGATCATATTTGATGAGATTGACACCGGCGTTTCGGGCGAGGTCGCATCCAAGATGGGTGAGCTTATGCAGTCGCTGGGCGAGAGGATACAGGTTATAACCATCACTCACCTCCCCCAGGTCGCCGCAAAGGGCCAGACTCACTTCAAAGTTTACAAGCAGGATGATGAACACTCAACTAACACTCAAGTTAGGCAATTATCTGACGTTGAGCGCGTCTCCGAGCTGGCTCTTATGCTCAGTGGCTCCGTCGACAACCAGGCTGCCTTGGCAGCAGCCAAATCTCTTTTTGATTGATAATTCACAACTATACAGACAACACTGATGGAAGCAAACGAATATATTTTTGGTCTCCATGCCGTAATCGAAGCGATCGAAGCAGGTCGTGACATCGACAAGATCCTTGTTAAAAAAGACGTCCATAGCGAAATGGCTGCGCGACTCCATGATCTCGCCCGCACTTACAAGATCCCTATGCAACGTGTCCCGGTCGAAAAACTCAATCGCATCACCCGCAAAAACCATCAGGGAGTCATCGCCCTTCTGTCAGCCGTAACTTATCAGAAACTTGAAGACATCGTGCCCCAGCTCTATGAAGACGGCATCCAGCCATTTATTCTTGTCCTTGACGGAGTGACTGACGTCCGCAACTTCGGAGGCATGGCCCGCACGGCAGAGTGCTGTGGAGTCAACGCCATCGTCATCCCCGAGCGTGGCAGTGTCACTGTCAATGCCGACGCCGTAAAGACCTCGGCCGGAGCGCTCCACTATCTCCCGGTCTGCCGTGAGCGTAATCTCTATGAAGCCGTTCGCTTCCTGAAAGACAACGGCTACCAAGTAGTCGCTGCTACTGAGAAAGCAGACTATAATTACACTCTTGCTAATTACACCGGCCCCGTCGCAATAGTCATGGGAGCCGAAGATCACGGCATTTCGCCGGATGTTCTCAAACTCTGCGACACCAAAGTCTCCATCCCGATGTTTGGTCACATTGGCTCGCTAAACGTCGGCGTTGCAGCTGCCGTAATGATGTACGAAGTCGTGCGCCAGCGCCTTGACGCTGACCTCGAAGTCATCTGACATCACAAACATATATGCAAGAAAAGAGGTGCTCTCACGAGTACCTCCCTTCCCATTCATCACATTATGCTTAAAATTAAAGTGCTATCTATACTGTTCTGTCAGTGTAGTTTAGTATATGATATTTTGCGTATCTTTTTTTATTAATATCTGTCACTGACTATATCCCAGTCTACAATGTCCCATAGGGCATTGAGGGCGTCAGCCCTGCGGTTCTGATAGTCGAGATAGTAAGCGTGTTCCCAGACATCAAAGGTCAACAAAGGCACGAGACCTGACTGTATGGGACTTTCGGCGTTCTTGCCTTGTGTCAGGAAAAGACGGCCGTCTTCATCTCTCGATAGCCAGACCCATCCTGAGCCGAATAAGCCAACTCCGGCTTCGACAAAAGCCTGTTTGAATTTTTCGAACGATCCAAAGTCACGGTCAATAGCCCTGCGCAACTCACCTGTAGGTTCATGAGATGCAGGATTAGGATTGAAGGTGAAGAAGTAGAAGATGTGATTCCACGCCTGAGATGCGTTGTTGAATAACGGACCTTCAGAATGACGGATGATCTCTTCGAGCTCCATATCCTCATATTCCGTGTCCTTAATAAGACGATTGAGATTGTCGATATAAGCTTTCTCATGCTTGCCGTAGTGGTATTCCACTGTTTCTTTACTTATGGCAGGTGCTAAAGCGTCTTTTGCGTAAGGAAGTTCGGGTAGTTCGTATTTCATATTGTTTATTTTTTAATATTACTCATTTAGGTTAGTTTACTTATAAAACCCCTCCCCCCCCCTCTCGGTTCACACTACCCGCAATTTTAGCATCTGTTAAACAACCGTCATCCCGGCGGCCAAACCAGTAGGATTAATTCTTCTTTGTACTTCGGTAGATTTGCCAGCTGTTGAATACATTCTGCCAGATTGAATAGAAGGCCATTGCCACTGATGCGATAGGATTAAGAAAGGTGTTGACAATCCAAATGCCCATAGCTGAATTTTTTTGAGCCAAGAGTTGACCGCCGGCCACCTTATCTCCATAGCGTTTTCCAATAGCCCGGCCTAACGAGAATTGAAGCACACAAATCAACATCGATACAAGCCCCAGCCACATCACATTACCAACATCGGTCTTCGATCTCAACACAACAAAATCAGCTGTCTGCCCTATGGTCACGAGCAGAGCGAAAGCCCATAAATAAAACGACAATTGCTTATATCGGGCAAGCTTTTCATTTGCAACAGGCCAAAATCTTTGCAGAAGAAGCACCACGACAAACGGCAGCGCGATCACGACTGCAATCTTGCATAATATCAGCAAGAACGAATTAACGACAGATGCTGTGGCGGCCTGACCATCGTTAATGATCGTAATATATATCGGAGCAACAAATGCAACCATAAGGTTTCCGACTATCGTATAAGTTGTTGTCCTGACCGGGTTGGCCCCTAACATTGCTGCAACCACTGTAACGGATGACGCAACGGGGCAGAGAGCACAAATCATTGCACCTTGGGCGATGACATCATTTGACGTCAGGCCCTTGATCAACCAATATAATCCGAAACTGACTGTAGCCTGAAACAACGCGATCCAAAGATCAAACGTTGTCGGCCGCAGTCGCGAAAGCTTAACGCCCGAAAACGTTAGAACCAAGATCGCAAAAATGACATAGGGTATCAGCACTGACGCCAAGGCGCAAAGGTGCCTAAGAAGATAGCCGGCAACCAAGGCTGCCGGCAATACAAAACTTTTATAACGTTGCATTATTGACTATACGATAATCATCTGTCAATCACATTGGCGAGCTGGTCGCGACAGAGCTGAAGGCGACGCTCGAGCTTCTCTCTTTCAATCAGCGAGAGCCGGTAAGCTTGTTTGGCCTCGGCAAAGCGACATGTCTCGACAATCGCATTGCGAAGCTCTGGTGAAAGCTTACGCTTAAGCGTACCGTCAACGCCACACAATTCATACTGATTTGTCTCAGGATGGGTCGCGAGCCACTGCGCGGCTTCAGTCACATCTTCCTGCTGGAGTACAGTCATCTCTGTATTTTCAACCTTAACCAGTCGCGATGATTGGATCGGGGTGGTTGTAACTGATTGCGAGCCGTCAATAAAAGTAATATAGCTGAAACCAATCGGTTTGCCTTCGACTTTGACCGACAAGGTGAAGTAGCCTTCATCATTAACGCGAGGCAGCAATTCAGACTTACCTTTAGCGAGAGCCTTGATCACATAATTACCCCCAAGACCTTTGCCGGGATTCTCAACATAGTCAAAATTTTGGTCAAACTGATCTGAAATGCTTTTCAGGTAAGCCAAAGTGTCATCGACCGCGGTTATACGTCGAAGGGTGAGTCCTTCAACTGCCATCGCGCGAAATTTCATAGCCGAACGACGAACTTCGACTTCCGATGCATACTTGTTATCCAGGGTGTCAAGAAGCATTATCGCGCCCTCATATCTACCGGCTTTAACCTCTTGCTCGGCCGCTTGACAGAGCTGATTTGCCTCCTCTTTATTAGAGTTTCCACACGAAATTAAAGAAGCCACTGCAAGAGCGGCTATAAAGAATTTACTTGCTGCGTTCAACATTTTTTACACCTTTAACTGTCTGAATTTTCTTTATTAATTGATTGAGAGAGGTGGTGTCGTTAATCCCGACGATGACATAACCCTGGAACAGACCGTCGTTACTGTCAACGGTGATGCTGCGGAGGGTAACATTCTTTTCTTTATTTATAATAGATGTGATATTAGTGACGATGCCGATGTCATCAATACCGACTATGCGCAGAGTTGCACCGAACTGCGACCCCAATTTTCCGCTCCACTGCGTCTTGATAAGACGGTAAGGATATTTCTCGCGGATATTGACGGCGTTGGGACAGTCAGTGCGGTGTATCTTTATGACACCCTCTGACGAAATGAACCCAAACACGTCATCACCATAAATCGGATTGCAACACTTGGCCAATTTATAATTGATGCCCTTGATATTGTTGCCGATGACGAGGACGTCGTCTGACTGGCGGCTGTCGTCATCGGTGCCGAGCGGTTGCATAATATACTCGCTCGCCGAAATCTTCTCACTTTCTTCCGAACTCCCTTTTGCAAGCGTCAGGTAAGCATCAACTACGGCATTGACGTCGAGTGACTGGTCAGCGATGCGCGAATAAAACTCTGTGACTGTTTTTGATCCTAATTTTTTGATGACTTTCGACAGCACAGCTTCGTCGAGTTCGATCTTGCGGTTCTTAAATCGGCGCTGCAACAGCTCCTTGCCTAACTCAGCCACGCGGCTCTCCTGCTCTTTGAGAGCCACGCGTATTTTGTTGCGCGCTTTTGACGTGACGACATAATTGAGCCAGTCCTGCTTGGGCACCTGCTGGGCCGAGGTGAAGATCTCGACTGTGTCGCCGCTCTGCAGCTTATAGTTGATCTTCTGATTCTTGCCGTTGACGCGTCCGCCGGTACACTGCGACCCGACATTAGTGTGGATGCTGAACGCAAAATCAAGCAGGGTCGCCCCTAAGGGCAGACGGTAGAGATCGCCCTTGGGCGTAAATGCAAACACTTCCTTGTCATAGACATCCATGCGCATATTTTTCATCAGCTCCATCGGGCCGCTGTCAGCTGTCTCAAGGATGTCGCGCACATTATTCATCCAGGCATCAAGATCGCCTTCGCTCTTGATGCCTTTATATTTCCAGTGAGCTGCAAGACCCTTTTCAGCAATGGCGTCCATGCGCTTGCTTCTGATCTGTACCTCGACCCACTTGTTTTCGGGACCATACACAGTTATGTGGAGAGACTCGTAACCATTGCTCTTGGGTATGCTGAGCCAATCTTTAAGTCGCGAAGGATTGGGTCGGTACATATCAGTAACGATCGAGTATGCAAGCCAGCACTCATTCTTTTCTCTTTCGCGAGGCACATCGAGGATGATACGGATAGCAAAGAGGTCATAGATGCGGTCAAGGTCGGTCTTCTGTTTTTTGATTTTGTTCCAGATTGACGATATTGACTTTGTGCGTCCCTTGATCTCAAACTTCAGGCCCTCACGTTCAAGTTTTTCTTTAACCGGGCGAATGAAGTCTTCTATATATGCATCGCGACTTGCCTTAGTTTCATTGAGCTTATGGGCTATCTGAGTGTAGACATCTCTGTTAGTGTATTTCAGAGACATATCTTCAAGCTCTGATTTAATGCTATAGAGGCCGAGGCGATGAGCTAACGGGGCATAAAGATAGCTTACTTCATAAGCCACGTCACAGACCTGACGATGGTCGGGATGATGATTTATGGCGCGCATCAGGGCCAGACGGTCAAGAATCATCAGGATAATCACGCGAATATCCTCGGCAAAAGTCAGCAGCAGGTTTCTGAAGTTCTCACTTCCCACCAAATTGTGGCGGCTGTAAAGTGAAGACACCTTGTTAAGGCCGTCGACCATCTTGGCTACATCAGCGCCCCACTCTTTCACAATCTTGTCACGCGTAATAAAGTCGCGACGATAAAGATGATAGATCATCATCGCTACGATCATATTGCGGTCAGGGCTCAGACGCTCACACAGCAACTCGCAAGCGGCGAGATTTCTTATTATTGGATTAATACCGAAGCGGTCACGGTGATATACATCGGCTTCGACAGCCGAAGACATAAGAGTCTTCAGACGCTTAAAGTCATCGGCGGTGACAACATCGCGACCATAGCGCAAAAGCGACCTACATAAAGGCAGCAATTGACTGCGCTCCTCAGTTTTAAAGAAAGTAGACTCCATATTAATAAATTTGAAATTCAAATTTAATCATTTTTCAGGAAACTTCAAAAAGTCATTCAGTCGAGCATGTCCCTCAAAATATCTATGCGCTCGGCAAAGCGCTCAATTGCCTCATGTTGCGACTCGGTCAGGCCATAGATATCTTTTCCACAACCATCCTCTTCACAATATATGACATCGTGAGAGTTTTCATGTCCGTCAGGACACACATAGCGCCGCTCTGTCTTGAAGATGCCCTTATGGACCTCTATTGACCCAAGCGAAGGCAGATGACCAAACTTGGTTAACAGAAATTGCATAGCATCAACGGTATCGCCGTCATATTCAGGTTGATATGCGTCAAGCAGATCTGCGGCCAAATCAGGTTTGCCTGAGTCTATCAGATCGCCTATTCGCTGACAGTCAAATAACTCACATTCATAAACGATCGCAACAAAGCCCTCGGGCGATGAGTCGACATCGCTGTAGACCACTTCAAGAGCCTCATTCCGATCAATTAGCTTTATATAATCTTTAAAACGCTTGATCGCCAGCCAATGATAGTCGCAACGTTGCTCATCATCAAGCATATAAGAGACGATATATTTGCGATAAAGCCTCGCGCCAAGTCCCGTCAGACGATTTGAGATAATAAAATCCCAATTATCTTCTGACGCAAATACTTCAGGCTGAGAAAGTAAGTCGAGATACTTTCTGCGCAGACACTCAATTTTTAACTCCTCACTGCTTACCGCAAACTTATGATCTTCCATTAGATTATGTCATTGTTGTATATTTGTCAAAAGTAATAATATTAAATGATTTTTCATTAATAATTGTTCTAAAATTTAGCAACGCTTTGACAATTTGACTAACTTTGTCTTAGATTTATTCAGCCATCGATAGTTATGCGTCACATTTCATTCACCCTCAAACGATTTGACATCGACGACAGTCATTGCGGCATGAAAGTCGGCACTGACGGCGTTGCGCTTGGCGCCTGGGCAAGTTGTGAAGGAGCGCGACAGGCCGCAGATATCGGTTGCGGCTCAGGACTGATAGCCTTGATGATAGCTCAACGTTGTGGCGCCCAAATAGATGCAATTGACATTGACAATGGGGCCTGCCTTGACGCAATAAGCAACATCGATGCATCGCCATGGCGCTCACGTATTTCCGTTGTTGAGACAGGCATAAGCGAATTTATACCCGAAAAGTCCTATGACCTGATAGTGAGCAACCCACCCTTTTTCGCCGAGGGCGAACACGCTCCTGCGGCTGAAAGAGCGCTTGCCCGCCACGAAGGCGAGCTAAATTTCAGAACCCTGATCGATTTCGCCGTCGTGCATCTGTCTCCAGCAGGGCGCTTAGCGTTTATATATCCCTTTGGCAACGAAGATGAAATAATTTTCAAGGCAGAGATGTCACATCTCAAGCTGCGTCGCTATGGTTCGCTCCGACCATCTCCTGCAAGGCAGCCGATCAGGTCGCTATTTGAATTTTGCCCGACTGACGGCCCTATAGACAAAGAAGACATCGCCATACGCAACATCGACGGCAAAAGCTATTCGCCTCGTTTCTCCTCACTTTGCAAAGATTTTTATCTCGAACTTTAACCACCTGCTCCGCTATGCTTCTTACGCTCAAACAGAGATTTATCTTTTTTATCTGCATCTCGATCATTGGATTTCTGATCTCCGGAGTGATCGGAGGTCTCATCATTGGGAAATTTCCTGACTCTACGGCAGCCATGCGCATTGCAGCCGTAGCTCAAAGTCTCTTCCAGCTGATCATACCAGCAATCGCAACCGCGATGATAGTCACGCGAAGGCCCGCCACATTTCTCGCGATTGACACCCATATCGACTGGCCGACCTTGTTGCTCGCCTTGGCCGCATTGATAGCCGCGACCCCGGCTATGAATCTCGTAATCAATCTAAATCAATCCCTGACTCTGCCTGAGTCACTAAAATGGCTTGAAGAAAGCATGCGGACAATGGAAGACAACGCAGCCCGCTCAATAGCCTTGTTACAAGGGGGCAAAGGCGTCGGTAACCTCGTAATGAACATATTGATTATAGGCATATTAGCAGGATTTGGAGAAGAACTCTTTTTCAGAGGCACGTTTATGCGCCTGATGACAACCGGACGCATTAATCCCCACATTGCGATATGGACTGTCGCCATAGTTTTCAGCGCGATGCACTTGCAGTTCTATGGCTTTGTGCCGCGAACGCTGCTCGGCGCATATTTCGGCTATCTGCTCTACTGGAGCCGATCGCTTTGGATACCTATCTGCATCCACGCCGCTAATAATATAATGTATGTCTGCTGGCAATGGGCTTATGATACTGACTCAACTCAAGCCACACCGATTGACACCATCGGCACTAACGGCGACTGGGCAGCCGTGGCCATCAGCTTAGCGCTAACAGTGCTGCTTTTGATCGCAATAGAAAAACGGAGAGTCAAGGCAAACGGCTGACATTGACGTTATGGCGTAAAAAAATATCTTCGGCCGCCTTAACGAAAGCATTGCAAGCCGACTTCCACGGCCCCTCATAGTCATCAGCAAAAAAGAGTTTAAAGTTATCGCCTGGCGAAGTCGGCGGCTCGGTGAACACAAGCTTATAGGCCGCAGAGTCAAAACGCGCCACGCCATCGGCGTCACGCACGAGACAGACCTTAACAATTGCTCCACCGCGAGTGTCGCGAGTCTTCATATTTGAAATAAAATTCCCTAACGAATAAACAACGAGCACATCTTTGTTGAGCTTGTCATTATGTCGGACCTCCATCGGCTGTATAACGTGAGGATGCCCCCCGATGATAAGGTCAACGCCCTCATCAATAAGAAAATTAGCCAATGACCGTTGGGTGGCATTTTCAATCAGGTGGTATTCAACGCCCCAGTGAATCGCGACCGTGACGATCTCCGCGCCGGCATCACGGACAGCTGTAATGTCGCGTTTGATCGCTGCCCGATCAATATAGTCGACCACGGCATTGCCCTTGACCTCAATGCCATTTGTGCCGTAAGTGTAATTAAGAAAACCGACCTTGATGCCTGAAATATTTTTGACAAAGGGCAAGATCGTATCTCTCGCCGCCGCATCATGATATGTGCCTAAATGCTCAATCCGGGCGGCATCAAGGCTGTCAATTGTCGTATGCAGTCCCTTATCACGACGGTCGAGCGTATGATTATTAGCAGTCAGCATAAGGTCAAAACCGGCATCCTTCAACGCTTTGGCGTAAGACACCGGCGCATTGAAGCACGGATAGCCTGAGAAGTTGCTGCCCCCGATAGGAGTTTCAAGATTGACGACCGCATAATCAGCCGTCTCGACAAATGGCGTTATCTCTTCGAAGCACTTCGAGTAATCATAAGTGCCGTCAACACAACGCGCAGCATCAAGCTGGGCCTGATGCTGCATAGCATCGCCGGCAAAAACGATCTCTGCCTGATCTCCACCGAATATCAGGTTGAAAAACGAGACAAAGACCGGCAGCAGGAGCATAATATCAGCAACCGCGACGCTGTTTTGCGGCCTGCAACGTGTTAAGCATCAGGCTGCAAATAGTCATAGGGCCTACACCGCCTGGCACCGGGGTGATAAACTCACATTTAGGAGCGACATTTTCGAAATCGACGTCGCCACACAGACGGAATCCGCTCTTGCGCGATGCGTCAGGCACACGGGTCGTGCCGACATCTATCACGGTAGCACCATCCTTGACCATATCGGCTGTGACAAAACCGGGTTTGCCGAGCGCAGCGATGATAATATCAGCCTGACGGACTATGTCGGGTAGATTGGTCGTGCGACTATGGCACACAGTAACAGTTGCATCACCGGGATTACCCTTCTGCATAAGAAGCGAGGCGACCGGCTTGCCGACAATATTGCTGCGACCTATCACGACAACGTGTTTGCCCTTTGTTTCAATATTATAGCGACGAAGGAGCTCGATGATGCCTGCGGGTGTAGCTGACTTGAAGCCTGGCAGACCGATCGAAAGACGGCCAACGTTGACCGGGTGAAAACCGTCGACATCCTTATCTGGATTGACAGTCTCTATGACGCGCTGCTCATCGATATGCTTAGGCAGCGGAAGCTGGACAATGAAACCGTCGATCTCAGGATTGTTATTAAGCTTACGAACCTCGTCGAGAAGCTGCTCCTCGGTGATATCATCTTCAAAACGCAGCAGCGTGGACTCGAAGCCACACTCTGCACACGATTTCACCTTGTTGGCAACATAAGTCTCGCTGCCGCCGTCGTGACCGACAAGGATGGCGGCGAGATGAGGGCGGCGGATACCTTTTGATGTCATTTCGGCAACCTCTGCCGCGATTTCCTGCTTAATATCTGTAGCGGTCTTTTTTCCGTCAATTAACTGCATGATCTTAATCTTTTTTGGAGTGGTTGATTATCGGCGCTTAGCCTTACGCATCTGTTGCATCATCTTCATCGGGTTGCGCATCGTCGTTGCGGCACGCATCATCTTGCGCATATCCTCAAACTGTTTCAACAAGCGGTTGACATCCTGAGCCGAAGTGCCTGATCCCTTGGCGATGCGCTGACGGCGGCTGCCGTTGATCACCTCGGGATGCTCACGCTCGTAAGGCGTCATCGACATTATGATGGCCTCGATGCCCTTGAACGCATCGTTATCGATCTCGACATCGCGGATGGCCTTACCAACGCCGGGGATCATCGAAGCAAGATCTTTGATGTTACCCATCTTCTTGATCTGCTGGATCTGCTTGAGGAAGTCATTGAATGTGAACTGATTTTTACGCAATTTGGCGGCGATTTCGGCAGCCTCTTTCTCATCAAACTGCTGCTGAGCCTTTTCGACGAGCGAAACGATGTCGCCCATGCCAAGGATGCGGTCAGCCATACGAGCCGGATGGAAGGCGTCGAGGCCGTCAAGGCTCTCGCCTGTGCCGACAAACTTGATTGGCTTGTCGACCACGCTTCTGATTGACAAGGCTGCACCACCGCGGGTATCACCGTCGAGTTTGGTGAGCACCACGCCGCCGAAGTCAAGTCGATCGTTGAACGTTTTTGCCGTATTGACGGCGTCCTGACCCGTCATCGCATCGACCACAAACAGTGTCTCCGACGGACGGATGGCATTCTTAATAGCTTCGATCTCATCCATCATCTGCTCATCGACTGCAAGGCGACCCGCCGTGTCGACGATCACAAGATCATGGCTGTTTTTCTTTGCATACTCAATAGCGTTTTTAGCGATCTCGACCGGATTCTTATTGCCTTCCTCTGTGTAGACCGGGACATTGATCGACTCGCCGAGCACCTTCAGCTGATCGATAGCCGCCGGACGATAGACGTCGCAAGCCACCAACAGCGGACGCATGCCACGCTCACTTTTCAGTTTCTTGGCGAGCTTGCCCGAGAATGTTGTCTTACCCGAACCCTGCAGACCCGACATCAAAATGATGGCAGGCTTGCCTGACAGATTGAGCTGTGCAACTTCAGAGCCCATCAGAGCCGTTAGCTCATCATGGACGATCTTGACCATAAGTTCGCTCGGCTTGATCGCATTGATCACATTCTGGCCGAGAGCCTTCTGCTTGACTGTATCAGTAAACGATTTGGCAACCTTATAGTTAACGTCGGCCTCGACAAGGGCACGACGCACATCCTTGAGGGTCTCGGCAACGTTGATCTCGGTGATCTTGCCCTGACCTTTCAAAAGCTTAAAACTTCTTTCTAATCTGTCACTTAGATTCTCAAACATATATCGGGGTGGTATTATATTTCTTAAAAGATTTCTACTTCAATTGCGCCTCTTACACGAGCCGGTTGGTCGCCGTGTCAGGGAAGATGACCGATGGCTTGAAAGTCTTTGCCTCCTCAATCGGCATTGACGCATAGCTCATTATGATCACCACGTCGCCGGGCTGCACAAGGCGGGCCGCTGCGCCGTTAAGACAGATCACTCCGCTGCCTCGCTCTCCTGGGATGGTATAGGTGTCAAGGCGCGCTCCGTTGTTGTTATTCACTATATACACTCGCTCGCCGGCTATGATACCGGCAGCGTCCATCAAATCTTCATCAATCGTAATACTGCCGATATAATCGAGACAAGCCTCAGTTACAGTTACGCGATGGATTTTTGATTTCAATACTTCTACATTCATTTTCCTCTGAGTGAATGTTTGTTTTGGTCAATATTTGATATTGTCGATCAGTCTTACGCCGCCACAGTAGACCGTCACGCAGCCGACCATTCCTTTAGCCGGATGAGCCGACGGGTCGACGGGTTGCATAGTCTTTGCATCGACAATCTTATAATACTCAGTCTCAAGGTCACCCGTCGAGTTGATCTTGTCAGTGACAAAACGCTCTGTCTCTGCTACGGTGTGATCAGCTGCATATTCGAGCGATTTCTCAAGGGCTTTGTGAATCTCGGGCGCAAGAGCGCGATGCTCTGCATCGAGTCTCACGTTTCGCGAGCTCATAGCCAGGCCGTCAGGCTCGCGCATTATCGGGCAGTCAACGATCTCAAGTTTAAAACCTTCGAGCTCGACCATACGGCGGATTACAGCTATCTGCTGGAAATCTTTTTCTCCGAAATAAGCCTTGTCAGGCTCAACGATCGCAAAAAGCTTGCTGACGATCTGAGCCACGCCGTTGAAATGGCCCGGGCGCATAGCTCCCTCCATAACCTCGGCTACCGGTCCGAGATCAAACACTCGCGTGTCAGGCTCGGGATAGATTTCTTCGACCGTCGGTATGAATGCGACATCTACTCCGGCTGCCTCCATCTTCTCGCAGTCTGCAGCTTCGGTGCGTGGATAGGTCACAAGATCCTCTTTATTATTGAACTGGGTTGGATTGACAAAGTCACTGACTACAACAAAGTCACACTCACGTCGCGCACGGTCGATGAGCGAAACATGGCCGGCGTGGAGCGCTCCCATCGTAGGGACAAGACCCACTGTCTGGCCTTTGGATTTTGCGTCGGCTACTGCATGACGCAATTCTTTGACTGTTCTTATGACATTCATTTCTGTCTGTTTCAAAACTTTTCCGAGGGGAAATAATCACCCTCTTTATCAGGATGCAAAATTAAGCATTTTAATAAAACCGTGCAACTAAATGATTGAAATGTATATTTTTCAAACTTAATTTGCAGATGTGTCATATTTAGTATAACTTTGCGCAAAACATATGTTATGACTACAAAAATAATTAGATTACAATCTATTACAACTGTATTAACCCTCAGTTTCGCTTCCTTATTATCATCTTGCAGCGACACTAAGAGCAGCCAAGACGCTCAAGTTATCAACCTGACAGCAACCGTGCCTCAGATATCCGGTCCCGAGCTCATTATCGGCTCTCCGTCAATGATCAAGGTCGGCGATCTCCTTGTAATGGACTACTTCAAGGGCGACTCGGTGTTATATATAGTCGATTCGAAGACCATGACCAACAAGGGCAGTTTCCTGACTCACGGCCAGGGTCCCGGCGAATTTCAACGGATCGTTCTGTTATCAACCATCCCTGACAACGACGACGAAATCATCATGGCCGAGCCGACCATCGGCAGAATTTCTAAAGTGTCGCTTGCAGATATAGACAATGGCAAAGTCACTACTACTGAAATCAACCGCAACGAGGGCGGATTCTGGCAATTCGTACCTCTGGCCAATGGCAATTATGTATCGTCTCACGGCTATGACGAGCATCCCGAACTGCTGACAGAATATTCAAGCGATGGCACTATAATTGGCCGTATCGGCGAGCGTCCAATGCCTGAAAAGTATCTAAACGAGCGCCCTGTCGACATCACCGCTGCCTATCAGTACATCCTCTATCCTTCTCCTGATGGACGCCACATCGTTGGTGTCGGTGACGGTGAGTCAGCCGTCTTTTATGAACTCGAGGGCGACACTCTCGTCGAGAAAGCCTCACTTTTCAACGCCGAGGCCGACCCCGACAAAATTTTTAGAGCTCAAGGTTTTTGTGGCATAAATGGTGAAAGCGACAAGCCGATGGGTTTCAGCAATGCCGCTACCGGAGATGACGGTGTATACATTATCTATACCGACCGCTCAATAAAAGACGACGAATTCAACGCCGGCAACCGCATCCTTCATTATGATTATGACGGCAATCTCAAGCGTGACTTTCGACTCGACAAGCGCGTGGTCAGTATCACTGCGCCTGACAGTGACGGTATAATCTATGCCGTGGCTCTCGACGACTGCGAACCGACGATTGTGACCTTTGACACTAAGTAAAGTCCGTCACTTTTCACATAAATTATGACTGAAATCAAACAAAAATCATTATCTTTGTTATAAATATGAAAGCGCAAGACTGCGATTAACCATTATTGGCACAGTTATTGCTCTTTTATGCTTAAAACAAGAATGTCTCATTCCTAAATCAATATTCAGTTTATAATGATGGACAATAATTTCTCAAGCGATATTCAACGCTTGCTCGAACGGAGCAAGAAAGAAGCGCTGCGTCATAACAACAGTAGCATAAGCCCGGCCCATCTGCTGATTGCGATGCTTTCGGAGTTTGAGAGTCCGACTTGCCGTCTCATCGAGAAAGCCTCGTCGTCGGCTTCGGCCTATGAGCTTAAGCAGCAACTCGACGAATATCTTTTCAACGAGTCTAACGGCCCGATCAAAGAGCTAAGCGTCAGTGATCTCACCAACCGCATCGTCAAGCTCAGTGTGCTCGAGGCGCGTCTGATGAAATCTCAGTCTATTGACGCAATACATATTTTACTTGCGCTCTTCCACAATTACGAAGTGCAGAATATGAAGTATATGCAGCCATTCCTCAGCGCCGGCGTGACTTACGACAAGCTCTACAGTCTTGCCGGTGAGATCACTTCGGCCCCAGTTGCCGGATCCGATTACCTCAGTGATGACGACGATGATGACATGCCCTCAGCCGGCAGCTCATCTAGCTCACAGTCGGCAGGGCAGTCTTCGCAAGCCAAGGGCAAACGCGGTCGTGGAGCGACTGACACTCCGGTGCTCGACAAATTCGGTCACGACATGACTCGCGCCGCAACCGAAAATCTCCTTGACCCGGTCGTAGGCCGCGAGACCGAGATCGAGCGCCTCGCTCAGATTCTCAGCCGCCGCAAGAAAAACAATCCCGTGCTCATCGGCGAGCCCGGCGTCGGCAAGTCAGCTATTGTAGAGGGTCTGGCTTTACGCATTGTCAAGCGTCAGGTGCCACGCATACTGTTTGACAAGCGCGTCGTGTCGCTCGACATGGCTGCAATCGTCGCAGGCACAAAATACCGTGGCGAGTTTGAAGAGCGCATCAAAGCGATCCTCAACGAGCTGTCAAAGAATCCTAACGTCATCCTCTTCATTGATGAGATCCACACTATCGTCGGTGCCGGCAACACCCAGGGCTCAATGGACGCCGCCAATATGCTCAAACCGGCATTAGCTCGCGGCGAGCTGCAGTGCATCGGTGCCACCACCCTCGATGAGTACCGCAAGAACATCGAAAAGGATGGTGCACTCGAGCGCCGTTTCCAGAAAGTGATGGTCGAACCGACATCTCCCGAAGAGACCCGCCAGATACTTGACAACATCAAGGCTCAGTATGAGTCACACCACAACGTCACTTACACCGATGCCGCCCTCGATGCCTGCGTCAAGCTTACCGACCGCTACATCACTGACCGCAACTTCCCTGATAAGGCCATTGACGCTCTCGACGAAGCCGGCTCGCGCGTACATATTATTAATGTAGCCGTGCCCGAGGAGATCGAAAATCTCGAGCGTGAGATTGACGAAGCCCAGCGTCGCAAGCAGGAGGCTGCACGCGCGTCAAACTATAATGCCGCAGCCGAGTGGCGCAACAAGGCTCAGGAGCTGTCGGCCAAGCTCGACGACCTTACCGCTCAGTGGGAGAAAGACCTCGAGGCCAACCGTCAGGTTGTCGACGAAGAGCAGATCGCCGAAGTAGTCGCAATGATGACCGGCGTGCCGGTTCAGCGCATCGCTCAGGCTGAAGGCGTCCGCCTTCTCGAAATGGCTCCGACACTCAAGCGCGCCATCATCGGTCAGGATGAAGCCGTTACCAAGATTGTCAAGGCCATCCACCGCAACCGCATCGGTCTGAAAGACCCCAACAAGCCGATCGGCACCTTCATGTTCCTCGGCCCGACAGGCGTCGGCAAGACTCATCTTGCCAAGAAACTCGCCGAATATCTCTTTGACTCGGCCGACACGCTTATCCGTATTGATATGAGCGAGTATATGGAGAAATTCACCGTGTCGCGTCTGGTCGGAGCGCCTCCCGGCTATGTAGGTTACGAGGAGGGCGGCCAGCTCACCGAGAAAGTGCGTCGTCATCCCTACTCTGTCGTGCTTCTTGATGAGATCGAAAAGGCCCACCCCGACGTGTTCAATCTATTGCTTCAGGTTATGGACGAAGGACGCCTGACTGACAGTCTTGGCCGTCGCATCGACTTCAAGAACACCATCATCATCATGACGTCAAACATCGGCACCCGTCAGCTCAAGGATTTTGGCTCGGGCGTTGGTTTCACCACCAAGGAAGTCAGCAAAGAGTTTACCCATGGCGTGCTCCAGAAGGCTCTCAACAAGGCTTTCTCTCCCGAATTCCTTAACCGTATCGATGACATCATTATGTTTGACCAGCTTGACAAAGAGGCCATCTATAAGATTATCGACATTGAGCTCGCTGGCTTCACTCGCCGTCTCGAGAGTCTTGGCTACAAGCTCCGTCTTTCAGATGAGGCCAAAGAGTTTATCGCCTCTAAGGGTTACGACATCCAGTTTGGTGCCCGCCCCTTGAAGCGTGCCATCCAGAAATATCTCGAAGACGAACTCGCCGAGCTGATAATCACAGCGTCAATGATGCCCGGCAATCTCGTCGAAGTCAACTATGACAAAGACGCCGACAAGATTGTGACAAGAATCATCGCCGAGGTAGAGCAACCCGAAGAAGAGATGAAAAAATAATCAAGACACTGTCTCAATCCCCCCTAAAGAGCAATCCCCAACCTGGATTGCTCTTTTTTTAATTGTGCAATTTGCATTTTACACTATATAATTTGCATATTTCAAAACATTATTATAACTTTGCAATATTATTAATCAACTTATCAATTAATCATTATGGAAAACCGATTCAAATTAGCCAACGCCTACATCGACAACCTTTCTCAGAAAGTTAATCTCTATGGATCACTTTGGGAGTCAGGCACGACTGCCTTGCTCCACGCTCCTCGCGAAGTCGACAAAACAACCCTTGCACTCAACATAGCCCAAAGCCTGACGGCGCGCAACATGACAGTGTTCTATCTTACAACCGGGCGTCTTAATCAATCTCATTACGGCAAAATAAAAGGCAATCGACGCTTATATGTCCATCAACCACAATTTGCATCACCTGATGATCCAGCTGACTATGCCGATATCGTTATAAAAGACATCGAAGATGCCATTGCAGCCACCGGTGCCCGAGTCTTCATCATTGATTCGATCACACGCATCGCCGCCCTCTCGTTTGGGCGCAACGCTTCGGCTCCATACCTGATGAAGCGTCTCGTTGCCTTGCAAATGCGCTACAACATCTCAATCCTTGTCATTGCCCATGACACCACCAAATCTGCAACCCGCGCCCTCGTCAATCTCGCCGACAGCGAAATCGCCGTCAGCGCTCCCGACGAAGCCACTGAAAAGGAAAAGCAAAAAGAGCCCGCAAAACCCGCGCCCAAAGCTTCTATAGAAAAACCTGCTTATATCCTTCACCCCGACCCCGATGACATAGACTGGGAAGCCCTTAACGCTTAGATTAGAATTGAGAAGCGCTAAAGACTTTTGTGTCCTTTAACTCATTAAAGTCAATATAGCCTTTTTCCCGATTTTTTCTTATCTTTGCCAAAATGTGCAACCTTATTTCCAAAAGCCGATGAAAAGACTACTAACGCTGATCGTAACCATTGTCGCCTTTTTGGCTGCTTACGCACAGACCTCGCCCGATAGTGTCATCCGACCCTTCAACCGACCGTTGATGTTATCTGTCACCTTAGGCAAAAACATAAATACGGGCGGTAACACTAACGCTTATTGGTTCGGACACCAGCCTGCTGCAGTCAATGAAGTTGCCTTTCGCTTGACTTATATGTTTACACCTCGTTGGGGCATATTTGGCGACTTTTATTTTAATTCTTTCTCCGATTGGAACCCTCCGCTTGATCTTGAGTGGTGGGATGATTTTGAATGTGGCGTCCGCTCTTCAGGCGGAGCCGGATTAGGAGCTCTATACCGCTTCGAGCAAGGCCGCTGGCAGTTTTATGCCCGGGCCGGCTATGGTGTCGGAGATCGGGGCGAAGGGCCTGATCTGACCCACTATGTCGGCTATGAGGATGAGCTCGATCCTTATGATTGCGAAGAGCTTATCACAGCCAAGAGGCTTACAAGCGTTGATTATCTCAACCTTGGCCTAACGGGTGGATTCCGTCTTACTCGTGTTTTCAGCTTGATCGTGGATGTCAATTATCATTTTCCACTGACATCATCTAAAGTCGAGATCACCCGTAAGACTAATCCCAAAAATGGATCCAGACCTAAGATTATCGACCGTCAGACCTACACCTCGCGTTCTTGGGGAAATAATCTTACCATTGCAATTGGATTTCAACTTCAATGCGAATTATCCAAGAAAAGAGCTCGATAATGCCGCAGATATTATGTACCTTTGCAGTCAGATAATAATGAGATTTCAATTTTTATGATATTCTACCGCATATATCAGCTGCTCATAATGCTGCCAATACTACTGACAGCCACTATTTTAGCCGCCTTTCTCACAGCCGTAGGCTCAATAATCTTCGGGGGCAAATGGTGGGGTTACTGGCCTGCGCACATTTGGGCCAAGCTATTCTGCATTATGTCTTTTGTCAAAGTCACGGTTGTCGGACGCGAGAATATCTCAAAAGGCACATCTTATGTTTTTGTTGCCAATCACCAGGGCGCATACGATATTTTCTCCATCTACGGCTACCTCAACCACAACTTCAAATGGATGATGAAAAAAAGTCTCGAGCGTATACCACTCGTTGGATACAGCTGCCGCAAGGCCGGTCACATCTATGTTGACAACCACTCTCCCGCGGCAATCCGCCAGACTATGCAAGACGCTGAGCGTCAACTTGCCGGCGGTATGTCGGTCGTTGTCTTTCCTGAAGGATCGCGCACCTTCGACGGCAAGGTGCACGCTTTTCGACGCGGCGCCTACACTCTCGCGGTCGAATTTGGATTGCCCGTAGTTCCAGTGACTATCGATGGCGCATTTGATGTAATGCCCCGCACAGCTTGGCTCCCTCGACCCGGACACATCAAACTAACTATCCATAAGCCGATTGAAGCTCCAGCTGACGGCCACGATATGAAAAATCTTATTGAACAATCAAGAAAAATCATAATTTCTTCATTGCCCGCTGAACTTTCCGAACCTTAAATTTGTTTATCAAATAGCACTAAAAATATAGACTAATCATGGATCTGAAAAAACTCATAGCTCTTACGCTTCCTGTAGCCGCTTTGGCTGCTCTCACCTCTTGTGCAAACCACCCCGAAATCGAAGGCACATGGACCGGCACTCCCACTAACATTGACAATATTTCAGCAGCTTGCGATGCAAGTGCCACTATGTCAATAAGTTTTTCCATTGACGAAAACGCCAACGACAATGGCGAAGTAATAATTTCGGCTCTCATCGACGCTAACCAGCCGGTTTCATCCTCTACCGAAAGCATTGATCAGCCTTATGAGGTGAGTGTTTCTGCCACTGCAGTCATCACTGGCCGTTGGGCTTACGAAGAGCATGAAGATGATGACATCGTCATTACCCTCGACCCCTCTTCTCTCAAAGTCAATGTCGATCCTAACGGTGTAACCTTTTCAAGCGATGTCCTGACTGAGACTCAGCAGCCCCTTATTGACTCTCTCTCGCGCACTACGGCTGACAATTGGAAAAAATCTATCACCAAAGCGATGTCTGAGCGCTTCTATGATATCAACAAGATCTCTGACATTAAGATCAAAAACGGCATTATGTCGTGTGAGATCCACGATCGCGACTTCACGTTCCGCCGCGTAAACGAATAAACTCGCATATCTCCAAGCTAAAACGATAATAGGCAGGCGCCGCTCCCGCAGCGCCTGCCTAATTTTTTTGCAAATAAAAAAATATGTTTAACTTTGCAAAAATCATTTTTCAATCCCTGCCATGTTATGAAAAAATTGTTTCCTGTCCTGCTGTTGATCTTATCCTTATCTTGTTACGGAGGCGAGCCCCGCCGCGGCTACCGCGGTTTCCTCGAGTGGGAAAATTGTGTCGGTAACGCTTGGCACGATGACTGTAGCGGACCGGGCGTATGCAAAGACGCCGCTTGGGTTACCGGCATAGCAACATCTCATGGCTATCAGTTTAATCGACACGTTTATTTTGGTGGCGGCACATTTCTTGGGTTTGGCCCAAGCGGCATTGGTTGGTCTTTGCCTGTCTATGCCAATTTCAGATATGATGCTTCGTTTGGACGCGCCAAGCCTTACGGCGACGTTCGCATTGGCTGGGACATACTGGAAGCTACTTTTTATTTTTCTCCCTCTATCGGCTACAGATTCAGCGTAGGTAAAAAATCCAACTTCAATATTGGTGTAGGCACCTCTCATCGCCGGGTTGACATCTGGGGCTTCAAGCATAACGAAGTGTATTTTTCTTTACGACTCGGCATTGATTTTTAATTGATTTCATCCGGCCGCCTATAAGCTCGGATCTTTTTTGGCATTCTCTCTTAAATACACTAACTTTGCAATCATGAAGCGTGTATTTTTGACTGCCATAGTTTGCATGGCTTTAGCATTTCTATGCTCTGCCGCCGATAGCCCCAAGCGTGAATTTCGTGGAGCGTGGCTTCACACGGTCTTTCAGGATCAGTACAAGCGTCAATCGACCGATGAAAATAAAAAGTATATCAGCCGTCAGCTTGATCTGCTGAAGAAGGCCGGCATTAATGCGGTCTTTTTTCAGGTGCGGCCACAGTCAGATGCTTTTTACAAAAGTAGCTATGAGCCGTGGAGCATCTTCCTCACCGATGGAGGCAAAGCTCCCTCGCCCTACTGGGACCCTCTTCAATATATAATTGATGAAGCCCACTCACGAGGCATGGAGCTGCACGCTTGGCTAAACCCTTACCGAGTCACGTCATCCCAAAAGCAAACCGTACCCGCTGGACACATCTATCATAAGCATCCCGAGCGCTTTGTCAGATATGACGGCAAGGTCTACTTTGACCCTGGTTATCCCGAAAACCAGGCTTACATCGAAAAGATCATCGCTGATATTGTCACCCGCTATGACGTTGACGGCATCCACTTTGATGACTATTTTTATCCATATCCGGTCAAGGGGGTGCAGTTTCCAGACAATAAGTCATTTGCGAAATATGGCAAAGGTAAAGCCTGTGATGACTGGCGCCGCGACAACGTCAATAATCTCATCAAAGGCGTTTCTTCAAAAATCAAAGAGATCAAACCGTGGGTCCGCTTCGGAGTAAGCCCCTTCGGCATCTGGCGCAACAAAAAAAATGACAAAAGCGGCAGTGACACCAACGGCCTCGAGAATTACGGTGACCTATACGCCGACGTCACCCTTTGGGCAAAAAAAGGATGGGTCGACTATCTTATCCCTCAGCTCTATTGGGAGTTGGAGCATCCTCGCGCATCCTATGCCGTGTTGGTCGACTGGTGGAACAATAATGCAGCCGACCGTCACGTCTACATCGGCCAGCACACTGAGGTGACGATGAACAAATCGGACCTGGCTCCTTCGGTCGAAGCAACTCAGCTACGCACCAAAATCGATATGACAAGAGCCGCTGACAACATTCAGGGCAGCTGTTGGTGGCCCGGTTACTCAGTCACAAAAAATTTTTGCGGAGTCGCTGACTCGCTCTCTACTATCCACCACTCATATCAGGCCCTTCCCCCCGCTTATCCCTGGATCTCAACCGCGGCCCCTGAGTCGCCCTACGATGTTCGCTATAGCAAGGGCTCTTTGAGTTGGTCGGCTGACGATTGCAATGGCGCGCTCAACGATTGCGTCAGGTTTGTCGTCTACCGCTTTGACAATGACAAATCATTTGACCTTGAAGACGCATCAAAGATAGTAGCTGTAACTCCTGACAAAAGTATCTCTGTCTCGCGACCCGGCTATTATGTGGTCACATCGCTCAATCGCGTCAACAATGAGTCATTCCCGTCCGACCCTCTACGTGTTAAATGACTATGCCGGAGATTTCAGTCATAATACCGATCTATAACTCTCAGGCCTTTCTGAGAGAGTGCATCGACAGTGTGCTGGCTCAGTCATTCACTAACTGGCAGCTGATTTTAGTTGACGACGGCTCAACTGACGACTCTCTTGCTTTATGTCGTGACTACGCAGTTAACGACCGTCGCATAAAGGTCATCACCAAAACTAACGGCGGCCTGTCAAGCGCCCGCAACGCCGGGCTCGACGTCGCTAAAGGCGATTATGTTTTCTTCCTCGACTCCGACGATGAACTCTTCTCCCACTCTCTTCAGGCCCTTTACACCGTTGCCCTGGCCTCCGATGCTGACATCACAATCGGCAAGCCGGCCTTCACAGAGTCAAGACCAACAGTCACCCCGACTCAACCGACTTATAAAACCATTTCGCCTCGCCGGCTCTGCATAGACACCCTCTATCAAAGACCCGGCACCGATAACTCTGCCTGCTGGCGGCTATTCCGCAAGTCAATGTTTGACGGCTTGCGCTTTTACAACGGTTGGTATGAAGACTTGGAGATTTTCCACAAGCTTCTGATGAAAGCTCACATTGTTGCCGTCACGGATTGCATTGTCTATTTCTATCGCAAGCACCCTGAGAGCTTTATCCACAGTTGGTCAGAAGGTCGAGGCGACATTGTAAAGGTTACGGGCGAAATTGTCAGCATCTACTCTGGCGATCCCCAACTCCGCGACGCAGCCCTCAACCGATTTTTCAGCGCCAACTATAATTATTTACTTGCGCTGCTCCATAATCATCACGATGACAATAGAGCTGTCGGGCAAAGCTTAAATAACATTAAAGCGTTACGTCGCAAAGTCTTGTTTGACAGTCGCAGCCGATTGAAAGATCGCATCGGCGCTGTGATTTCTTATTTTGGACCCAACCTTATCAAACGCCTGCCATGAGTAAATATAAAGTGCTATCATTAGATTGGCAATCATTTGCTGAGGCATGTCGCGATCTGCGACGCGCGAGCAATGCGTCGGGTTTTAGTCCTGACGCCGTCATCGCTATCCCTCGCGGCGGACTCAATCTACTAAAGTATGGCTGGGCTGACGTCCCCAATATTGAAATTACCATCCAAAAGCCGTCAGGTTTCTCCTTAAAAAAGCACGCGGCAAAGCTTCTGAGGCTTTTACCCCTGTCGTTGCGCGACCGTCTGCGCATCTGGGATGCCAAACGACTTGTCAAGCGCACAGGTCACATGGCCGGCACCACCATAACCATCCCTCCCATCGACCAGTCGATAAAAAAAATATTATTGCTTGATGATGCCGTCGACAGTGGCGCGACTATGCAAGCGATCGTCTCTGCCGTCAAAGCCAAGTACCCTGACATAGATGTCAGGAGCGCGGCGATAACCGTCACTGCCGAGCGCCCGGTGTATATGCCCGATTATTATCTGTATCACAATTTCACCCTCGTCAGAATGCCATGGTCGATCGACGCGAAATAGTCACCACTGCACCTTGCACCGTCATTGATCTCGACGGCACATATATCGACGGCAACACGCTTAAGATTTATTTGTCGTGCGGCCTGCGATATCTATCAACTCATTTAAAGTTGAAAGAGTTGGCTTCGTTGCTTCTCGCAGTAGCAAAGCGTAAAGCCGGCCGTTCATCGCACGCCGAGATGAAACGCATCATCCTCTCGACTCTTTATCCTTATCCCGAAATCCTCACTTCTTTTGCAGAGTCGGCCAAGCGAAAGATCAATCCAAAAGTCGCCAATTTGATTGCCGAAAAAACAAGTTTAGGTCACAAGATACTTCTCGCAACTGCAGCGCCTGACTATTATGTTAAAAAGATTTGGAACGGAGATTATATAGCCACCCGTTTTGAAGACGGATCAGCTATGGTCGAGTGCGTCGGCCAAGAGAAACTTCGCCGGGTCAACCTTTGGCTTAATGACAACAACTGTCACCTTGACACAGTGGTCACCGACCACAGCGATGACGCACCACTGTTGCAGGCTAACTCCTCAGGCACAAACATTCTGGTCAAACCGTCGGCCGAGACCTTACGCTTTTTCAGAGAGCTCCAGCCAGCGCATTTCCTTCTCATCGAGGAGCTCTGAGATTTCAGTATACCGCTGTGATTTTGCTGCAACATCATCTATCGTTTCTCCACTGTTAAAGAGTCGGTCGAGGTCGGCCTTTTCAGCATTGAGCTGCTCTATCTCAGCCTCAAGTGCTTCAAACTCTTTGCGCTCCTTAAACGACATCTTCTCTTTGCGCTCGGTGTGACGCTGAACGCTTTTCTTCTCGGCTTCGGCAACGGGCTTCGCTTCGACCTGGGCTAATCGTTGCTGCTCCGCGCGCCATACGGCATACTCGCTATATGTGCCGGGGAAATCCTTTATCACACCATTGCCTTCCATCACGAAGAGGTGATCTACAACATTGTCAAGGAAATAACGGTCATGGCTGATAACTATCACACACCCTTTAAACTCAGCCAAATACTCTTCGAGAATACCCAGCGTAACGATGTCAAGGTCGTTGGTAGGCTCGTCGAGGATCAGAAAATTAGGCTGCATCATAAGCACCGTGGCCAACTGTAGCCGGCAGCGTTCACCACCACTGAGTGTATGGATATACTTCTGTTGGTCGGGCACTGAAAACAAAAACTTCTGCAAGAACTGCATCGGAGCAATATGGATGCCATTCTGCTCTATGTCTTCGGCAATCTCGGTGACAGCATCAATCACTTTTTTATTCTCGTCAAAGCTGATGCCCTCCTGGCTATAGTAGCCGAAACGGACGGTCTCGCCAACGTTCCAGTCGCCGGTGTCGGCGGGAATCAAACCTTGCAACAATTTGATGAAAGTCGACTTGCCTACACCGTTTGCACCCACTATGCCGAGTTTTTCATAGCGGCCAAAGGTGTAAGTAAAATCATCAAGGATGACCTTGTCGCCAAAGCACTTGGAGATGCCCTCTGCCTCAAATATCTTTGACCCGATATATCCAGCCTTCGTCTCCAGCTTGACATTATCTTCGCGATGACGGTTTTTGGAGCGCTCTTTAAGGTCATAAAATTGGTCGATCCTGAATTTGGCTTTTCCGGCACGAGCCTGAGGTTGACGGCTCATCCACTCCTGCTCTTTGCGCAAAGTGTTTTTCACTCGTGCAAGCTCTGCGTTCATAGCCTCGATGCGCTCAGCGCGGCGACGCAAGTAGTAATCATAATTGCCATCATAGAAAAAAGCAGACTTGTCATCAAGCTCAATTATGCGATTGCACACCCGGTCGAGGAAATAGCGATCGTGGGTCACCATCAGCAAGGTCACCCGCTGGCGCTTGAGATAATTCTCGAGCCATTCGATGACCTCAACGTCAAGATGGTTAGTCGGTTCGTCGAGAATAATGAGCTCGGGATTCTGCATCAGAGCTCTGGCAATGGCCACTCGCTTACGCTGACCGCCTGAAAGATGGTCGACAGACTGAGTGACATCGCCAAGATCGAGTTGAGTCAGCATTTGCTTTACGCGGTCTTCATAATCCCAGGCATTGAGAGCGTCCATTTGGTGGACAGCGTCGTTGATGGCTGCCGTGTCGCCGGATGCAAGCGCAGATTCATACCTGGCGACAGCATCGGCTACAGTGCCACCTTCGTCAAGGCAGGCCTCGATGATGGTTGCTCCTTTCTTAAACTCCGGCAACTGACTGAGATAACAGACTTTGAGATCGCCTCGATAGGTCACCGACCCACTGTCGGGCGAGTCATTTCCGGCAAGGATGTTAAGGAGCGTTGTTTTGCCGGTGCCGTTTTTTGCTACGATGCCAATTTTGTCACCCTCGTTAACTCCGAAAGTGACATTTTCAAACAGGATGCGGTCGCCGACACTCTTGGTGAGTTCTTCGACTTGTAAAAAGACAGCCATAATGAGTCTAATTGTCAGCTATCAATTGTTTGCCCTCACATCTCATCACTTTACCCGGGAAGCGCTCAAGCATCGAGAGATTATGGGTCGCCATAATCACCGCTGTCCCGCCTTTGGCAATGGAATAAAGATGATTGATGATTTGTTCGCCGGTCTCAGGGTCGAGATTGCCTGTCGGTTCGTCGGCGATTATCAGTTCGGGTTTGTTGAGCAAGGCTCTTGCTATCACGATGCGCTGCTGCTCGCCGCCTGAAAGTTCGTGAGGCATCTTGTAAGACTTGTTTGTCATGCCGACCTCTTTGAGCACCTCCTCGATGCGGGCTTCTTTAGCAGCACGGTCTTTCCAACCCGTTGCATCGAGCACAAACTCAAGATTAGCGTAGACATTTCGATCAGTAAGCAACTGAAAATCCTGAAACACGACACCGATTTTGCGACGGAGAAATGGGATCTGTTTGCGCTTGATGGTCAAAAGATCGTAATCGAATATGCGAGCCTGCCCGGTTTTGACGGGCACCTCGGCATAGAGGGTTTTGATCAGTGAGCTTTTACCGCTCCCGACCTTACCAATCAGATAGACAAACTCTCCGGGCTCGATCTTAAACTCGACGTCTTTAAGCACGACATGCTCCTTACGCAGAATCTCAACTCCCTTATATTCTATTATTGACATCTTAATTTATTATTTGCTTTTGCAAAGCTACGATTTTTTTTGGAAAACTTGGGTTTAAGAATCGGGGATTTAGCGGGATTAAATTCCAAAAAATTTATCCTGACGGTTTATAATTAGTCTTTTTATTGTAATTATGATTTGATTATAGACGACGTGAATAAAGCTGTTTACACAAGACGAAATAAAAACGAATATAATGCTGGTATGAAATCATCAACCCTGCCTATGGGCTACGTCGATCGGACGGATATATATGATGGATGGATTGTCAGTTCGTTATATGACGAAGGTATAGCAAAGCAAGCCGGCTTTGAAATTGGTGATACCATTATTTCGATAAACCAGCGCCCGGTAAAGGATATTTCATGGGAGGAACAGCGCAATGGTCTTGAATTGAATGGAAGCACTGTTTTCGAAGTCAAGAAAAAGAGTGGCCAGCTTATAACTTACATTCTCAACATAGATAAGTAGAGTATGTAGTTTTATTATGATGCGAAAGGTTGGTGGGGATTTTATCGGGATTAAACTTGATTAATAGGAGTTGATTGGGTTGGTTTCGAACAATGATGCAGGGGTGCTTGTTGAAATCTTAGAAATTCAAATTATGCTAACTACATTTCAACTGTCAGTGTCATGAACCCAAACATCCCGACCGCGCCTCAGCCCGAAGAACACAGTGTGTTCTTTGCTGCCACGCAAGCCTTACGACGCCATGCGTCAGGCGGTACCATTTTGATCGGAGCGACTGTATTAGCCCTCATCATCGCCAACATCCCCGGACTCAACAACTATTATTTCAACTTCTGGACTCAGGAAGTGCGCCTGCAATTGGGCAACTTCAACTTCTTCAGTCACGCCGGCCACCCGATGGACCTGATTGCCTTTATCAATGACGCATTGATGGCAATATTTTTCTTCTCCATCGGTCTTGAAATCAAGCGTGAGATCCTCGTCGGCGAGCTTTCGTCATTCAAACAGGCGCTCTTGCCTATCGTAGCTGCCATCGGCGGCATGATTGTGCCTGTAGTCATTTATCTATGCTTTGCAAAAGGCACAGACTTTGCCGACGGAGCCGCTATCCCGATGGCGACCGATATCGCATTTTCGCTTGGTGTGCTCGCAATGCTCGGCAAGCGCGTGCCTGTCTCACTCAAGATATTCTTAACCACCCTCGCTGTGGTCGATGACATTGGCGGCATCGTAGTGATCGCCTCATGCTACTCGACCCATATCGAAGTGCCTTACCTACTCTACGCGGCAGCATTGCTCTGCCTTCTGCTCCTCGGCTCTGTGCTGAGAATCAAAAGCAAGATATTCTATATCGGTATAGGCGGCGTGATATGGTTTCTCTTCCTTAACTCAGGCATCCACCCGACCATCGCGGGTGTGCTCGTAGCATTCTGCGTGCCCGCCACCCCGGTGTTCCCTCCGAAAAAATACATTAAGATCATCCGTTCATCAATCGCTCATTTCCGCGGCGAGGACGACGATCTGTTAGTAAAGCGCACGATCCTCAACAAAGATCAGATGAACTGGCTAAAAGAGATCGAGTCTGCATCAGACAAGGTGATCTCCCCGCTCCAGGAACTCGAGGACTCACTTCATCCGATTGTCAATTACTTTATTGTGCCGCTTTTTGCTTTTGCCAATGCCGGTATCTTCCTGCTCGACACTGATCCGGCAACTATCGTGCAAGGAATCTCGCTCGCCATCATTTGCGGCCTGGTGTTCGGCAAATTCATCGGTATCTTCCTTTTCTCTTGGATAACAGTCAAACTGCGCCTGGCTCCGATGCCAGCCAAGACCAATTGGGCAATGATGGCCTCGATAGCTATGTTGGGGGGCATAGGCTTCACGGTGTCACTCTTCATTGCCACCCTGTCTTTCGGCTCACCAGAGATGATAGAGATGCTTAACCACGCCAAGCTTGGCATCGTTATAGGCTCGCTTTTGTCAGGTGTCCTCGGATTTGTGATGCTCCACTATACCCTGCCTCATAAATCAGAGATCCAAGATCATGAAGCCCAAGAATAGAGATTCATATCTAACATATATATAGAACAAGCCTCCTCACGGGGGCTTTTTTAGTCGAAAAAAAAGACATTAAAGTCTTATTCTCAAAACTTTTCTCGTAAAACTTTTGGCAATTTCACATTATTATGTTAATTTTGAGCCGAAATGTTAAATCGAACTTGAATTAAATGTAATTTTTCAAAAACAAACACTTGTTTTAATTGTTAACATAACATAGGTTAATTATTTAAATAAAAATGAAGAAACAGACAATCTGGATATTAACTATACTTATGGCAGCCTCGTTCATCGGACTGCTGTGGATTCAGATTACATATATGAGAAATATGGTCGAAATGCGATATGAGCAATTCACTCAAGGCGTGCGCCAGAGTCTGTTGAGCGTCGCCATCCGTCTCGAACAGGATGAGACCCGCTATTTTCTCGACCAGGATGCCAGCCGCCTGGCTGCTACGTCTGTTACGACACAGAATTTTTCAGGCAGCACTCTTTCGGGTGTCGAAGGCATGAAGTTCTCATTCACCACCCCATCAGGACTCAAAGGCGACGTTACGCTAAAGGGCACTCCCGATGAAATGATAAAGTTTAAAGACTCGGAAAGCACCCCGAGCAAAAACTACAACCGCCTCAAACAGATCTATCGAGACCAGTATAATTACCAGAAAGGAGTGGTTGATGACGTGATCCTCAACATCATCAGCCGCGCAAGCGAGCGACCGATCAGCGAACGCGCCGACTCGGCCCTGGTCAGCAAATATCTCCGCCAGGAACTCGACACGCTCGACATCAGAGTGCCCTTCGAATTTGCAGTGGTCAACTATCTCGGCTCTATACAGTACAAATCGCCGGGCTATATGCCTTCATCAGTTGCACCCGGCAACCTCTTCGTCCAGACCCTTTTTGCCAACGACGCCGGTGGAAAATTCAACTATCTGAAGGTGTATTTCCCGACTAAGAAAGATTATATTTTCTCTTCGATATCATTTATGGTACCGTCGTTTGCATTCACGTTGATATTACTGATAATATTTGTGTTTACCATCATCGTCGCCTTCCGCCAGAAGAAACTGACAGAGATGAAAAACGACTTCATCAACAATATGACCCATGAGTTTAAGACGCCGATATCGTCGATATCGCTGGCGGCCCAGATGCTCAACGACCCGGCTGTGCGCAAGTCTCCGACCATGCTTCAGCAGATCTCGACTGTCATCAACGATGAGACCAAGCGTCTGCGCTTCCAGGTGGAGAAGGTGCTCCAGATGTCGATGTTTGATCGCCAGAAGGCCACCCTCAAGATTGTCGAGCTCGACGCCAACCTCGCGATATTTAACATTGTCAACACTTTCAAGCTGAAGGTCGAGAAATATGGCGGCAAGCTCACTGCTCACCTCGACGCGATGGACGCAATC
>CAYRFB010000004.1:0-39427 GCA_964423485.1 uncultured Bacteroides sp.
TTATTATGGTCGATGGAAGCAGCAATCACTCTGCCGCTTCCACCCCCAAAATCTACTGCGATAAACGCCTCTTTCATTTTCCTTGCTTGCCTAAAAAGTAAGTCTCGAGGTCGTCAATCTCATCGCGGGTCAAAGGGTCGACATTAGCTCCGTTGAGTACTGCAATGCGACATCCCATCTCAAAGAACATCGCACGCTCGAAAGCCTGATCGAAGTCTGCGCCGCAGACAACCTGGCCATGCTTGAGCAGCATGATGGAGTTATGGTTTTCCATTGCCTTGATAACTCGTTCGGCGAGTTGGGGCGAACCCGGACGGAAATATGGTATCATCGGAATTTCTTCTCCCACGTGCAGAGCCATTTCTGCGGTGAAGTTGAAATTATCGGGACGATTCTTCATACATGCGACAGCCGTGGCATAGGGACTCTGGAAATGAAGCACCACCCCTACGTCGGGACGTGTGCGCATTACATTCAAGTGAAATCCACTTTCCATCGACGGCTTGACGCCATTGAGGACTGCGCCGTCAGCGAGAGATACGACTGACACACGGTCAGCCGTCAGCTCCGGTAGCCATGAGCCTGTACCTGAAATCAGGACTTCGCCGTTAGGTAGTCGCCATGACAAGTTGCCGCTGCTGCATATCGTGAGGCCGGCGGCTCCTACGCGGTGAGCCTGCCGGATAAACTCGTCAATCTGTTTTGAGGTTGCCATGGCTTATTATTTATAGATGGGGCCGAAATTAGCACAAGCGCGGTAGTCAGAACCTTCCTTGTCCATACCGAATGCATTCCAGGCGGCCGGACGGAATATCTCAGAGTCCTCGATGTTGTGCATGCAAACAGGTATACGAAGTATAGAAGCAAGTGTGATAAGGTCTTTACCTATGTGGCCATAAGAGATAGCACCGTGGTTGGCACCCCAGTTATTCATCACAGAGTAAACGTCTTTGAAGGCGTCACGGTCAGGACACAGACGAGGAACAAACCAAGTTGTAGGCCAGGTCGGGTCAGTGCGCTTATCGAGAATAGCGTTGATTTCGGGGTCGATATCAACCGTCCAGCCTTCAGCAAGCTGAAGCACAGGGCCGAGACCTTTGACAAGGTTGAGGCGCATCATAGTGACGGGCATTCCACCTTTAGTGAGGAAGTTTGACGAGAAACCTCCGCCGCGGAAATAGTCACGGTCAGCAGGATACCAGGTTGTGGCCTTAAGGCAAGCCTCGACGTCAGCCTCAGTCATTTCCCATGAGGGTTTCATACAGGGCTCACCTTGGGCATTGGTGCTTGCGCCGGTTGCGTCAAGCGTTGTCGCACCAGAATTGATAAGGTGAATGATACCGCCTGATGCACGGCCTGTAAGTTCCTTGCCGGTTACACGCTTAACGGCCTCGGGACTCCAGTAAGTGCGGACGTCAGAGAACATCTGTCCCATACCTGTAAGAAGGTGACCGAAGAGCATCGCAACGCCATTGCAGGCGTCATTTTCTGTAGCGAGAACATAAGCCTCGCGTATGCCGTTCCAGTCGAAAGAAGTATTCATTAATGCCTCGGTGTAGTCACCGTTAGGCTTCCAGTCAGTCCACTGGCGCTGTCCCTGGAAACCGCCTGCTATAGCATTGTGGCCGAGTGCCTCCTCCTTGAAACCGAGCTCACGCAGACGGGGATTGCCCTGCATAAGGTCGCGGACGATGAGGGTCATCTTGACAATGAATTCCCAGTCGGCATCTTTCTGTTCGCGGGTCTTGGCCTTAACGGTATTCTTAATGTCATCACCTTCGTTGGGCTTGCAATATTTTTCAGTCCATGCCATTGCCTTTGCATACTCCTCGTGGTCATAGATACCTTCATCCATACGGCGAAGTATTTCGGTTTCATCCACGCTCTCGTTACGCATGCCGAGATATTCCTGGAAGAATGAAGGCTCGACAATCGAACCTGCTATACCCATACACATCGATCCTATTGACAAGTAGCTCTTGCCGCGCATACATGCGACAGCTACGGCTGCACGGGTGAATCGCAATATTTTCTCTGCAACATCAGCCGGGATTGTATTATCATCGAGGTCCTGAACGTTATGGCCGTAGATGCCGAATGCAGGAAGACCCTTCTGAGCATGACCGGCAAGAACTGCTGCGAGATATACGGCGCCCGGACGCTCTGTGCCATTAAATCCCCAGACCGCCTTCGGCCAATAGGGATTCATATCCATTGTCTCGGCTCCATAGCACCAGCAAGAGGTAACGGTGATTGTGGCGCCCACGCCTTCGCGTTCAAACTTTTCGGCGCAAGCTGCAGTTTCAGCCACACGGCCGATTGTGCCGTCGGCAATTACACACTCGACAGGCGAACCATCAGGATAGTGGCAGTTAGAGCTAATCAGTTCAGCGACGGCCTTGGCCAGGTTCATAGTTTTTTCTTCAAGGCTTTCGCGCACGCCACCCTGACGACCATCAATGGTGGGGCGGATGCCAATTTTAGGATACTTTTTCATCGTAAATAATTTAAGTTCAACTGTATTGTGTCTAATTTATTATGTAATTCACTTTGTGAGATGATTCATTCAGTGTTCATATCACAAAAGTAATTATTTTTTAGTTCTTAAGCTAACTTGGAGAATGCTAAAATAACTTATTAATGTAAGTTATACATATATATTACTGATTGCGGTGCGGTAGGCTTTGGGGGTTTGGCCTGAGACGCGGCGGAAGTACTTTGTGAAAGTGGGGGCATCGGGGAAGTTGAGGATGGCGGCAATGTCTTTGATGCTGCGGTTGTTGTCGTTAAGCAGGGCTTTTGCTTCGCTCACAACGACAGTCTCGATCCATCGCGATGGGGTTGTGCCAGAGAGTTGACGGATGCTTGTGGAAAAATATTTCAGGCTCACTCCTGAATGCGCGGCATAAAACTGCACATCTCTATGCTCGCGGAAATTGGCGTATAGTGCGAGCATAAAGCGCTGGAATACGATGTCAAGGTGGATATGCCCAAGCATCTTCATCTGAATATTGGCAAAGTACATCTTCAACACTTGAGATATGATGAGTCGACTTTGCAATTCGATGATGTCATCCTGAAGTATATTGCAGACTTCTTTGAAATCACCGATATTGATCTCATCACATTGGATTTGATATTGTTTGATATTGGTCAGCAGACGACTTAATTCTTCATCATTGATCATAAGGAGCGGATGGCTCTGAATAGCGCTCAGATTGTTAGCGTTGACCCATCGGTTGATCATCCTCGGAACGTCCTGAATCAAAACATAGCCGAAAACTACTTCGCTCAGCTCGCTGACACCTATAATTTCAATATTGATAAAAGGCATACACGCAAATAAACAATGATCTTTGACTGTGAATCGTTCGTTTAAGATCGTGATGTCAAATTGCCCCTTAGTGCATATAGCGAATGCACATCTTCCCGACATATCGATCGGAAAGGGATGATTGCCGCCAGGTCTGAACGTGACAGTGTCGATTGTTAGTGGATTCATCGTTGAAAGGCTTTGTTTGACATTACAAAATAAGCATATTTTGACCGATTTTCCAATTAATAATCGAGAAAATCGAACAATTTGACAATTTTATCCATACGCTTGACATTTATGACATCAAGTATAAGATGTAATTTTGCAACTTAATTAATAATAAATTGTAAAATCGAAGATATGAACTATCAATTGATGTGTCGGGTACTTCCCTTGACAATTTTTGTGCTTGCGCTATCAGCTTGCAGCCACGATTCGTCAGACAAGAATAACGATCGGCCGCCGGTGAGAGTAAAGACTGTCACGGTCGAAAACAGCGGAGTGGAGGACACTTTTTCCTATTCGGGCACCGTGGAGGAGGAGAGCGGTACTGTTGTAAGTTTTTCGGCAGCTGGAACCATTAAGTCGCTCGCTGTCTCTGAGGGAGACAATGTCAGGAAAGGACAGCTTATAGGCACGATTGACGATGGAACGCTGAAAAGCGCTTATGACATAGCTAAGGCTCCTCTCAGTCAGGCACAAGATGCTTACGACAGGATGAAGCTTCTTCACGACGCAAATTCGCTGCCAGATATCAAGTGGGTTGATGTTCAGAGCAAATTGAGTCAGGCAGAAAGTGCCGCTGAAATCGCTCGTATCGCCCTCGATGATGCAAAGCTTTACGCTCCGGTGTCAGGCGTCGTTTCGGAGAAATTGGCATCGGTCGGTCAGACCGTGGCTCCGGGTGTGCCTGTTGTAAAAATTGTCGATATCAGGGCCGTTAAGGTCGGGATCTCTATTCCTGAAGATGAAATTTCAAAATTCACAACCGGATCTACGGCTGTCATCACGACCAAGGCCGCCCAGGGTGAGGTCTACTCAGGCAAGTTAGTCGAGAAAGGCGTGTCGGCTAATCCTCTCTCGCGATCATATATGATAAAATATCACGTTGACAATGCCGGCGGCAAGTTGTTGCCCGGCATGATCTGTGAAGTGGCCGTTGATGATGCTTCGACCGCAGATGGGATGATTCTTCCGGTTTCGGCAGTGTTGCTTTCTGCTGATAACACCAACTTTGTCTGGCTCGATTCGGCCGGAGTGGCCAAGAAGCGCGTGGTGCAGACAGGCGCAATGCTGCCTCAGGGAGTAATGATTGAGTCGGGCTTGAACGGCGGCGACAAGGTGATCGTTGCCGGCACTGAAAAGGTATCACAAGGCACAAAGGTCACTTCGATTAATTAATTTTGGTCAATATGGATTCTTCAAATAAAAATATCGAAGGGGGTCTGCTGTCAAAGCTTCCACCTGTCAAAAACTCCCCGCTGGTGGTGTGGGGTGTGAAGTATGCCAATGTCGTTGTGCTGATGGTATGCATATTGTTTATCTTCGGCATCTATGCACTCCAGACGATGGATAAAAATGAGTTTCCCAATTTCACCATCCGCGAAGGTGTGGTTGTCGCTGTCTATCCTGGCGCGAGCTCCCTCGAGATGGAGCAGCAGGTGATGAAGCCCCTCGAAAACTTTGTTTTCAGCTTTAAGGAGGTAAACAAGGTGAAGACAACATCAAATGCCACCGACGGCATGGTGATGATCTATGTTGAGCTCGACGATAAGGTCACTGATACCGATTCGTTCTGGAATACGTTCAGCCGAGAGCTCAGCGGAGTGAAGATGCAACTGCCGCCCGGAGTTTTGGCAGTAGAGGTGATCTCTAATTTTGGTGATACGTCGGCACTGTTGATCACAATGGAGAGCGAAGACAAGACCTATCGTGAGCTTGGTGATTATATGGACGCTCTACAAGATCGTCTTCGCACAGTCGAAAGCGTCGGTACAATGAACGTCTACGGCAAGCAGAACGAGCAGATTTCAATCAACGTCGACCCCGAGAGGCTTTCGCATTACGGCTTATCCGAGAAAACTCTTGCGGCAAGTCTTTTTGCAAAAGGATTCCAGACCACCGGCGGCGAGGTAAGGTCAGACTCATACACATCGCCAATCTATGTCGCCAATCCTCTAAATTCAGTTGCTGACATTGCAGACCAGATAATATTGTCGACTCCCGCCGGCGATGTGGTGCGTCTCAAAGATATAGCTGAAGTTAAGCGTGAATATCCCGACCCGACCTCATTCATCACCAACAATGGCCGCAAATGCATATTGCTGTCGTTAGAGATGAAGAGCGGAAACAACATCGTGGAGATGGGTCGCCTTGTGGAGAAACAGCTTGAGGCATTTCAGGCCGAGTTGCCCGAAGATGTTACGATATTCCGCATCACAAATCAGCCCGAAGTCGTCAACAGCAGCGTCTTGGACTTCCTCAGAGAGCTGCTGATTGCAGTCATCGCCGTAATTGTTGTTATCGTGCTGCTCTTGCCGATAAGAGTCGCTCTTATCGCTGCAGCGACAATACCTATCACAATATTCTTATCTTTGGGACTCTTTTATGCGTTTGGCATCGAGCTCAACACAGTAACATTTGCCTGTCTCATCGTGTCGCTCGGTATGATTGTAGATAACTCAGTGGTTATCATCGACGACTACGTTGAACTCATCGGCGAAGGCATGGACCGTAAGGAGGCTACGATAAGATCAGCGTCAGAATTTTTGAAGTCGATCTTCTCAGCCACACTTGCAATCTCAATCACATTCTTCCCGTTCCTACTGACGATGACGGGTATGTTCCGTGATTTCTTGACAGACTTCCCATGGGCGATAACCATTATCCTTATGGGTTCACTGCTCATAGCCGAGTTGCTTGTGCCTTTCTTGCAGTACCGTTTTATCAAGCCGGCCAAAGTTGCAAACCTTGACGGTGACGCGTCTCAGGGCAAGAAGCACTTCTCATTGTTGCGCTCGTTGCAGTCAGGTTATAACAAGACAATTGCCGTCTGCTTCAATCACCCCTGGGCTGTGTTGTTGCTTGCGCTCGTGCTGACTGTCGGAGGAGCATTACTGCTTTTGACCCGGCCAATGCAATTGATGCCTATCGCTGAGCGCAATCAGTTTGCCGTAGAGATCTATCTGCCTACCGGCACTCCGTTGGCTCAGACTAATATAATAGCTGATTCGCTTGCCGATATACTAAGCAAGGATGACAGGGTAGTTTCAGTGGCCAATTTCCATGGCTGCTCGTCACCACGATTCCAGACGACTTACGCTCCGCAGGTCGGCGGACCCAACTTTGCGCAGTTTATCGTAAACACGAGCAGCAATGAGGCTACAATCGAGATTCTCAACGAATATACCGCCAAATACCGAGACTATTTCCCCGAAGCAAAAATCAGATTCAAACAATTGTCTTACTCAAATGCTGCTTATCCGATTGAGGTGCGTATTAAGGGAAATGATTATTCTCAGCTCTACGCCGTCGCAGACACAGTTATAGAAATCATGCGCTCTATTCCTGAGATCAACCTTGTCAGCAGCAGTTTGAACTCACCGCTCGTGGCCGCCCAGGTTTCGCCTGATTTCACGACGATGTCTCGTCTGGGGCTGAGCGATATGATGCTGGAGGCTAATCTCGCGATGAGATATACAAATACAGGAGTCCCGGTTGCAACGTTGTGGGACGGCACTTATGCAACACCAGTGGTGTTCCGCACTCCGACGTCCGAGAGCTCGGATGTTAACGACCTCCGCAATGAGTTGATGCCCGTTATGGGATTCGCTTCAGCGCCGTTAAGACAGTTGGCTGAGGTGAAGCCCACTTGGAACTACGGTCAGCTGTCTCATCGCAACGGCATACCCTGTGTGACGATCAGCTCAGAGGTAGAGCGGGGTTCATATGCGCTTACGGTGACAGATGAATTGCTCAAGCATATGGACAAATTGCACTTGCCCGAAGGCGTGACGATTGAATATGGTGGTGACTACAGCCAGTCGGAGGAGATGTGGCCTCCGATCATATCAGCGCTGTTGATGGCTGTAGTCATTATCTTCTTCATTCTCTTGTCTCATTATAAAGATGTTGCGACAGCAGCACTCTTGCTGCTGTGTATCGTGCTTTGCATACCGGGTGCGGGCATCGGACTTGCGATCCAGGGCGAGGTGCTCTCGCTGACCTGTACGCTCGGCTTCATATCGTTGATGGGTATCCTTGTGAGAAATGTCATCATTATGATTGACTATTCAGAGGAGCTGCAGCGGTCGGAAGGAATGAATGTCAAAGACGCGATTTTCCATAGCGCCGTGAGACGTATGCGCCCGATTTTCTTAACCTCGGCTGCTGCTTCAATGGGTGTGCTGCCGATGGTGCTTTCCGGCACGCCTTTGTGGCGACCGATGGGCACGGTTATTTTCTGGGGCACGATCATAACGTTCTTCTTTATCGTGACCGTGATACCGGTGCTCTATTGGAAGGTGATGGATAAAAAATCAAAAAAACAAGAAGCAAAATGAAAAAGATATTCAGCATAACGCTTATCATTGCTATGATGACCTCACTCACCCTCAGAGGGCAGCAGCTAACGCTTGAGGAGTGTGTCAATATGGCGCTCGAAAACAACGCCCGGATGCGCACAGCCGAATATGCCCTGAAGGCTTCGCGCGAGACGTCGTATGGTGCGTTTACCAATTATTTTCCCTCGATAAGCGCCAGTGGCGCTGCTTTCACGGCTAATCACGGTATGCTTCAGCACACATTGCAGCTGCCGTTGTCAATGCTCAACTCGGCGCTGCCCGATATGGACTATAATATCAGCCTTTTGAAAAAAGGGTCGATTGCCGGCATTAACCTTGTGCAGCCGATTTTTCTTGGAGGTCGCATAGTCAATGGCAACCGTCTGGCTCATGTCGGTGAAGAAGTCAGCAAGTTGCAGCAACGTCAGACCGCCGATGAGGTCCGCCACAGCGTGGAAGAGTATTATTGGCAGCTTGTGTCGCTCCACTCCAAGCAGCAGACTTTGGAAAAAGTAATCGCGATGCTCGACACGCTCACAGCACAGGTTCAGAGTTACGTTGATGCAGGCATCACTACGGTAAATGACGTGCTCGAAGTGAAGCTGAAGCGTAACGAGATGCTCGTTGCGCGGACTGAGCTCGATAACGGGGTGTCGGTAGTAAGGATGCTTCTCTCGCAATATGCAGGCCAAGGGACATCCGGGTCAGTAGACGTTGCGTCAGAGATCGTGCCCGGTATGGTTCCTGATTTCCCCCACGACATCTACCGCGCGCCGGAGGAATGTCTTGACCAGACCGTAGGCCATGGCTTGCTGGTCCAGAATGTGCGTGCTAAAGAGCTTGAGCAGAAGATGGCCTTGGGCAACAATCTCCCGATGGTCGCAGCGGGCGCAAGCTATAATTATGAACATCTACTTGACCAGGGACATACATTTGCAAATGTCTATGTCACCGTCAGCATCCCGCTGACCGACTGGTGGGGCGGATCTCACGATATGAAAAAGAAAAAACTCGAGGCTCAGATAGCGCGCACCCAGTTGGAGGATAATTCGCAACTGCTAATAATTGCGATGACCAACGCGTGGAATGACATGACTACAGCCTACACTCAGATGGAGATCGCCCGCGAATCTATCTCGCAGTCGGCTGAAAATCTCCGGCTGAACCAGAACTTTTACAAAGCCGGGACGGTGACTATTACCGACCTGCTCAATGCTCAGACTTTATTTCAGCAATCACAAGATAAATTTGTTGACGCCTACGGGCAGTTTCAGATAAAAAAACTGACTTACCTGCAAGCTACAGGCAGGTAGAGGGTCTCGAGAATTAGATTGTTAGATAAAACAAAGGGAAGCAGCGCGCCGGATGTCAATCATTTGACACACAGCGCGCTGCTTTTATGTGGTATTTTTGAGGGGATGTTATTGCTTGGAGATCACGGTGCTTGCTATGCCGGCAATTTGCTCAGGTGTCAGATTGCACTTGCTCTGCAATTCAGCTGCATTGTAGCGGTTGTAGAACTCTTTTGGCAATCCGAGGTTGATGACCTTAACCGATTCTTCACCTAAGTAAGAAGCAACTTTCTGGCCGTAGCCGCCATCGATGATGCCATCTTCGGCTGTGATGATCAGGTCAAAATCTTTGAGAGAATCGAGGCATGCTGTGTCGAGCTTAGATACCTCGCGCGGATTGATGACCATAGGATCAAGACCATTTGAGACAAGGAGCTCGGCTGCCTTTCTCATTACTGGCAGGAAGGTGCCGACACCGATGAGCGCAATCCGCGAGCCTTTTCTGACTACCTCGTAATTGGGCTTTGAGTAATCATCGAGAATCTCGATAGATGAGTCGGAGCGGACATCACCGCCTGGCACACGAACTACTACGGGCTGTTTGCGCTGGTCTTCTGACCAATGGAGCATAGCCAAAAATTCTTCTTTGCAAGTCGGCGTGAGCACTAACAGATCGGGGATGTTGGATAGCAGGCCGAGATCAAAGAAGCCGAGGTGAGTCTCATCGTTCATGCCGAACAATGATCCGTAGAACACTACAAACGTTGCCGGCTGATGGTTGAGAGCGACATCCTGACTAAACTGGTCGTAGGCGCGCTGAAGGAAGGTGCTGACAACACCGACCACTGGACGCGCGCCGCCTTTGGCCAGACCGCTTGCCATCGCAACGGCTTGCTGCTCGGCAATGCCGACGTCGATAAAGCGAGAGCCGGCCTCTTTGCGGCGAGCGGGTCCAAAACCTATAGCACCAGGAGTTCCTGCTGTTATCGCTATGAGTTCGGGCATCTCTTTCATACGCATCAATGTATCGTTAGCGAAGATGTCGGTGTAGTCTTCATCATCGGTGCCTGAGGCAGGAGCGTTGAGCGGGGCGCCGGTCTTAAGATCGAATGGCGCTGAAAAGTGGTAGCGTTCTTTATGAGACTCGGCAACCGGCAGGCCCATGCCTTTCATCGTGTTGATATGGACCACGACAGGATAATTAATGTCTTTGACCGAGCGGAACATTTTAATCAGGCTCGGTATGTCGTTGCCGTAATGGACGTAGCGGTAAGCATAGCCCATCGCGCGGAAGAGGTTGTTGTCGGCTGTGCCGTTAGTGTTGCGAAGCAAGCGAAGGTCAGCATAGATGCCGCCATGATTTTCGGCAATGCTCATGTCATTGTCGTTAACGACGACGATAAAGTTTGAGCCGAGGGTTGCGCCGTAATCAAGTCCTTCGAAGGCAACGCCACCGCTTAGCGAGCCGTCGCCGATGACGGCCACAACATTTTCTTTGCCGCCCCTGATGTCACGGGCCTTTGCAAGACCAGAAGCAAGAGCGACCGCAGATGATGTGTGACCGAGAGAAAAGAGATCATATTCGCTTTCGCGGGGATTGGTGTAACCCGTGACGTCGTCATAGTGAGCCGGGTCAGTGAACGCTTCCATACGGCCCGTGATCATCTTGTGGGGATATGTCTGGTGAGAGACGTCAAAGACGATTTTGTCTTCGGGGGTGTTAAACACATAATGAAGCGCAATGATGGCTTCAACCATACCGAGATTAGGACCGACGTGGCCCCCATGGGCCGAAAGTTTATCAAGAAGAGGCTTACGCAGCGCAGCTGCAAGCGCCTTCAACTCAGCCTCATCCATTTTACGGATATCGGCCGGAGAGTTAATTTTTGAGAGATCGATATTTGTTTCCATGTCAATATAACAAAGTTGCTTGTAATAGGGTTTTGCAAAATCTTTTTGGTTGAGGAGTTTGTTAGAAGTTCAGATACAAAATTAATTATTATGCAGAAATTTACCAAAATAGTCGCGACTGTCTCAGATAAGCGATGCGATATAGATTTTATTAAGGATTTATGCGAAGCCGGAGTTAATGTGGTCAGGATGAATTCAGCACATCTCGATTATGAAGGATTCAAAAAGATTGTCGCCAACACTCGTGCAGCCTCTGAGAAAATCGGCATAATGATGGACACCAAGGGTCCTGAGATCAGAACCACGGCTACTTATAATGGTGAACCTCTCGAATATGAAAAGGGTAGGGAGGTCAAGATTTATGGCGATCCCGAGCGTCTCACCACACCGACAGAAATATGTCTGAATTACCGTGGCATCAGTCGGGTGCTGAAGCCCGGTGACCGACTCCTGATAGATGACGGTGAGGTCGGTTTTACGGTTACAGGCATCAAGGGCGATGTTGTCGAAGCTGTCACCGAGAACGATGGCAGTCTCGGCTCACGCAAGAGTGTCAACCTGCCCGGCGTAAGCATTGATTTGCCGGCCGTCACTGACCGCGATAAGACCAACATAGGATATGCCGTTGAGTTAGGCGTTGACTTCATCGCCCACTCGTTTGTGAGGAGTGCCGATGATGTCGCCGAGGTGCAAAGAGTGCTTGACTCCTACGGATCGTCGGCAAAAATTATCTCGAAAATTGAGAATCAGGAAGGTATTGACAACTTTGATGAGATTTTGGCCGCATCTTACGGCATAATGGTCGCCCGCGGAGATCTCGGCATTGAGGTGCCTGCCGAACGCATACCGGGCATACAGCTAATGATGATAAATAAGTGTATCGCAGCTCATAAGCCAGTGATCGTGGCCACGCAGATGCTTCATAGCATGATTTAGCATCCGCGTCCGACGAGAGCTGAGATTTCTGACGTTGCAAACGCTGTCTATCAGCGTGCTGACGCGATGATGCTTTCAGGTGAGACGGCTTACGGCAAATACCCCGTCGAGGCTGTAAGGACTATGACAAGCGTAGCGCGGGAGGTTGAGAATGCTCTGCGGAGCCAGATGGCAGTGCCTCCTATGGCTGATCGCGAGGTTACGTCATTCTTGGCGCGCGAGGCAGTGTTGTCAGAGGAAAAAATAGGGACAAAAGCCATTTTCACAGACGCTTACCGCGGTATGTCGGCCAGATTTATAGCGTCGTTCAGAGGTAATAACCCGACGTTTGCGATCTGTCACTATCGCGACGTAATGAGATGGTTATCACTTAGTTATGGTGTGACTGCTTACTATTATCCTCATAGTGAGGAAGATGTGGCGCGACATTCGGTCGATGCGCTCCGTCGGATAGTGAGCGACGGTTTGATCGGCGAAGACGACCGCATCGCATATCTGACCGGTACACGCCACGGCGCAAGGGCTATGGAAATACTGACACCGCGCGAAATCATAGAGTAATGCACGTTAAAAAGCTATAAAAACGATGGAAAAAATCTTATTTAACTGTAAGTGTTTGTGGTTTTCTGGCTAAAAGTCTAATTTTGCAGATTGAAATATTTTATCATAATAATATGTCAAAACTTTCTGCTTTCTGCATAATTATATGTATGGCCGTCCTCGGCTTTGTGAGCTGTAACAGCGATACTGAAGATTTAGGTTACACATTGCCTTCGAGCGCTCTTGTCAAGAGTTTCTCGTTGTCGGCCAACGATAGTGTGCTTGATAACCTTGACAAGGTTTTCTTCTCTATCGACCTCAACAATGCGACTATCTTTAATGCCGACTCTATGCCTTACAGCACCAGGATTGACAAGCTTATACCGGTAATCACTACCGGCGGAGCTTCGGCCGTTGAGCTTGTTGTGCCCCGTCCCGGTCAGAGCGACACCACGATTAACTACGTCGAGCATCCCAATGACACTATCGACTTCTCAAACGGCATCGTCAAGCTGAAAATCCAGTCAGTTGACGAGTCAGTGACAATGGAGTACAAGATCAGTATAAATGTGCATCAGGTAAAGAGCGATTCGCTCAGCTGGGGAAGCACCGCATTCTCAAAGCTCCCCGGTGCAGACACTCCCGCCACCAAGCAGCATACACTCAAGCATAATGGTAAAGTCTACTGTTTGCGCAATGCGGGAGATGACTGTATACTTGCATCTTGTGTTAACCCTGATCTCGATATGTGGCAAAGCGAAAATATGAGCTTTGATTTTACTCCAGATATCGAGAGCTTCCGCACTTCGGCGTCAGCATTTTATATCCTTGATGACGCAGGCGCCCTCTACAAGTCGGAGGACGAGGGTAAGACCTGGTCTTCGACCGGTAAGACATTTACATATCTTATCGGCGGCTATGGTGAAGACGTTATCGGCACAGTGAAAAGCGGTGACAGCTGGTCGATCGCAAGCACTGACGGCAGTTCACTGGCTGCGCCCGCAGATTTCCCCGTCACCGGCATGTCGACTCCGGTCGAATACACTTTTCCGATGAGCGCTTCGCGCCAGTTGACAGTGGTCGGGGGGCGCAAGGCCGACGGAAGCCTAAGCGCTGACTCATGGGGCTTTGACGGCCACAATTGGGCGCGACTCTCGCGCACAGGTCTGCCTGAAGGACTTGAAGGTGCTACGGTTACGCCATATTATACTTTTGAAGAAAACGAATACTGGGTTGCGACCAAGGAGTCGCTCTTCCTGCTTATAGGTGGCCGCACTTCAACCGGAAAGTGCAATATGACTTCATATATATCTTATGACTATGGTATGAGCTGGCAGAAAGCCCCGGAACTGATGCAGCTTCCTAATGATGTGCCGGCCGTTTACGGAGCGCAGACTGTGGTTGTTTCGAGCTTGTTGGGCAGTCGTGCGTCAGTGGCCATCACGTCGTGGGAGTGTCCCTATATCTATCTCTTCGGAGGCTATGGGGCAAATGGCGCGCTCAATAACCAAGTGTGGCGCGGTGTGATAAATCGTTTGTCCTTTAAACCACTGCAATAAAATTGATCAACGTCGATGCGGATTGCTCGTGTCATATTATTAGCCGTAATGGTCGTTGCCGGATATTTAGTCGGTCACGGTCAGTCTGCACCCTATAAGTTTGACTTTGGGGCCGGCCTCGGTATGACCGGATATCTCGGCGATGCCAACCGTTCGTCGCTGCTGAAGCATCCCGGTTTTGATGGCGAATTGTCATTCCGCTATCTGCCAAATGTCAGATGGGTGTTCAAAGGTGTATTCTCGGTCCTTACCCTCAGCGGCTCTACGGCCGATATGGAAAACGTTTTGCCGTCAAACGGCCCTGAGGCCTATGACTTCAAATCGACAGTCTATGATCTTGGCGGACGGGTGGAGTTCAATTTCTTTAACTACGGCATCGGTGAAACATACAAGCGTTTGCGCCGTTGGTCGCCATATCTTACGCTCGGAGTGGGTGTCAGTCTATCTTCATCAGGCGGAAAGGCGGCCGTAGCGCCCAACCTGCCGATGGGTGCAGGAGTGAAATTCAAGCTGGCTGAGCGACTCAATCTCTCAGCTGAGTTTACGATGACAAAAGTGTTCGGTGACAAGGTTGACGGTCCGGTGCTCAACGACCTCAATGCTATAAAGACAGCATTTTATAAAGACACAGACTGGTATTCGCGCCTGACGATTGGCATCAGCTATGAGTTTGGTAAGCGCTGTGAAACGTGTCACTATGTAGATTAAGCCAAAACGATGACAGAAAAAAACGATAAATCAATCAGCCAAATAAGCAACCTGCCGCGTCACGTTGCTATTATTATGGACGGCAACGGACGCTGGGCTCAGGCGCGTGGCCTCGACCGCTCGGAGGGTCACGCTGAAGGCGTGAAGACAGTGCGCCGCATCACCGAGGCGGCTTCGCGTGCCGGCATTGACTATCTCACACTCTACACATTCTCGACAGAGAACTGGAATCGCCCCAAAGCCGAAGTCGACGCTCTGATGCATCTGATCGTTATCGCTATCGAGCGCGAAACGCCTGACCTGATTAAAAACAACGTCAGACTGACTATGATCGGTGACTCTTCGCGCATGCCCAAGGAGGCGCGTAAGAGGCTCGAGCGGTGTATCGAAGATACATCAAAAGGCACCGGCCTCACACTTGTGCTGGCAATCAGCTACTCATCGCGATGGGAAATCGTTGAGGCCACCCGTCGCATAGCCGAGAAAGTGGCCTCAGGCGAGATGACCATCAATGAGATTAACGATCGGGTGTTCAGCGACAACCTGTCGACGGCCGGTATGCCTGACCCTGATCTGCTTATCCGCACCGGCGGTGACCTGCGCGTGAGCAACTTTTTATTATGGCAGATAGCTTACTCTGAAATATATATTACCCAGACATATTGGCCCGATTTCAGCGAGGCTGATTTTATGGATGCGATAGAATCATATGCCGGCCGGCAGCGACGTTTCGGCCTGACAGGTGAGCAGATTAAATAATGACAAACAGTTAAGATAAACCCGACATTTCACATTATAAGGAAATCATGCGATATAGACTGACCATAATCACAGCACTGCTGATGCTTGCAGCCACGTTTACTCAAGCGTGGGGCCAGGCATCTAACGACACCATCTATAATCCGCCGGTAATCTACAGCAATATGCCTAAGGTTTACGAAATCGCCGGTATTACGGTGGAGGGTGCACCAAATTATGAGGATAACATCATATTAGGCTATGCCGGTCTCAAGGTCGGCGACCGCCTTTATATCCCCGGTGATGAGGTGACCAACATTGTTAAGCGCCTTATGCGTCAGGGGCTGTTTGCTCAGGCACAGTTTGTCGTTGACAAGGTTGTCGGCAATCAGGCTTGGATCACACTTAAGCTCCGCACTCAGCCTCGTATTTCAAAGGTCAACTATAATGGCATGAAGAAAGGCGAGCGTGATGATATTCAAGAGCGCCTGCAGCTTATGAAGGGCAATCAGATCACCCAGAATATCATTAACCGTGCAGAGGCGATCGTGAAGAAATATTACGAAGGCAAAGGTTTCGGCAACGCTCAGGTTAATATCGTGCTCCACGAAGACCTTTCGGCACCCAATGAAGTGATTGTCGATGTCAATGTCAATAAGCACGATAAAGTCAAGGTACACAAAATTTATATCGACGGCAATGAAGTGCTCAGCGACAATCAGGTGCAGTGGGCGATGAAGAAGACTAATGAGAAGGGCAAGCTCATCAATCTCTTCCGTCAGAAGAAGTTTGTCGAAAGCGACTATCAGGATGACTTGAACCGCATCCTCGCTAAATATAACGAAAAGGGTTATCGCGATGCAAAAATCTTAAGCGACAGTGTCGTTCCCTTTGATGATAAGACAGTCGACGTGTATATCACTCTCGACGAGGGAAATAAATACTTTATCAAAGATATCAATTGGGTCGGTAATACAGTCTATTCAAGCGAGATACTTGATGCGTATTTAGGTATGAAACCAGGCGAAGTCTACAACCAGAAGCTGCTCAACAAGCGTCTTAACGAAGATGAGGATGCAGTTGCCAACTTATATATGAACAATGGCTACCTCTTCTATGATCTCATCCCTGTCGAGCGCGAAATATCAGGTGACTCTATCTCACTCGAAATGCGTATGGTCGAAGGTCCCCAGGCTCGCGTCAATAATGTAGTCATCAATGGTAACGACCGTCTGTATGAAAAGGTTATCCGCCGTGAACTTCGCGTGAAGCCCGGTGACTTGTTCAGTAAGCAGGACTTGATCCGATCTGTTACGGAAATCGCTCAGACAGGCCACTTCAACCCCGAAACCATCGACCCCAAAGTTGAGCCTAACGCCGAGAACGGTACGGTCGACATCGTGTTGAATCTCGAATCTAAGGCCAATGACCAGATCGAATTTTCGATGGGTTGGGGCCAGACAGGTGTGATCGGTAAACTCGCCCTTAAGTTTACCAACTTCTCGATCAAGAATCTTTTCCATCCGAGCACTTACCGCGGCATTATACCTCAGGGCGAAGGACAGACATTCACGGTCAGCGCTCAGACTAATGCCCGCTACTACCAGGCTTATTCGTTGTCGTTCCTCGACCCATGGTTCGGAGGCAAGCGCCCCAACTCACTGTCAGTTTCGGCTTATTACAGCCGTCAGACAGGCGTTAACTCGTCATACTACAACTCGACCTACCTCAACGCGATGAACAGTATGCTCGGTTACAACTATTATCCCGGCTCGCAATTTAATTATAATGATTATTACCAGAATAGCTATCAATCGTCTTACGACCCCAACAAGGTGCTCCAGATGGTCGGCGTAAACGTTGGTTTCGGTAAGCGTCTGAAATGGCCCGACGACTGGTTTACTTTCACCGCCGAACTTGGCTACAACTGGTATTACCTGAAGAACTGGGACTACCTTTATTATATGAATAACGGTACGTCAAACGCTCTCGTGCTCGGCCTCACTCTCGCACGTCGCTCTATCGACAACCCGTTGTTCACCCGCCGAGGCAGCGATTTCTCGCTAAGCTTGCAGCTGACCCCTCCCGCGTCACTTTTCTCCGGCAAAAAAGACTGGAAGAAGCTCAGCGAGCAACACACGATCGAGTCGAAGAAAGAACTATATCGCTGGATCGAGTACTGGAAACTTAAATTCAAGGCCCGCACCTACACCTCGCTCCTCAGCCCTGAGACAACCCAGTGGACCCCGGTGCTTATGACTCGCGCTGATATCGGACTTCTCGGCAGTTATAACAAATATCTGAAATCACCGTTTGAAACATTCTATGTCGGCGGTGACGGCATGTCGGGCAGCTACACTTACGCTCAGGAGACCATCGCCCTCCGCGGTTATGACAACGGTCAGCTCACACCTTGGGGCAGTGAAGGTTATGCTTACACTCGCTTCGGCGCCGAAATCCACTTCCCGTTGATGTTGCAGTCATCTACGACTATCTATGCCCTGACATTTGTCGAGGGAGGTAACGCCTGGACTTCGGTTAAGAAATTCAACCCCTTCAGCATCAAGCGCAGCGCCGGTGTCGGTGTGCGTATCTTCCTGCCGATGGTCGGTATGATGGGTATTGACTGGGCTTATGGTTTCGACAAAGTGTTTGGCACCCGAGGCGGTAGCCACTTCCACTTTATCCTCGGCCAAGAGTTCTAATAAACTTTTTGACTTTTCAACCGTCTAATAGGTATCTGTTAACTTAAAAACAACAAAGACAATGAAGAAACTCATCCTCGTAATGGCAATTGCTTTTGCCGGAATCTTTGGGGCCAATGCACAGAAATTTGCGATGGTCGATATGGATTATATATTAAAGAATGTACCCACCTATGAAATGGCTAACGAGCAGCTCAACCAGCTGTCACAACGCTGGCAGAAGGAAATTGAGGCTCTCGGCAAAGAGGCGGAGACTCTCTATCAAAGCTATATGGCCGACAAGGTTTTTCTGACCGCTGAGCAGGCAAAGAAGCGCGAAGAAGAGGTTGTGGCTAAAGAAAAGGAGGCGACCGAACTCCGCTATAAATATTTCGGCCCGGAAGGCGAACTTTACAAGAAACAGCAGACGCTCTTGAAGCCCGTCCAGGACGATGTCTACAACGCCGTCAAAAAGGTCGCTGAGGAGCGAGGCTACCAAGCGATTTTTGACCGTGCATCGGCCAGCGACATAATTTTTGCATCTCCGCGCATAGATATTAGCAACGAAGTGCTTGCAAAATTGGGGTATTCCAAATAAAATTCGTACTTTTACGCCGCGAAACTGAAAAGTAAAAAATTAAGTTAAAACCATAAAGACAAAACAGACATGTTCAAAAGAATTATCCTTGCAATTGCAGTAATCCTTCCGATGAGCGCGTTCGCTCAGAAATTTGGTGTAGCAGATTTAGACGCTATCGTTCAATCTATGCCCGAGTTCGCTCAGATGAATGCTCAGGTTGAAGAAGCTTCTAAGAAATATCAGACTGAGTTTGACAATCTTAACGAAGAACTTAACAAACTCTATGCTGAATTCCAGAGCATAGCAGATGATCCCAATACACCTCAGGCTATTAAGCAGCGCCGTATGTCAGAGATCGAAGAGCGCAACCAGAAAGTGCAGCAGTTCCGCAACACAGCAGTTCAGGATCTCGAAAGACTCAACCAGCAGCTTTCTCAGCCCATCCAGCAGAAGATGTTAGACGCCGTTCAGGCTGTAGGTGCTGAAGGTGACTTCACTTTCATCTTCCCCAACGGCTCAGCTGTCTACCAGGGTGCTAACGTCATCAACGTTACCGACCTCGTAAAAGCTAAGCTCGGCCTTAACTAAGAGTCGTTTGATTCATAAATTTAAGCCAGCGGTCATAAACCGTTGGCTTTTTTATTGATAGCATTTATAAAAAGTTATTAACATTATGTTGATAACTATTTATAGTCTTAAAATTGGGAGTAAAGCCAAAATCTTGCTAACTTTACACAAACAATAGACCCGTCAAGTAAACAATGTATAGAAAAGGCAAACTTTATTTCCGCTATGGCACCATGGGATCGGCCAAGACTGCCCTTTTGCTTACCACGGCCTATAACTTTGAGGAGCGTCACATCGAGTATCTGTGCTTAAAGCCGGTGATCGATACCCGCGAAGCCCGCAATGTGATAAGGTCGCGCATCGGCATCGAGCGTGAGTGTCGCTGGATCTACCATGACACCAATCTCTATGAGCTCGTCAAAGACCTCTATCGCCAGACCCACAAGGTCATCGAGTGGTTTCTTGTCGATGAGGCCCAGTTCCTGACCGAGGCACAGGTCGATCAGCTGTCGAGAGTCGTTGATGATTTCGGCAGCAATGTAGTTTGCTATGGGCTTCGCACCGACTTCAAGAGCCATCTTTTCGAGGGTTCGCGTCGTCTCTTTGAGATCGCCGACACGATTGATGAGATTAAGTCGACCTGCAATTGTGGCCACAAGACTATAGTCAACGCTCGAATTGATGCCAACGGTGACTTCGTCGAAGAAGGAGCTCAAGTTGAGATAGGCGGCGACGACCGGTATGTAGCTGTGTGCAGGAAATGCTGGCGTAACAAGCGGATTGAGCAAAGCGCCCGCGGAGTGTTGCCCCTCTTTGAGGATGAAAAAGAAGAAGAGGCATTGCCGATTGTGGATTAACCTAAATACAATTATGATAGTTTGTGATATAACAAATGCCCATAGGATAAAAGGCATAAGCAAGCCGCTCGATGTGGCCATCGACTGGCTGCAGGCTCACGCAGGAGATAAGTTTGAGAAGGGGACAATCAAGCTTGACCCTGACGGACGCGTCACTGTCAAGTGTGAGGAGCCGCATATGCGGACACCCGAAGTTGCCGAGCTCGAGGCTCATCGCCGTTTCATCGACATCCATGTCCCCCTTAAGAACAATGAGACCATAGGCTGGGCGTCGGTCGACAGAGTAAAGTATCCTCACGGCGACTATGACGAGGAGCGTGACATCATATTTTTTGGAGACTCTGCAACCTGCCGTCTGCATCTCAGGGTAGGGCAGATGGCCATATTCTTCCCAGAAGACGCCCATGCCCCAAACATCGGCATCGGCGCTCACCGCAAATTGTGTATAAAAGTTCCGGTAGATTGACCTATGAAGAGCTGGATGCAGAAATTGATCTTGTGGATGATGGTATTGGTTTCCTTCAATACTGTCACCGCTGTTACGCACTTCAGCGACGAGACTCTTAATTATAAAGTCAACTATAAGTGGGGGCTCATCCATAAGCAGGCCGGCCATGCAACATTGACGCTGAAAAACGTCGGCGATGATTATATCATCCAGCTTACGGCTGCCTCCGAGCCGTGGGCCGATAAGATTTATCAGGTGCGCGACACTCTCAACGGCATTATTCAGCGGGCTGATTTCCGTCCGAAATTTTACGAAAAAATCGCTCACGAAGGCGATGAGGACAAGCATGACACGGTTACTTTCGGTTATTCCGGCGGCAAAGTGACCGGGGCCTGCTCCCGAGTGAAATATCGTAAAGGCAAGGAGCGAGTCAACCAGAAGCTGATGCTTGAAGCCGAAGGCACGACCGTCGATATGCTCAGCGCTTATTACTACATGCGATCTATAGACTATGACAAATGGTCTAATGGCGACTCCGAAGAAATCACGATTTTCTCAGGCAAGCGAAAAGAAATCTTGACCATCAAATATCACGGCATTGAGGAGGCCAAGGCTGATAAGAAGACTTTCCGTTGCTATCATATAACGTTTATTTTTACCTCTGATGGTGGCAAGAAAACGTCCGACGATATGGACGCGTGGATTAGCGCCGACTCTCGCCGCATACCTATCAGGCTTGAGGGCAAGTTGCCTGTAGGTAAAGTCCACTGTGTGTACACCGGTCAATGACTTCGATATGAGTGAACAGCTGAAAATTGAGCAACAGGCCAAGCTGCAGCAGCGACTTAATCCGCGTCAAGTGATTTTTGGCCGTTACCTCGAGATGACTGCGCCCGAGATTGAGGATGAGGTTCGCCGGGTCATTGATGAAAATCCCGCTCTTGAGGTGGTCAGCGACCATGCCAATGACCATTCAGAAGGCAACGGCGACGACTCTTTTGGCGAAAGCGCCGAGCAGCTTCAGCTTGCCGATTATGGCAGTGAAGATGACATACCGACTCATAGACTCGAGGTCGGCGGCCAATCAATCGCTTCGCGAGCCGGCGAATTTTTGTCGGAGGGTGAAGACGGCTCTTTGCTTCAGGTCATGATGGCCCAACTTGCCGACATTGATCTCACTGAGCGAGAGCGTAAGATTGCCGAATACATTATTGGCAATCTCGATGACAACGGCTATATGACCCGGTCTCTCGCTGATATAGCTGACGATGTAGACATAGCCGAAGGTTTTACGCCCAAGATGGATGAGGTCAAGGAGGTGTTTGCAAAGGTGCGCCATCTTGATCCTGCCGGTGTAGGTGCGGTCGACTTGCGCGACTGCCTTTTGCTGCAGATTGACCGTTTCCCGGTCAATCTTACCACTAAGATCGCCCGCGAGATTATAGCCGACTGGTTTGACCTCTTTTCAAAAAAACACTTTGAGCAGCTCTGTGTCCATCTTGGCATAGACCAGCGAGAGATGCACGCGGCTCTTGATTTTATCCGCGGTCTTAACCCCAAGCCAGGCGCCCTGATCGAAGGCAACTCGATTAATGATCGCTTGCGTCACATTATACCTGATTTTGCCGTCGATGTTGACTCTGACGGAGTGATCACCGTCAGCTTGCTCAACAATATACCCGAGCTCGCCATTGAGGACAGCTTCAAGATCGATGATTTGCCCGAGGCAACAAACAAGCGCGACACAGAGGCAATGGCCTTCATCAAGCGACGCCACGATGATGCGTCGGCCTTTATCGACGTTCTGAAGATGAGGTCTGAGACATTGTTGGCAGTCATGAAGGCAATTGTCAAGATCCAGCATCGCTTTTTTGAGACCAACGAGCGCTCTGACATCCGACCAATGATCATTAAGGACATTGCTTCGCTCACCGGTCTTAATATCTCGGTGATTTCACGAGCGGCCGCCGGAAAATATGTCTTGACATCACAAGGCGTCTATCCGTTGAAAATGTTTTTCAACGAGCGCCCCAAGGAAGATGCTGACGCGTCGTCTCACGAGATACTTGACGCCCTGTCAAAAATTATTGATGAGGAAGACAAGCGCCGTCCCCTCAGCGATGAGGCGCTCAGTGAGAAACTTGCAGCTCGGGGCTATGACATAGCCCGGCGCACTGTCACAAAATATCGCGAGCGGCTCGGACTGCCCGTCGCCAGACTTAGAAAACAATTTTAAATCCAGTTATGAGTAAGGAAGATAAAAAACATCATAGCGCCCTTGAGCGCATTGCGCAGGTGTTAAGCGATCTGTTTTCGCCGATAGTTTTGCCGGCTTATATGATGGCAGTCGCCTTGTGGGTCTCACCCCTCTCGGTTGCACCTGAGCGAGTCAGGTTAGTGACAATGGGTGTGGTAGTGGCTCTCACTGCTATCGTGCCGACAGTCGTTATCCTTTCGCTTATCAAGCTTGGCAAAGTCAAAGACGTTAGCCTGTCTGATCGCTCAGAGCGCTTCATTCCTTATGTTGTGAGCATCGTTTGCTATCTTGCCACGGCTTTGTTTCTTGGCAGTGTCGGTGCGCCGATGTGGTTGCGCAGTTTTTATATTGGCGCGGCTTTGGCCGGAGTCGTGGCTTATGCGATTACAAGCAAATGGAAGATCAGTGCCCACTCGTCGTCGGTCGGCGGAGTGGCTGCGGCCCTGGCGTGGATGTGCTTTCACGGTCTGCTGATCTATAGCCCTATGGTATGGGTCACAGCGGCAATTGTGCTTGCCGGACTTATTGGCACATCGCGCCTGATCCTTCATCGTCACACCCCGGCGCAGGTCTTTGCCGGTTACTGTCTCGGAGCCGGCGCCGAACTGATTGCTCTTGTTATTTTAGGTTAAATTATCATTTTTGCACTTTATATGAAAGCATTAGTAAGTATAATTATGGGCAGCACTTCTGACTTGCCCGTTTTGCGTAAGGCTGCCGACTTTCTCGAAGAGATGGAGGTGCCTTTTGAGATGAACGCTCTCAGCGCTCACCGCACCCCTCATGAGGTCGAATCATTTGCAACCGGTGCAGCCGACCGTGGCATAAAAGTCATAATCGCTGCGGCGGGTATGGCTGCGGCCTTACCCGGCGTTATTGCGGCGCTGACACCGCTGCCTGTAATCGGGCTGCCGATTGACTCTACGCTCCACGGCCAGGACGCTCTGCTCTCTATCGTCCAAATGCCTCCGGGCATTCCCGTGGCCACCGTCGGCATTAACGCAGGTCTCAACGCGGCGATACTTGCCGTCAGGATGTTGGCGCTTTCTGATGAGGCGCTTGCAGGGCGCTATGCCGCATATTGCGCTTCATTGTCTAAAAAAATCGTGAAGGCTAATGCAGAGCTGGCAGCCATCAGTGATTATAAATTTAAGGTATAAACGATAACGAGGATATGGCACACAAGGATTTCCGTCGAAAGACATCGCAGGTGAGAGTCGGGCATACGACCATAGGCGGCGATGCTCCAATAAGATTACAGTCGATGACCAATACATCGACCCTTGATACTGACGCGTCTGTAGCCCAATGTATTGCAATCGCCGAGGCCGGCGCAGATATCGTCAGGCTCACAGCCCAGGGCGTCGCTCAGGCGCGCAATATGGGCGAAATCCGTCGACGTCTCCGTCAGTCAGGCGTTGAAATTCCCTTGGTGGCCGATATCCATTTCAACCCCGCCGCAGCCTTTGAAGCCGCAACTCAGGTTGAGAAAGTCAGGATCAACCCCGGCAACTTCGTCGACCCCGGTCGCACCTTCAAGAAACTCAGCTACACTGACGAGGAGTATGCCGCTGAGCTGAAGAAGATATCCGATAAGCTTGTTCCGTTTCTTAACGTCTGTCGCGAACATGGTGCGGCTATCCGCCTCGGTGTGAACCACGGCTCACTCTCTGACCGCATTATGAGCCGCTATGGCGATACTCCGGCCGGTATGGTCGAGTCGGCTATGGAATTTCTCCGCGTGTGCCGTCAGGAGGGCTTCGACGATGTCGTGATCTCGATCAAGGCTTCAAATGTGGTCGTGATGACTCAGACTGTCAGGTTGCTCGTCGAGGCAATGGACGCCGAGGATATGCACTATCCCCTGCATCTTGGCGTGACTGAAGCAGGCGATGCTGAGGACGGCCGCGTCAAGTCGGCCGTAGGCATCGGCTCGCTGCTTGTCGACGGCATTGGTGACACTATCCGCGTTTCGCTGAGTGAGGCTCCTGAAAATGAAATTCCCGTGGCGCGTATGCTTGTTGACCATATTGACCACATAGCAGCCGGTGGCGTAGATCGCGTGACCGCCCCCGAGATGCATGAGGGTCAGTCGCGACCGATGCCGCTTGCGGCCGGCGTTGACTTTGACACCGAAGCCGGTGTGCCCGACGGTTTTGATCTCGTGGAGTCAGCGGGCGCGACAGCAATTTTTGAATTGCGCCGCCGCTTCGCCGATCGTATCGCTGCCGGCGTCACTAAGCCCGCGGTTGTCAAGATCACTTATCCTGCCGACTTTGATGCCGAGCGCGTGACCGTTGCAGCTTCGGTAGATTTTGGCTCTCTGCTCCTCGACGGTCTCGGCGACGGCATCTGGATTGACGCCCCGGGCGTTGACGCCGATAAGCTCCGCTCTCTGGAGATGAGTATTCTTCAGGCCACACGCCGCCGCATCTCAAAGACTGAATATATCGCATGCCCGGGCTGCGGACGCACCCTGTTCGACCTCCCGTCTGTCCTCCAGACTATTAAAGCCGGCACCTCTCATCTCAAAGGCTTGAAGATCGGTGTGATGGGCTGCATAGTCAATGGCCCCGGCGAGATGGCCGATGCCGATTACGGCTATGTCGGCGCAGCCAGCGGTTGTGTCAGCCTCTACAAGGGCAAGGAGTGTGTGGTCAAAAATATTCCCGCGGCCGAGGCCCTGCCACGGCTTATCGAACTGATAAAAGAAAATGGCGACTGGGTCGATGCATAACCGTCGTTCTGAGGTCGCCACGACCGTGTTGTCAAACGGTTTGCGGGCTGTTCACACCCATTGGCGTGGCAGCTCTGTTGCTATCTTTGGCGTTACGGTCAAGGCGGGCAGCCGCAATGAAAACCGCGAGCAGCATGGCCTCGCCCATTTCGTAGAGCACACCATTTTCAAAGGCACAGGTCATCGCCGCGCCGGCCACATCATCAACCGCATGGAGGCCGTTGGAGGTGAACTCAATGCGTTCACTACAAAAGAAGAGACTGTCATATACAGTGTCTTTCCCTCAGGCAATTTGGCTCGCGCGGCAGAGTTGATCGCCGACCTCATCACAGATTCTCGTTTTCCCGACCGCGAATTGGCCAAAGAGCGTGAAGTGGTGGCAGACGAGATCGATTCTTATCTTGACTCGCCCTCCGAAGCGGTGTTTGATGATTTTGAAGACCTGATTTTCGCTGGATCACCTCTCGGCCATAACATTTTAGGCACTACCGAGAGCCTACGCCACTTCGACAGCGAGGCCTGCCGCAATTTCATTGGCCGGAATTATCGGGCCGACAATATGGTCGCCTTTTACAGTGGTCCCCGCGGCGCAAGCGCCGTCTTCGCTCAGATGGAGCGTTATCTTTCGGCCGTCAGCACAAGTAAGGGCTCTGAAACCGAAGATTACGTGACTCCTGTGCTCAACCCCTCCTTCGAAAAGATCCAACGCCTCGCCACTCATCAGGCTCACTGCGTGATCGGCGCCCGTGTGCCGTCATATCTTGACGATCGTCGCTATGCCACCGCCTTGCTGACCAATATTATGGGTGGCCCTGGCATGAACTCCTTGCTTAATGTGTCGTTGCGTGAACGCAGAGGCTTGGTCTATAACGTCGAAGCCTCAACATCGCTTTTTTCTGATTGCGGCATTCTGACCGTCTATTTCGGTTGCGATCCGTCCGACAGTCAGCGCTGTCGCGAACTCGTAGAGCGTGAATTTTTCAGATTGGCTGACACCCTCACGCCCAAACGCCTCGAAGCGGCTAAGCGCCAGTATCTTGGCCAACTGATCATCGCATCAGAAAATCGTGAGAACTCAGCTCTTAGCGCAGCCCGCTCACTTTTGTGGCGCGACAAGGTCATAGAACCCGCTGTGACGGAGGCTGCCATTCGCTCGTTAACTGTCGTCGATATCCTCGAAGCAGCAACCCCAATGTTCAGCCCAAGCACCCTTATTTTCACCCCCGAGTAAGGAAATAAACCTAAGCCCACTTGTTTATGAAATACGGGTTTATGAATCGTTTCGGGCCTCTGATTATAGTAAGCAGTCTAATTTGTATGACGTTGCTATGGGTGGTTTATGCAATGAGGCATGGCTATTTTGCGACAACAAACGGGGGCTCTCATGAATATATCGTGTATTCAACAATCGACAATGTGATAAGTAAATGCGATAGTTTACAGCGTATTAACGATTTTATTGTTAATCAAGATGACTTTTGTAAAGATTCATTGACTGCAAAAGAAACACCTTGTAAAGACTATTTTCGCTTCCCCATTAGAGTTGATAATAGGAATATGTATGTTCAGATTAAGCTGATAGGCTCTTCGCGAGAAGATAAAACTGAACTTTTATTGCGTTGTTTTTCATACGATATGAATTTTTTTAATCCTATAAAAATAGGCGATGTAAATCAAAAGGATAGAGAACAACTTCTGAAAGCGTTTGAAAATCAAATTATGGGTTCGCTCGGTGTCTCCTACGATGAGTCCTGGGGGCAATATTATTAAGTAGGCGTCTCAATAAGCACGCTTTTATGCAACTTGAATGTATACGATAGATTTGGCATTGATTTATTGAAAGAGTTGGTTTTCACAAAAGATAACCTGTTAAATAATTGAAAGTTTTAAATATTATGCGAGCGACGGCGATAGGGATTATGATGACAGTGAGCGCGGGGGAGCCTGCGCTCAGGTGCCACCGTTATCGTCCCGGCTATACGGCCGTCCCCATTGTCAGCGCCGACGGCGCGATGCAATTATAGCACCTTATTGGGGCGGCATTCGCCGACCCGGTGCGGTGAAAACGGTGAGACCCTCCCTGGAGGGTCGCGAGATAGTGGGTGTGGAGCGAAGCGACACCCCCCGTTGGCAATTAGTTAATTGAGAAACCTGGATCGCAGGTTGCAAGAAGCCTCTATCAGATTTGCAGCTCCAGATGGTGATTTTTCTCGCGACTTCACTCCCGCGACCTGCTCAAGCAGGTCTCCCGCTTCAAATACAAACCGCCTCACTCCCCGCCGGCGTCTACCTCCCCCACTACCTCCAAAACCTTCAAAATCACCCTCCGCTAAGCTCGCGGCATTGAACATGCAGAACTTTGGCGCGTAGCATAACCGTTTGATTACAAACGCACGTCGCTTTTTTAGGTTACACATTTCTTGATTGCCGAAGTGGCATGAAGGGTAGCATGAAAGTTGTTGTGGAATTGCTGATTGTAACAATTTAAGCGTTATAGGTTTGATTTGTAGGGAAAAACTTCGTAGCTTTGCATTAAATTTGCTGACTATAATGAAAGGAGCTACATTTATTATTATCGCCGTGGTGTTAGGCTCGATGATCATCGGGTCGTCGTGTGGCTCTGATGGCAGGCGCTCAGATGACCGAAGCTCGCAAAGCGTAGAAGAAATATTGAGCGACAATGCTCCCAATCCCTATGATGCTCATCTTGATAGCGCACCCGATGAGGATTGCGTAAAGTTATCATTGAAACATATCGGCCCTTTGCGCAGAGCCTTTCGCGACAGCAACTATCTCCACGTCGAGGCGGCCAAAGAGATCGGCACCGGTGTGCTCGAGACTCTCGAAGACGCGTGGACTCTGCCTCACCCACTTGTCGAGATAAAGTCATGCCGGGAGTACTACGTTGACCGTCTGACTCACAGTTACCCATACCTCGTACCGCAGGCTGCTGATCTTCTGAAGGAGATCGGCCGTCGCTTTAACGATACTCTCCAGGCTCGCGGTGGGGGCGATTACCGCATCAAGGTCACCAGCGTGATGCGCACTCCTGCCACGGTCAGCCGCCTGCGGCGCATCAACAGAAATGCGACCAGCGAGTCTGCCCATCAGTATGGCACAACCTTTGACATAAGCTATTCACGCTTTATCTGTGACTCAATCACGGTCAACAGGTCATTTGAAGATTTGAAAAATCTTCTCGGAGAGATTTTGTATGATTTGCGCGAAGAAGGCCGTTGCTATGTTGTCTTCGAGCGCAAGCAGAGTTGTTTTCACGTAACGGCGCGACCCGCCTCAGATGTTAGCGATGAAAAATAAATACTCCAAACCGTCATATCCGCTTTGGCGGCGACTGATCAAAATATTGCTTTGGTCTGTGATGGGTATGGCTCTGGCGTTTTATGCCCTATTGACATGTGTCGTCAATGTTTTATCCCCTGATCGGCTTACCCCTTTGGTCAACAAAGTGGCTAACAAGATGCTTGACGCCGACGTTACTATAGGACGCGTTGAGTTTGCAACCAAATCAACTTATCCCTTCCTGAGGCTGAAGGTCGACTCTCTGTGCATCACTGTTCCGACAATTGCAGAACTGAAGGCCGACACAGCGCTTCATCTGCCCGATTACACTGACACCCTTTTGGTAGTGGACCGTTTTGTCGGTGAGCTGAATTTGCCTAAGCTCATTGCCGGAAAAGTCGATATAAACAACATTGACTTGTTTGGCCCTTCGGCTAATATCGTGATCGTCAATGATTCGATAAATAATTTTGACATCGTCAGGTCGTCAGACGATGACGATGATTCATCGGGCGGCATGGATTTGACCGACATATCGCTGCGAAGGTTTTCAATCTCACATGCGCGCGATTTTAGATTTTTTAACGCTATCACTCGTACGGACGCAAGCGTTGGCATCGAGACTTTAATCGAGCGCGACGAAAGCCGTCCAACCTATATGCTGACCTTCGACGGCAGCTATGCAAGCGGTCTGCTTCACGATTACAACCTGCTGAAGCTCCCTGTGACTCTCGACGGCCAGATTGGCTGGAATGCATCACAGCCACACAAAGTTGATTTGCGAAACTTCACCCTCGGTCTTTCGTGGCTTAAGATTATGTTGGAGCTGGATGTCGACTTTGGCGAGGAGCTGATTGTCAATGATTTCACCGCGTTGTGCGACGGCGTCAAAGTCGAAGACCTTATGGCTTTTGTCCCTGAGGATTTGAGACTGAAATACGAACTCGACGCTCTTCGCACCGATGCCGAGTTTTCGCTCAATGTCAAGCTCGACAAAGCGTTTAACCTTGATCGTGACAGCATACCGTTTGCCACCGTTGTCTTTGAATTGCCTCCCTGCCGGCTAAGGTATGGCAAGGCGCGTTTCGAGCGCCTGTCTGCCCTCATCAATGTCGATCTTAAGGGCGATGACTTAAAATTGGCCGAACTGACGATTGATCATCTCAACGTTGCAGGCCCGGCAACTGATTTGAAGCTTTCTGGCTCGCTGACCAGTCTGGCGGCCGACCCCGCTTTTGATGTGCGCGTCGATGGCTACACAAACCTGGCCAAGCTGCCGCCCCCGTTAATGAAACACATCAATGGTTTCTTGTCGGGCAAGTTGGAAGCAGCGGTCAATGTCGTAGGCCGGGCATCAATGTTTGACCGCAACAACTTTCACAAGCTGAAATTTGACGGCGACATAGATGGTAGCCGACTGTACTGGCTGGCGGCTGACACCGCCAATATGGTGCTGATCAATGATGCTTGCTTAAAGTTCGGCTCAAGCATCAGATTCAATGGCAGCACTAACGACCTTTTAGCCGCCAATCTTAAGATCGATACGGCCGAAGTGCTGTCGGGCGGCGTCACGGTCAATGTAACTGATCTCTCGCTTGGTTTTGGCGTGACAAATCAGCGGCCCAGTGCCGACACCACAATTGTCGTGCCTATGGGTGGGGGGTTGAAAATATCGACACTCAATGTCACTTCAATTACCGATTCTGCCGGTGCAAGGTTCCGTAATATAGCCGGCAGGGTAGTGATGAGGCGCTTTAAAGAGATGGCGCGTGTGCCCGAATTCTTGTTAGACTTGGGCATTGACCGCATGTCGGCCGGAAGTCGCGATGTCCGCATGCTCTTTTCAGGCTCAAAACTTCACGTCGATATGCACAAGAAGCCTGAGCGACGCCTTGCCAAGGAGATCAAGAAGACCGCAGACTCAATATCCCGCTCTCACCCGGATCTGCCGCCTGACTCTGTCTACGCTTTGGCGCTCGCCCATCGCCGTCACCATAAGAGCAAGCATCACCGCGTCCACGCCGAGATGACCGACTCGCTGACCGAGATAATTGACTGGGGTACATCCAAAGCGTTCAGCAAACTATTGCTCAACTGGAACATCAGCGGTTCGCTGACCTCACGTCGTGCAGGACTCTTCACGCCATACTTCCCCCTGCGCAACCGTCTTGACAGCATGAACATAGTCTTCAACAACGATACGATCTTGCTGAAGCAGATAGCCTATAAGGTCGGGCGCTCTGACTTTCTGGCCGACGGCCGCATTACCAATGTCAAGGGTGCTCTGACCGCAAAAAATCGTCTCTCGCCGCTTAAAGTTGAGTTTGAAGCTCTTAGTGATACAGTCGATGTCAACCAGCTTGCCGAAGGATTTTTCAGAGGCGCGGCTCATAAGGAGCGCCGCCGCGAGACAGACCTGTCTCACCTCGACGTGCTTGACAATGACTCACTCTTTGAGCAGGAAATCAGTGGTGCAACGCTTGAAGCCCGCGACAGCGTAGCTCCCTTCCTATTGCCTGCTAACATTCAGGCCGACGTAAAGTTGAGGGCCAATAACATACTCTATTCCGACTTCTTGCTCCACGATCTCTCGGGCAACGTCATGCTCTATGACGGAGCCATCAATCTTCACCAGATGCGCGCCGGTTCAGATGTCGGGTCGATTGATCTTTCGGCTCTTTATTCTGCGCCGACCGTCGAAGAAATGCGCTTTGGCTTCGGCTTGAAAGTCAACGATTTTGATATAGCCAAGTTTGTCGATCTTGTCCCGGCTTTAGACTCTATAATGCCTTTGCTGAGAGATATTTCAGGCATCATCAATGCCGATCTCGCCGCCACGGTCGACATCGCTCCTGACATGACACTCGACCTGCCGACCCTCGCCGCCGCAGTCAGGCTTCAGGGCGACTCACTGCAGCTGCTTGATGCCGAAACATTCAGGACCATTGCCAAATGGCTGCTTTTCAAAGACAAAAAGAGGGCGATCATCGATCATATGAACGTTGAGGCCATTATATCTGACAGCCAATTGCAGCTCTTCCCCTTCATATTTGACATTGATAGATATAAAATAGGTGTGCAAGGCTATAATGACTTGGCTCTGAACTTCAACTATCTGATTTCCGTGCTGAAATCGCCGCTGCCGTTTAAGTTTGGTATCACCATCAAGGGTGACCCCGAGCATTACAAGATAAGATTGGGCCGCGCTAAATTTGACGAAAAGAAGGCTGTCGAGCGTCGTCTTGACGTCGACACCACCCGAGTCAACCTCATTGAGCAGATCGAAAATGTATTCCGCCGAGGAGTGCGCAAGGCCAAGTTTGCCAAACTCAATCTGCCGGGCGACAGTAAGATCGCTGTCGACATAAATCTTGACGAAAGCCCGGTGTCGGCCGCTGACTCATTGCTGTTCATCAATGAGGGCCTTATCCCGGCTCCCGTTGTCAAGGATCCCGAAACCCTTAGAAAAAAGAAATGACACAATTAAGAGATATCCTCAACGATTACAAGACGCGCCACCGTTTCGACAGGCTGCAGCCGGTAGCCGCGCTGATCGATATGGACGGCACATTATATGACTCGATGGGTAACCACGCTGACGCCTGGAGGATAATGTGTGAAGAAAATGGTCTTACTGTCAACCGTGATGAGTTTTTCCTCTATGAAGGCATGACTGGTGCGCAGACCATTGACATCATTATGCAGCGTTGCCGTGGGCGCCACGCCACACCCGATGAGTGCGAGCAGCTCTATCACCGCAAGACTGAGATATTCAAGCAATTGCCCGATGTCCATCCAATGCCGGGAGCGCAAGAGCTCACTGATCTGATGAAAGAAGTGGGCATGCGGCGAGTGCTCGTGACCGGTTCAGGCCAGAATTCTTTGCTCAACCGTCTTGAACAGGACTTCCCGGGAGTGTTCTTAGACGGTTTGCGCGTCACATCGCGCGACGTCACCCATGGCAAGCCTCACCCTGAGCCATACATCCGCGGCATGCAGCTTGCCCGCGTCAGCCCCTCGCAGGCAATTGCGATCGAAAACGCTCCCTTAGGCGTAAAATCCGCCGCCACGGCCGGGGCTTTTACTATCGGAGTTGTCACCGGGCCTGTGCCCCGCGCCGAACTCGAGACAGCCGGCGCAGCCATCGTTTATGACTCTATGCCGGAGTGCGCCGAGGCCTTCCCTCAGCTGCTCTATGAAATGCTCACCTTATAATAGTCATCTATGTCGCAGAAACTCATTTTTACCAACCATCCCGGCGAGGCAATAGATCAGCTCGTAGCCGATATGAAGCCTAACGCTGTGTTTGCAATCGTAGATACCAACACCCAAAGCGCCGTGTTGCCTTTGCTTTCAGCTATGTCAGATGTGGTGAGAAATGCTAAAGTGATTACTTGTGAGGCAGGCGATGTCAATAAAAACATAGACTCACTTACAGTCATCTGGCAGCAGTTGAATACAGGCGGAGCAACCCGCTCATCTCTTGTGATTAATGTCGGCGGCGGCATGATCACTGATATGGGTGGTTTCGCAGCGGCGACATTCAAGCGTGGTATCCGTTTCATCAACGTCCCGACTACTCTGCTGGCCGCGGTCGACGCATCGGCCGGCGGCAAGACTGGCATCAATTTTAACGGTTGCAAAAATGAGATCGGCGTATTTGCCGAGGCTGACGCCGTCGTTATTTCTACTGTTTTCTTCAAGACCCTCCCGACTCAGGAACTCCTCTCGGGCTACGCTGAGATGATCAAACATTCGCTGCTCGAAGGCCGTCAGCAGTTCGACTCACTGCTCGACTACAACATCGAAGACGCTATGATCGATCCTGACCGGCTGCTTTCGCTCGTCCGAGAAAGTGTGGGCGTCAAGGAGCGCGTGGTGGCTGAAGACCCCCACGAACACGGCATCAGGCGCGCCCTCAATCTCGGCCACACCGTCGGGCACGCTTTCGAGAGCTTTGCTATGATCGACCGTCATTCGCCTGTGCCTCACGGCTACGCCGTGGCGTGGGGAATTGTGGTAGAGTTAGTGCTTTCGACTATGCTTCAGGGCTTTCCCTCAGATCTACTCCACCGCTATGCCTCATTCGTGAGGTCAGTCTATGGTGCATTTGACATAACTTGCGACAACTATCCTGCTCTTCTTGCACTGATGGCTCATGACAAAAAAAATTCGTCGCCCGAGCACATCAATTTCACATTGCTCTCAGACGTTGGCCAAATCAAAATTGATTGCGAGGTTGACAGCGAGCATATAAAGGCAGCGCTCGATATCTACCGAGACTTAATGAGTATCTGAACTTACGGTTATGGCAAGCATCTATGATTTCAGGCGATATGGCAAGGCTGCGCTGCTGATCACGGCGGCGGCAATGGTTGCGCTCTTCCTTTACATCTCCAACGGACTTGTTAACGATCTGTCTATACAGGAACGCGATCGGATGGAGATTTGGGCAAATGCAACTACACGAATTATCAATTTTGAAGCGGATGACGAACCAAGAGCAGTAGATTTAGACATCTTACTTAACATAATTGAACGAAATACAACCATTCCTGTACTATTAACTGACGATGATGGTAATATTCTCAGAACTCGTAACTTCGATTTGCCAGATAATCCATCCGAGGGTGGGGAAGGGGAGCTCTCGCCTGCCAACAACGAATTTCTGCAGTCAAAACTTGCAGAATTATCCACCACGCCAAACGTAATCCATATCGTTATCGCACCACAGACGATGCAGCATCTTTACTACGAAGACTCCACTCTGCTCAAACGTCTCAGCTACTATCCTTATGTTCAGCTGCTTGTGATGCTTGCGTTTATTGTTGTGGTATATTTTGCAGTGCTGACCACCAAGAAAGCCGAGCAAAACAAGGTTTGGGTCGGACTCTCAAAAGAGACCGCTCATCAGCTCGGCACACCGATATCCTCGCTTATGGCATGGATGGAGCTGCTGCCCGATATGGGCGTCGACAGCGAAACTGTTGCAGAGATGAACAAAGACGTTAACCGCCTCAGCATGATCGCTTCGCGATTCTCCAAGATTGGTTCGAAACCCAATATGGAAGACTGCGACCTTAATACCATTGTCCGCAATGCTACCTCCTATATGTCGAGCCGCATTTCGCCCCGCATATCTCTGACTGTCAAGTTATATGACGGTCAGTTGCCGGTCAGCGCCTGCGCGCCGCTCTTTGAGTGGGTGATGGAAAATCTTATCAAGAACGCCGTCGACGCCATCGGACAAAGCGGCAGCATCTCAGTAGTCACCTCTCAGGAAGGACGCATGGCAGTAGTCGAGGTCACTGACAGCGGCAAGGGCATAGCCCGTAAGAATTTCAAGACCGTCTTTAACCCCGGGTTCACCACCAAGAGCCGAGGCTGGGGATTGGGTCTGACGCTCGCCAAGCGAATTGTCGAGCAATACCATAGCGGATCGATTTTTGTTAAGGATTCAACCATCGGCGTCGGCACTACATTCAGGATCCAACTTCCAGAGACGGTTTCCCCTAAATCGTGATCATTATGAGTAAGTCTGCTACGTCATCAGTCGATATGCTTAGCGGTAATGTCTACCGCAATATGCTGATATTTGCTTTGCCTCTGATAGCCAGCGGCGTGCTTCAGCAGTCATTTAACTCGGTCGATGTCGCCGTCGTCGGTCGTTTTGTCGGTCATCACGCCCTTGCCGCAGTCGGCAGCAACGGACCTGTTATCAACCTTATCGTAAATCTTTTCCTGGGCATATCAGTCGGAGCAAATGTTGTGATTGCCAACTACATCGGCCGCGCCAACCAAGACGGTGTGCGGCGAGCGATCTCGACGGCCGTTGCCCTTGCGTTGTTGAGTGGCGTGATATTGCTGATTGTTGGTTCAAGCGTTGCCACTCCGATCCTGCACGCTCTCGGGACCCCCGACGACGTCCTCGAAGCCGCCACTGACTACCTGAGGATTTACTCCGTCGGCATGCCTTTCATGATGGTCTATAATTTCGGTGCGGCGATTCTCCGCAGTTTCGGAGATACACGTCGGCCGTTCTACGCTTTGTTGGCCGGCGGACTCGTCAATGTCGGGCTTAATCTTTTCTTTGTCATTGTTTGCGAAATGGGGGTAAGCGGTGTCGCCTGGGCTACAGTGATTTCCAACTGCGTTAGCGCTGCCATTATATTTTATGTGCTCACTCACGAGCCCGAACCATATTCAGTCAAAGTGCGCCGTATGTCACTCCGCCATAAGGGTGAGCTATCAAAGATCTTACGCATCGGCTTGCCGGCCGGCATTCAGGGCATGGTCTTCTCTTTCTCTAACGTCTTCATCCAGTCAGCGATCAACTCGTTTGGCGCCGACGCGATGGCCGGATCGGCAGCGGCAATCAACTTCGAGATGTATGGTTACTTCATCATCAGCGCTTTTGCCCAGTCGGTCGTGGCCTTCACCGGTCAGAACAACGGCGCCGGCAACCTCAAGCGCTGTGGCTTGGTGCTCAAGGCAGGATTGATAATGAGCTTCATCGCAAGCCTTTGCTTCGATATGACTATGTGTGTCTTTGCCCGGCAAGTCGTGTCGGTGTTTACTACGGTGCCGACCGTGATCGCATTTGCCATCATCCGCATTCATTGCGGCACGACATTCCAGTTCATTGCCTGTTCATACGAGATGGCCGGAGCTTCTTTGCGAGGCCAGGGCTACTCGATGACCCCAACCGTAATCACCATCATCGGCACCTGCCTGCTGCGGCTCGGTTGGGTGATGATTCTAAAAGGGCATGAAGGCTCGTTTGGCGAGCTGCTTGTCATCTATCCCATCTCATGGGTCGTGACAGGCACGGCTATGCTCGTGGCCCGCTCTATCGTAACGCGACGCTTGTTGAAGAGGGGTGCCTAGTCGGTTTTTTCCTTTGTTTTGACCTGATTTATATGTTATAAAGCAGTTTTGCGATTATTGAGCCCAAAAAATTTTGAGGGTTGAAAAAAACTTGTTAATTTCGGCGGAATAAACCAAAATTCGTGTTTATAGAAAACGTAAAACCTAAAACATTATAAACTCCGATTGAAATGAGTTATTTGAAGTTTGATAAAAATTTGCTGATCAACCTCGATCAATCGCTACCCAAGGAGATGTTGCGCACCAATCAGGCCGGAGCATATCACTGCACCACACTTGTGGGCTGTAATACGCGCAAGCAACACGGTCTGTTAGTGATTCCTATCCCCGAAATGGGTAACAAGGCTCATGTGTTGCTGTCTCAGCTCGACGAAACTGTGATACAGCATGGCGCACCGTTCAACCTCGGCATCCATCGTTATCGCGGTGGTGTCCTTAGTCCCAACGGTCACAAATATATCCGCGAATTTGATTGCGAGAGTGTACCGCGTACTACCTATCGCGTCGGCGGTGTGATCCTTACAAAAGAAAAGATATTCATCTCTAACGAAAATCGCATCCTCATCCGTTACACGCTCGTTGAGGCGCATTCGGCCACAACACTGCGTTTCAAACCCTTCCTCGCCTTCCGTGAGAGCAACAGCCTTTGTGTGGCCAATGATGCCATCAATCGCCAGCTCACACCCGTCGACAATGGCATGGCAAGCTGTCTTTATGAGGGTTTCCCGACGCTCTATATGCAGTTTAGCCGCAAACCGACCTGGGTCGACGAGCCCAACTGGTATAACGGTATCGAGTATGTCAAGGATCTCGAGCGCGGTGTGCCTTACACCGAAGATCTCTGGGTGCCAGGCTATTTCGAGATACCTATCAAGAAAGGTGAATCAGTGATCTTCTCTGCCGGCATCTCAGAGGTGAAGCCTCGTTCGCTCGCTAAGATGTACGAGGCCGAAATTGCTTCGCGCACTCCCCGCACAAGCTTCTATAACTGTCTCAAGAACGCAGCCAAGCAGTTCTATCTCAAAGACGGTGATAATATGTATGTCATCTCAGGCTATCCTTGGGGTGTCGTGCTTGCGCGCAACACTTTCATGGCCGTGCCCGGTCTGACCCTCGCAATTGACCACCGCGCTGACTTTGAGAAGATAGTCGACACTGCCTCACGCGCGCTGCTCGAGTTTATGGCCAGCGGACAGCTCTCTGACCGCATTCAAGGCATTGACTTGCCCGATATCCCCCTCTGGGCTATCTGGGCGCTCCAGCAGTATGCTAAAAACGTCGGCACCGAAGAGGCTCGCAAGCGTTATTTCGCTCTTGTAGAGACCATCCTCAACTACGTCCTTGACAACCGTCACCCCAATCTACAGGTCGACGAGGCCAACGGCCTTGTCCGCACCATTGGCACTTCGACCCCTGTGTCGTGGATGAACTCTACGCTCAACGGCCGCCCCGTGATACCTCGCAGCGGATATCTCGTTGAGTTTAACGCCTTGTGGTATAATGCTCTGATGTTTGGAGCGTCGCTGACCGAAGGTCAGGCTGACCTCGAGGCTGCAGCTCAGCGTTGGCGCGACGCTGCTGACAAGATGAAGCAGCCGTTTGTCGATATGTTCCTCAACGATGGCGGCTACCTTTATGACTACGTCGACGGCGCATACGCTGATCCATCGGTGCGTCCCAATATGGCTGTTGCTATCGGCCTTGACTACTCACCGCTTGACCGTCGTCAGCGCAAGAGTGTGCTCGACGTTGTGACCCGTGAGCTCCTTACTCCTAAGGGTCTCAGATCGCTGTCGCCTAAGAGCTACGGTTATCGTCCGGCTTATCTCGGTTCGCCTGAGGAGCGTGAACTCGCCCTCCATCAGGGCCCTGCCCGTCCGTGGCTTATGGGCTTCTATGCTGATGCCTATCTCAGGGTGTTTGGCATGAGCGGTGTCAGCTACATCGACCGCATGCTCATCGGCTTTGAAGACGAGATGCCCAACGGCTGCATCGGATCGCTGTCACAGCTTTACGACGGTAATCCTCCCTTCACCGGCCGTGGTGCGATTTCACATGCCACCAATGTGGCTGAAGTGCTCCGCACACTCCGCACCCTCAAACGCCTTAACCCTGATAATTAATCAACAGTGTCATTTATCCGCTTAAGCTACTGATTAAGTCAATGAAAGCATTAATGTTCGGGTGGGAATTTCCACCTCATATCCTTGGCGGTCTCGGCACTGCCAGCTACGGTCTAACAAAAGGCATGTGGGAATGCGGCAATATGGACATCACATTTGTCATCCCAAAGCCTTACGGCGATGAAGACCGCGAATTCGCCCATATCATAGGCGCCTCACAGGTGCCTGTGGCCTGGCGCGACGTCACTCGTGAGTATGTTGAGTCTCGCATCGGCAAGGTCATGTCGCCCGACTTGTACTTCCGTCTTCGCGACCCTATCGCTGCTGACTTCAACTATATGAAGACCAACGATCTCGGTCGCATCGAGTTCTCAGGTCGCTACCCTGATACCCTTCTCGAAGACATCAACAACTACTCGATTACT
>CAYRFB010000005.1:0-21146 GCA_964423485.1 uncultured Bacteroides sp.
CCATAGTTATGGATGAAGTGACCCAAGAATGTGAAGACAGGGATGATCAGATATTGGTTGATCCATCTGAACAGACCCCAGCCGAGCGGCACAAGTCGGGTGAGCGACAGGCCTTCGTCGCTGCCGATTTCATCATCGATGCTTGAGAGGAGGGGATATTTGTTGGGACCGAAGTAGAAATAGAAACCTGCCGCATCACCGTCAGTGATAGAGTAGGGCAGTGTTGACTGCATCGACATGTCTTTGAGGTATCGGTCGTTTTTGATTTCGGTCGAGGTGAGGTCAGCTGTCGACAGATATTCATCAGCGATGAGGACGCTCGAGAAGAACTGGTTTTTGAAAGCGACCCACTTGATGCGGCCTGTCAGCTGCTCGCTGTCGTTGCCGTTGGCGCTTAGATCGTCGGGACCCTCGCCGATAAATTTATAGAGGATCGCGCTGTTGCGCTCTTCGAAGGTGCGGCCTTTTTCGTTGCGGGCCATCTTCTGGTGCCACTTGAGGTCGATGGTCGATGTGCTCGCTGGCAGGATTGCGCCGATGTTGTTTTGCACGATGTCCATCTTGACAAGATATTTCGAGCCGTGGAGGGTGTAACGGATGCCCCACTTAGCGTTGTTGCCTAAGTCGAGCATCATGGTGACGGTCGAGTCGTTTTCGACGATCGGGGTGAAGTTGAATTCGCGTGTGTCAAAGCGCTGGTCAGAAGTGGTCAGAGTGAAGCTGTAGCCGTCGGTGTCATCGGTGAAGAGCTGTATCGGCGAAGGCTCGGCTGTCACCTCAGTCATATACTTTTTGAGCTCGACCTGGCTGACGTAGCCGCCGCGGGTGGCGAGGGTCACCTTCATCAGGTCGTTTTCAAGCACGATGTTGTCGTTGGTGCCACCCAGATAACGGGCAAAGCTCTTATATTTCTGCACCTGCGCAATGGCTTTGCGCACATTGCCCACGGCATCGTTCTGTTGCTCGGGAGTCATGCCTCCAAAACGGTTAGCCAAAATGTCGGCAACGTTGACATCAGTGGCCCCGGCTTTGACTGTGCCCTTCAGACCGGTGCTGTCGGCAGTCAGGTTGACATATTCGTTGACAAGAGTGAACGATCCGTTGGCCGTAGGGGTGCCGGCGGTTTTAACGGCAGAGAGTAGCGCTGACGATTCGTTCTTGGCAATGCTGTCGCCGAAAGTGATAATGGCAGTTTCGGCCGCGGCTTCTTGTTGACGAGCCGCGAGCTGCTCCTGCTCCGCTTTTCTGCGGGCGAGCTCCTCCTCTGACGGCTTGTTGAAATACATGAAGCCAAACAGGCAGGCGGCCATTAGCAGTAGGCCTAAGAGGGTGTTTTTGTCCATGTTTGGGTCTTATTCGGTGTTTGTATATTATATTAATGTGAATAGTTATTTGGGTTGCTTGCTTTCGCGGTATTCGATCGCGGCCTTGATGAAGCTGCGGAAAATCGGATTAGGCGCGAGCACTGTGCTTGAATATTCGGGGTGGTACTGTGTGCCGATATACCAGCGCTTATCAGGGATCTCAACTACCTCGACCAGGTGGGTGTCGGGGTTCTCGCCGACACACTGCATACCGGCAGCCTCAAACTCCTTGCGGTAGTTGTCGTTAAACTCAAAGCGGTGGCGGTGGCGCTCGCTGATGTCGGTCTTGCCGTAGGCCTCGGCTGCGCGGCTGCCTTCGCGAAGCTTGCAGTCAAATGCTCCGAGTCGCATGGTGCCACCCATATTTGATATGGATTTCTGCTCTTCCATAAGATCGATGACCTTGTGGGTGGTGCGGCTGTCCATTTCGGTAGAATTGGCATCTGCCATGCCGAGCACGTTTCTTGCAAACTCGATGACCATGCACTGCATGCCCAAGCAGATGCCGAAGGTCGGCACGTCGTGCTCGCGACACCATTTCAGAGCCGTAAACTTGCCCTCGATGCCGCGCTGGCCGAAGCCGGGAGCGACGATCACGCCGTCGAGACCTTCGAGCTTTTGGCCGACGTTGGTCTCGTCGAGCTTCTCAGAGTGGATATATCTCAGGTCGAGTTTGCGGTCAGCATAGGTTGCAGCCTGGAAGAGGGCCTCGTCGATCGATTTGTAGGCATCCTGCAGCTCGACATATTTGCCGACCAGACCGATGGTCACGGTTTCGGTCGCCTTGTCCATCTTTTCGAGGAAGTCGAGCCACGGTTTCATGTGAGGCTCGCCTTCGGGGGTGATGTCCATCTTGCGGAGCACGATTTCATCGAGATGCTGCTCATGCATTTTGACCGGTACTTTATATATGCTGTTGACGTCTTTTGACTGAATTACTGAGTCAGGGGCAACGTTACAGAACTGTGCGATCTTCTTGCGCATCTCGGCCGGGATGTCTTTCTCGGTGCGGAGCACGAGTATGTCAGGCTGGATGCCGAGCTCCTGGAGCTGCTTGACAGAGTGCTGCGTAGGCTTTGTCTTAAGCTCTTTGGCGGCAGCGATATATGGCACGTAAGTGAGGTGGATGCAGAGGCTGTCGGTGCCGAGTTCCCAACGCAACTGTCTTACACTCTCGAGGTAAGGCAGAGACTCGATGTCGCCGACTGTGCCGCCGATTTCGGTGATGATGAAGTCAAAATTGCCCGTTTTGCCGAGCTTCTTGACGTTGAGCTTTATCTCATCAGTGATGTGAGGCACAATCTGCACCGTTTTGCCGAGATAGTCGCCGCGGCGCTCCTTGTCGATGACGCTCTGGTAGATGCGGCCGGTGGTGATGTTGTTGGCTCTTGTGGTCTGGATATTGGTGAAACGCTCGTAGTGGCCAAGGTCAAGGTCGGCTTCGTGACCGTCGACAGTGACATAGCACTCCCCGTGCTCGTAGGGGTTGAGAGTGCCGGGGTCAATATTTATGTATGGGTCAAACTTTTGGATTGTCACCCTGTAGCCGCGAGCCTTAAGCAGGCAAGCGAGAGATGAAGATATGATGCCCTTGCCTAATGACGAGACCACACCGCCGGTGACGAAAATGTACTTAGTTTCCACGTGCGTTAATGTTTTTATCGTTTAATATAACGAGATGCAAAATTACTAAAAAAATCTGATTGACATCCTTAACGCGCATTGTTTTTTTCCGACGTTCAATGCGTTGCGAAAATTTTGCGAGAAAAATATTTGCGAAAAATTTGGTAGACACGCAAAAAAGTCGTTACTTTGCACTCTGTTTTGTGGGCGCTCCTTGAAAGCCCTCCGGAATGATGCGCCGGAGCGCGATATGAGACTTGCGATGCAGCCGCAGAATCCGACAACATAAACAAACAAGAAAACGAATTAGATAATCCACCAGTAAAACAGCCATGTCAAAGATTTGTCAAATTACCGGTAAAAAAGCGATGGTTGGCAACAACGTGTCACACTCAAAGCGTCGCACCAAACGCAAGTTTAACACAAACCTCTTCACAAAGAAATTCTATTGGGTTGAGCAGGGCATTTGGATCAGCCTCACTATTTCTGCTGCCGGCCTCCGCACAATCAACAAGCTCGGTCTTGACGCTGCAATCAACAAGGCCTACGAACAGGGTTTCTTAAACGATAACGATATTAAATTCATAGGATTCTAAGAAGATGGCAAAGAAAGCAAAAGGTAATCGTGTGCAGGTCATCCTCGAATGCACCGAACATAAGGCAAGTGGTATGCCCGGCACTTCGCGCTACATCACTACCAAAAACCGTAAGAATACAACTGAGAGACTTGAGCTTAAGAAGTACAACCCCATCCTTAAGCGTGTAACCGTTCACAAAGAAATCAAATAACAACTGAGATATGGCAAAGAAAACCGTCGCATCACTTCAGAAAGGTGAAGGCCGCACCTACAGCAAGGTAATCAAAATGGTCAAGTCACCCAAAACAGGCGCTTATATCTTCAAAGAAGAAATGATGCCTAACGAAGCTGTGAAAGACGCTCTCAAATAATCGTCTATTTCACTTGCTACATAACTTTTTCAGGCTGCTGTCGCGCTAAAAGCGCCGACGGCAGCCGTTGTTTTTGCATAGACTCTGCCGCCCGGACCGCGCTTAATCATTTTTCAATCTCTTCTATTGCATTTAACAAAGATAAAAGCTACCTTTGTCTTAAATAAATTTTTTTGAAACGGCTCTAAATCATATCTCCATAATGACTGCCAATCTGTCACCGGAAAAAGCTGCCGTCAGGCACCGCCGCTCTCGCGCCGTGGTCAAATGGCTATGGATCGCTTTTGCTGCAATCACCATATTTGTTTCTCTCTTTTTTGTACTGGTCTATAACGGCAAGATAGGATATATGCCGCCCATCGAGGAGCTTAAGAATCCTCAGGATAAGTTTGCATCTGTCATCTACACCTCTGACGGCGCCGAACTCGGCCGCTATTTCCGCAATACCGGCAACCGCGTTTATGCCGATTTCGATGAGATCTCCCCTGCGGTGGTCGACGCTCTGATCGCCACCGAGGACGCGCGATTTGAAGATCATTCAGGCATCGACGTCAGGGCTCTGATGCGTGTGGCGTTCAAGACGCTGCTTATGGGCAAGCGTAATGCGGGCGGCGGCTCCACAATCACTCAGCAGCTCGCCAAGCAGCTCTACACCCCACCGTCCGACGGCCTTTTTGACCGCGCGATGCAGAAGCCGGTCGAGTGGATGATCGCCATCAAACTCGAGCGTTTCTATTCAAAGGAAGAGATCCTTAAAATGTATCTCAACCAGTTTGACTTCCTTTACAACGCCGTCGGCATCAAGTCGGCTGCCAAAGTTTATTTTAATAAAGACGCAGCCGATCTTAACATCCCCGAAGCCGCCACGCTCATCGGCATGGTCAAGAATCCGTCGTATTTTAACCCCGTCCGTCACCCTGAGCGAGCTCTGGCGCGTCGCAACGTCGTGCTCGACCAGATGCGCAAGGCCGATATGATCACCGACGCCGAGTATGAGTCGCTCTGCGCTCAGCCGCTCGATCTCGACTTCCACCGCGTTGACCACAAGGAGGGTCTCGCCCCCTATTTCCGCGAGGAGCTGCGCCGCTACCTGACAGCCAAGAAACCGGCCCGGGCAGCATACCCCGCCTGGGATCAGCAGCGCTTTGTCGACGACTCCATCGCCTGGGCCAATAACCCGCTCTATGGTTGGGTCGAGAAAAATCCTAAGCCCGACGGCACGAAATATGACATCTACAACGACGGCCTCAAAATCTATTCGACCATCGACTCGCGCATGCAGACCTACGCCGAGCAGGCGGTCAACGAGCATATGACCGACCTTCAGAAGAATTTCTTCAAGGAGAAGCGCAACTCGCCGACTGCGCCTTACACCTCCAACCCTGCCGAACTGACAGCCGATATGCGGAAGAAACTCATCGACAACGCTATCCATCAGAGCGAGCGCAGCCGCATCGGCCGCCTCAGCGGCTTGAGCGAGGAGCAGATACGCGCACAGTTTGACAACCCGGTCGAAATGACGGTGTTCAGCTACGAAGGACCGGTCGACACGGTTATGACCCCGCTCGACTCGATACTCTACACCAAGAGCTTCCTCCGCACAGGCTTTATGACTATGGACCCCCGCACGGGCTATGTCAAGTCATATGTCGGAGGCCCTGATTTCCGCTTCTTCCAGTATGATATGGTCTCTACAGGTCGCCGTCAGGTCGGTTCGACTGTCAAGCCCTTCCTCTACACTTACGCTATGGAGTCCGACTTCACTCCCTGCGACGAGCTGCTCAACGCTCAGCCGACGTTCCTTGACGAAAACGGCCGCCCGTGGTCGCCTAACAATACGAGCAAGGCCCGCGTCGGAGAGATGGTCGATCTGCGTTGGGCGCTGACTAACTCCAACAACTGGATCTCTGCCCGACTTATGGCTCAGCTGAGCCCCGCCGAGCTCGTCAAGCGCATGCACAGCTATGGTATCACCAATTCGTTGCCGGCCGTGATGTCGCTCTGTCTCGGCCCACGCGAAGTGTCGGTCAAGGAGATGGTGACGGCCTATAGCGCCTTTGCCAACAAGGGTATGCGCGCCGACCCTGTCTTTGTCACAGCTATCGCTGACGCCAACGGTAATATAATCTCTGACTTCTCCCCGACTCAGACTGAGGTCATCACTGAGAAGGGCTACTACAAGATATTGTCAATGCTGCTTAATGTCGTCGACGGCGGTACCGGCAATCGCCTGCGCCGCGCGCCTTACAACCTGACCGCGCAGATCGGCGGCAAGACCGGTACGACCAACTCTAACTCAGACGGTTGGTTCATGAGCTTCACGCCCGACCTCGTTTCCGGCGTCTGGGTCGGCGGCGAAGAGCGATACATCCACTTCAACAGCATGGCCCACGGCCAGGGCGCGTCGATGGCGCTACCGATCTACGGCAAATTTATGACCAAGGTCTATGCTGACCCGTCGCTGCCTTACAGCCAGCAGACCCGATTCGAATTTCCCTCAGATCTTGACCTCTGCGAAGGCAGCGGTTACTTTGTGCCCGAGGTCGAAACCGTCGAAGAGGCCATCTCTGGCGCATTTGATTAGTCATAGTCTTTAAGGGCGGGCGTCGGCAGAGGCTCGCCTTAATGATTTATATTTGCAATGGACGAAAGATATAATTTATTTCTCAAAGAAGTCAGACAGTTTGTCGGCGCTGACCGCATCTATACCGATGACTTGCGTCTGCTCGCATGGGGCACCGACGCGGGTTTCTACCGCCTGATACCTAAGATCGTCATCCGCTCAAAGGACGAAGCCGAGGTGTCACGCCTTCTCATGGTGGCGTCGCGACTGGGGCTGCCTGTTACATTCCGCGCTGCGGGCACCAGTCTGTCGGGTCAGTCAATCACTGACTCCATACTAATAGTTGCGGGTAAGAATTGGGAGGGATACTCTATTTCACCTGACGGCAGCAAGGCAACATTCCAGCCCGGCGTCATAGGCATGCGCGCCAACGACCTGCTGAAGCCTTACGGACGCACATTCGGACCCGACCCCGCCTCAAAGCGCTCGGCCATGATCGGCGGCATTGTGATTAACAACGCTTCGGGCATGAGTTGCGGAGTCCACGCCAACAGCGACCGCGTCATCGACTCGGCCCGGCTTGTATTTGCCGACGGCACTGTCCTCGACACCTCTGACAACCGCTCGCGCATCGCCTTCAGCCAGACCCACAAGGCATTGATCGACGAGATCGCTGCTATCCGCGATGAGATTAAGGCCGACAAGGAGTTGGCTGACCGCATCGCTTACAAATACTCTATTAAAAATGTTACCGGCCTTAATCTCAGGCCGTTTATCGTTTTTGATGATCCGATCGATATTATCACCCACCTGATGGTCGGCAGCGAGGGCACTCTTGCCTTCCTCAGCTCGGTGACCTTCCATACCTCTCACTTGTATCCTTATGGCGCCTCGGCTATGCTCTACTTCGACGATCTCGCCGAGGCCTGCCGCGCAGTCGTCGCGATGAGAAAAGGCGCGCCTCTGCATAGCTGCGAACTCCTTGACAGCAAATCGCTCGCATCGGTCGGCGATGACACCGGTGTCGGCTTGACTGCTTTGCTGCTTGAGACCAACGCCGACTCTCAGGCTGAGCTCGATGAAAATATTAGCAAGATCCTCGACGTCATCAAGGGCTTCAAGCTCTATAAGGAAGCTCATTTCTCATCTGACCCCGACGAGACCGCCAAATGGTGGAACATCCGCTCGGGTGTTTTCCCCGCAGTCGGCGGCACACGTCCGCTCGGCACTACGTCGCTCATCGAGGACATTGCCTTCCACATCGACGATCTCCCTGAGGCGACCGTCGCTCTTGAGCGTCTGCTGCGCGAGTGTGGCTACGATGACGCTTGCATCTACGGTCACGCCCTCGAGGGCAACTATCATTTTGTAATCGCCCAGGCATTCAAGACTCAGGCCGACATCGACCGTTACCGTCATCTGATGGAGGAGATAGAGCACCTCGTTGTCGACCGTTTTGACGGCTCGCTGAAGGCCGAGCACGGCACAGGCCGCAATATGGCGCCCTTTGTCAGAAAAGAGTGGGGCGACAAGGCCTGGCAACTTATGCGCAGGATCAAACAAGCTTTCGACCCTCAGAATATCCTTAACCCCGGTGTGATCTTTAACGATGACCCGGAGTGTTTTATAAAAAATCTTAAACCGCTGCCGCTGACTGACCCTCACGTCGACCGCTGCATAGAGTGCGGCTTCTGCGAGGTCAACTGCGTCAGCTGCGGACTGACACTGTCGGCTCGTCAGCGCATAGTGGCCCGTCGCGAGATCTCGCGCCTCACTGACGCCGGCGAAGACCTCGGCCGACGTGACCGGCTCGAAAAAGAGTACCGTTATTATGGCGACGAGACCTGCGCCGGCGACGGACTGTGCAGCACATCGTGCCCGATGGGCATCAACACTGCCGACCTTACTCACGACCTGCGCGAGCAGCGAGTAAGCCATAATCCTGCTGCCAAGCGTATGGGCGAATGGTGTGCCCGTCATCTCGGCGGAGTCGAGAGCGGTTTGCGCCTGATGCTCGGAGCGGCTTCGTTCGGCCGCGCCGTGTTGGGCGACAAGGCGACTGACTCAGTGGGTCGCGGCCTGCATAAAGTCGGTGTGCCCTTATGGACGGCCTCGCTCCCTAAGCCTTACCGTTTCCGGCCCGTTGCAACGCCCGAAAGTGAGCGCAAGGTGGTCTACTTCCCCTCGTGTATCAATCGCACGATGGGTGTCACGCCTGAGAAGAATGAAAAACTGCGCCCGTTGGTCGACGTGATGACATCTCTGTGCCGGAAAGCGGGCTATGAGGTCATCTTCCCTGATAAAATTGATGATCTTTGCTGCGGCATGATCTGGGAGAGCAAGGGTATGCCCGACGTAGCCGACCGCAAGACTGCCGAACTCGAGGAGGCTCTGCTTAAGGCGTCACAGGGTGGTCGCTACCCTGTGCTCTGCGACCAGAGCCCCTGCCTCCATCGCATGCGAAATCATATCCGGTCGATGAAGCTTCACGAGCCGGCTGAATTTATCTACGATTCCCTTGCCCCACACCTCGACTTCGAGAAGGAGGATGTGTCGGTGGCTGTGCACGTCACCTGCTCATCTCGTCTGATGGGCCTCGCATCTAAGATTATAGCGTTGGCGTCGATGTGCGCTACGTCGGTGACCGTCCCGGCCGAGGTCGGCTGCTGCGGTTTTGCCGGCGACAAGGGCTTCACGCGCCCAGAGCTCAACCGCTGGGGTCTGCGCAAGCTTAAGCCCGAGCTTCAGGCTGCTCACGTCGCCGAAGGTTACTCCAACTCGCGCACCTGTGAAATCGGCCTCACCACCAACAGCGGCATACCTTACAAATCAATCGCCTATCTCGTCGACCGCTGCACCAAACCCAAGAAATAACCTAAAATCATTTAATTACATAACTGCCAATCATGTCAACTCTGCAAGCTAACCGACCCAAACGCCTTATGGCCCTCGATGTGCTGCGAGGCATAACCATCGCCGGGATGATACTTGTCAACAACCCCGGAGGATGGGATGCGATTTATCCGCCGCTGCGCCACGCCGAGTGGAACGGTCTCACCCCGACCGACCTCGTCTTCCCCTTCTTTATGTTTATAATGGGTATATCGTCATATCTATCGCTCCGTAAATATAATTTCGAACTCACGATGCAGACTTTCGGCAAGATAGTCAAGCGTACCGTGCTGATCTTTTTTGTAGGATTCTTCCTGACATGGTTCTCGATGTTTTTGCGAGGAGTCTATAGCGGGGCTGAAATATGGGAGACGATCCTTACCTTCGACCATATCCGCATACTCGGCGTGCTGCCTCGCCTGGCTCTCTGCTACGGCGTCGGTTCGGTGCTCGGCATAATGTTCAGCCGCAAGGCGTTGAAATGGATCGTGGCGCTGATGCTTGTCGTTTATGCAATAATCCTTGTCTTCGGCCACGGCTTTGAGTTTGCCGACCATAATGTCATAGCTGTTGTTGACCGCGCTGTGCTCGGCGAGGCTCATATGTACACTGACTGGATCGACGGAGTTTCGCTCAAATTTGATCCCGAGGGCTTCCTCAGCACCCTGCCTTCGATCGCTCATATGCTCATCGGTTTTCTCTGCGGGGGCATCATCGTCGGCACCAAGGACAACGAGCGTCGCATCAACAAGCTCTTTATTGTCGGAACCGTCCTGACTTTTGCCGGCTTCCTCCTGAGCTACGGTCTGCCGATCAACAAAAAAGTGTGGTCGCCGACTTTTGTGCTCACCACCTGCGGCCTTGCCTCGAGCTTCCTTGCTTTGCTGATTTGGATCATCGACATCAAGGGCTATCGCCGTTGGAGTCGTTTCTTTGAGGTGTTTGGCGTCAATCCGCTTTTCCTCTACTGCTTGAGCGCGATCCTTGCGATTGTCTTTGGTCTCACCAAGTTTCCGTGGAGCGGCGTCGAAGGCGGTGTCATTTCAATCAAGACCTTTATCTATCAGGTCTGCCTGCTGCCGATTTGTGGCGGCGACATGGCGATGGCTTCAGCCGGGTTTGCCGTCATTTTTGTGCTGATCAACTGGTGTGTGGGTTATTACTTGTATAAGAAGAGAATTTACATCAAGATATGATACTGATTGCTGATTGCGGAAGCACCAAGACAGACTGGTGTCTTCTTGACCGTGGAGAGGCTGTGAAGCGCATTTTCACCGGCGGTATGAACGCCGTAATGCTCACCGAGGAGGAGATCGCCTCACGCATCGCTGACGAGCTGATGCCTCAGCTCGGTGACGAGCCGGTCGAGAGCGTCTATTTCTACGGCGCCGGCTGTCTCGCTGATGAAGTGTGTGCTAATGTCAGCCGCGCGATTGCTCAGAATATTCCCTCGGCCAAGACCATTGAGGTCGACACTGACTTGCTCGCAGCCGCGCGTGCGCTTTGCGGTCGCGAAGCCGGCATAGCCTGCATTATGGGCACAGGTTCTAACTCCTGCTACTATGACGGTTGCAAAATCGTCGACAATGTCTCGCCCTTGGGCTTCATACTCGGCGATGAGGGTTCGGGTGCTGTTCTGGGCAGAACCTTGGTTGGTGATGTGCTTAAAAATCAGTTGCCTGCCGATTTGTGCGAGAAATTCCTGAAGCAATATGACCTTGACCGCTTGACTATCATCCGCCGCGTCTACAGAGAGCCGCAAGCCAACCGCTTTTTGGCGTCGGTCACTCCGTTTTTGCTCGAAAACATCTCTCATCCTGACGTCCACGACCTGGTGCTTAACTCGTTTAAAGCGTTTTTCAAGCGCAATGTGCTGCAATATAGTCGTGCGCGAGAACTTACGGTCAACTTTGTAGGCTCGATTGCGTGGTATTACCGGCAAGTACTCGAAGAGGCCGCTGCAGCCGTGGGTTGCACCGTCGGTAAGGTCATCAAAAGCCCGATGAACGGCCTGATCGCCTATCACTCAGAAGCTTAATTATACCTCATTTATTTATAAACTTAAAACAAATTATCCTTAATGAAAAAACTTTCATTGATCACTGCCGGCGTCGTGATGATGCTCGGAGGCTTGTATTCGTGCAAGTCCACAGAGCAGAAAGCCGATGAGGCTCTGAAAATTGAAGATCGCCCAAAAATCATGTGGGTCGACTTCTCTGCCAACTGGCCTAAGTTCTCAAATCCCGACACTGCCCGCTACTACATCAAAAAAGCTGCCGATTGCGGTTTCAACCATCTCGTAGTCGACGTAAAGGGCACAAAGAGCGCCGTCGCTTATAACAGTGACATCGCTCCGCGCCTCAAATCTTGGAAAGGCATTGAATTCCCTGAAAATTTTGACTACCTTGACACGATGATAGCCATCGGCCGCGAAAACGGCATGAAGGTGCTCGCGTCGCTTAATATGTTCTGCGAAGGCACGGACTCTGCAAGCCAGGGCATACTCAACGGAGACCGTGAGTATTGGGCTACGGAGTATTATCTCACCGACGGCACTATCGCTCCTGAAAATGGCCGCGAAGGCGCCGGCACAGCCTTCATGAATCCCGCCCTTCCCGAGGTGCAGGACTATGCCCGCTCGCTCGTGCTTGAGGTCGTCAACAACTATGATCTCGACGGAGTGATGCTCGATCGTGGCCGCTACGAGGGCATGGGATCTGATTTCTCTGATTTCTCAAAGAAAAAAATTGAAGAGTATATCGGCGAAGAGGTTGAGAACTTCCCTCAGGATATCTTTGAGTGGGTTCAGACCGACAACGGCGACTATACCCGCAAGCCCGGCAAATGGTATAACAAATGGATCGAATGGCGCGCATCAGTCATCTATGACTTCTTCAAGGGTACACGCGAGGCCATCAAGGCTGCCAAGCCTGATATGATGCTCGGCAACTACACCGGCGCGTGGTATCCATCATACTATGAGGTGGGCGTCAACTGGGCAAGCAAGGATTATGACCCATCCAAGGATTTTGACTGGGCTACTCCCGAATATAAGAACTATGCCCTCAACGAGCTCTTTGATCTCTACACCAACGGCAACTATTATGTCGACGTTACTCTTGACGAACTCCACTCTCACGGTGGCCGCGTCAAAAACGAGACCGACAGCGAGTGGTCGACCGGCGATCATCTTTGCGTAGAGGGTGCGTGTGAATTTTCACGCAAGCTTCTCGGCGACCGGCCTTTCTACGGTGGTATGTATGTAGAGCAGTACTACAACGATCCTGATCGTTTCCAGCGCGCCGTGAAGATGAATCTCGAGAAGAGCGACGGCTTTATGCTCTTCGACATCTGCCACATCATCCACAAAGACTGGTTTGACCTCCTTCAGCAGGCCGTTGCCGAAGCCGAAGAAGAAATGCGCCAGCAGCAATCCGCCCAGTAACAACCAACGATTACAAAGTCGCACGGTCCCTTTTCCATTAAGTGACCGTGCGATTTTTTATGATCCGTGCTCTGCATTGAGCAAGCTATGCTTGAACTCTACGGCGAATTGGTCGACCAAGAAAAGGGTAAATCCGACCAAGAAACTACTCCACCCGACCAAGAACTTGATGTAGGACCCCAAAATGGACCCCAAAGTGAGATTTCAGAGGTCCATGAACCCCAAATATTACAAATCTGACCCTTTAGGAGATGTTGGAGATAACAGCTTCAGACGGCGAGTCCATCACTCGGGCTCGCCGTCGTTAGTTTTTATTCGCGTTAATCTTCCCTCATTGGGAGGATGGGGAGGAGGTTGTAGAATTCAGGCGCGGAGTAGGTGTTATATGATTTGAAATTATAACCGGTAGGGGCGGATGCTGACTGTGCGGCGCGATAAATGCCGGTCCAAACATATAACAGATTTTTATTATTAAAAGTTACATTACCTGTTGAAGCGCTGAGCACACCGTATGTGTACAATGGAAGCACCATAGTGTTGTCTGGAGTTTTGATAACGGTGCCATCATCATCCCTTTTATTAGGATTGCAATAGAACTCCACAGCAGAAAAGAAAAAACCGCTTTCGAAAGTCCCACTACCAGTGAACATAGAATTAAAAGCATCCATAGGAGAAACCATATATCCAACCGGGCAGGGATCATACATTGATTTACAGATATTAATATCATACTGTGCGCCATCATAAGTCCAGTTCCACGTGTTGGCCAAGTTAGTGAATGTTCGTAATCCTTTCTGAAGCATATCTGACATTGCTATGCAGGTGGCCAGCTTAATCAGTTTATCAGCTGAACTTGAAAGGTCGAAGGATGAATATGTAGGGGCAGTCCCTCCGGTATATAAGTTGATATATGGTTGGAACGGAGTCGGTCGTCCCCATTGCCAGAATGGAGCGTGGCCATATAGGTAATGAGCCGGCTGTTGGCGGAGGTAAAATTCTACTTGTTTGTCAGAACCCTCCAACGAACATACGAGGCGATAGACTTTTTCATCTGAGGACCTGCGCTTATCTACCCAGCCTAATAGTGAAGTCATCATCTTTCTTGTCTGCGTCATGCCTTTGAATTCCTTATAGCTTTCTCCTGGCCGGAAGTTTGTTACCCAAATGTGCCAGGTCCAGATATTGTCATTTCCGCTATAAACTGCAATGACTGCGTTTCCCTCGCGAATGGTCGACTCATCGACGTCGAAGGTGAGTGACCGCTGGTCATCTGAAATCCTGAGGTTGCTGACGAGATCCTCGCTGTCCTGCCAGATGATTTTTGCTCCGTCGAGCCGGATCTTGCCTAATTCGTCTACTTCTTGGTCGCAAATGAATGGAGTGCTTATCCGATATGAGATGTAACTGTCGCCGGAAGCAAAACCTCCGACAGGATATGACATGACGTATTTGGAATTCGTGCCAAAAATGCTTGGCAGGAGGGCTTGAGAGTTAGTCATTCTGTTTTTGATAGCGTTGCCGTAGACGAGCGGCAGCGAGTATGTGCCCGGAGCATCAACTATATAGCAGTTGGCGGTGTTTTCAACTGTTGCCGCTCCGGTGGCATTGGCGAGATTATAAGGCTCGGTGCTACTGCCTTTGGCGGGTGCATCTTTCAGTTTTTTTGTCAAGATGGGATCTGCCTCGTAATATGTGGGAGCCAATGTTTTGAGGGAAATTGTTGTAGCCCCCGGTGTGAAGGTTGAGAGCATGGAGCAATCGGCGAGTGACACCTCTTTATCGTGAATCCCGGTTGCTGGATTTTTTTCGTAAAGTGAATATGAGAAGCCAGTGCCAGACCCAATGATCGTGTCAGTCTTGCCGTCTCTTTCCATTTTGAGTTGTAACTTCAGAGACTTGCTGACAGTTTTAACAGCCACGGGCAGGTCGATAAACACTGAGTCCTGACCAGAGCCTACCTGCGAGCCGGCCTTACCGTCGATCGATATGAACGGCACAATCCGCACATCATTGTTGGCTAAGCTGTAAATGTATTGCTTACCGGCTTCGAAGCGCGCGTTGAGCGGAGCGCTGAGCACTCTGACGCTGTTGTCATACTTGTTGCGGTAAGTGATTTCAATCGTGGCCGTCTCAACGGTTTGCTGAGGGAGGACGGTAAAGACTTTTTTATAGTCGTCGGTAATATCGGATCCGGCCGTGCCGTTGACTTCTTTGTCGACGGTCTGACTATATGTGACAAGGCCATACTGACCACTCCAGCTTTCGGTCTCCAGAGAGTATTCGCCCGTAGAGTATAAGTCCTTGAGTTTTATCTCAGTGATAGTGCCGGGCACAAGGTCTTTGCTCTCCTGAAATCTCACTGTGGCTGTGGTGTGTTTTAGTTTGAGATCGACTGCCTTGCCATGGTTGCCGGCATACTCTTCACTCATACCGGCTAAAAGAGACACTTGTTTGTCAACGGTAGTGTTAACCGAAAATAAAATTCTTGGATAGCCCTTATTGGAGGCTGAAGTCACCCATCCACAGTCGCTTGGGCTCATACAGAAAAACCTGAGATTAAATGCTTTGCCCGGCCAATGGTAATTGTTGTCCATCGTATATGAGTTGGTGGAACTGTCGAAAGTCAGGGTTTCCAAGTGAAAGAGATTTGGCTTCTGGGTGCCGTTCCAAGTGCCGGCCGGGTATTCGAAAGCCGATACTTGGGAATAGATATAAAAATAATCATCACGGAGATAAGAGCGCGATTCGGCCTTCGTCTCTTGTGTAGGTGCCGGCATAGGGGCTATTGTCATACGCAGGAAGAGCGAATCGCCGCCGCCCTCCAAGGGTATGAGCTGTTCGACCACAGAATCTGTTTCTGCCGGCTGACGCGAGCCGACACCGCCGAGGGTGTTCCATTCGTTAGCACCGGCGTCAATTGTGAAACTGATGATGTCGCTTGTGCTGTCGGTATATGGATTGTCAAGAGCGTCGTCACATGATGTCAACGCGCTGGTTGCCGATAATGAAACAATGGTTAGCGGTAACAGAAATTTCCGGGTCATAGAGATTGATTATAAGAAAAAGTGTGGGGAGATGCTGCCCTAAGAGGGTTAGGCTCCGAACAACACCGCCCCACACTGTATGTTAAATAGTCTGATTGAGATTATTAGCGTTTATTATAATCTCATTGAGGGCTCGTTGTTGAGAACGTCCCAGTTGCTTACGGTTACAGTAAACTTGATCGGGTCACCGAGAGCGGCCTGACCGGGTTTGGGAGTCTCGGGATCGTTCTGGTCGCCACCTGGCTGGGTCTCTTCGGTCTCAGTTTTCTCGGGTGCGTCGGGATCTTTAGGATCTATGTCATCATCGGTGATGATCGGGTCAGTGGCCGAGCCTTCAGTGGGCACGGGGGCAACGAGGCCTGTGCCTTTCTGGAAGTCGAGAGTGTAGACATATTTTTTGCCGGCTTCCCATTTAGTGTCGATGGGCACGGCAACCCAGCCATATTTGCCTTCCCAGCTTTCGTCAGACTTGTAAGGATAGATCTGCTGGCCGCTTGCGTCGTGGATGTTGACCTTGACGGCGATATAGGCACCTCCGTTGGTGTTTTCGGCAGTCTTGTCCCAAGCGGTGAGCTGCTGAGGCACGAGCATGGCCACCTCATTGTTCATCAGCGACGTAGCCTCGGCGCCGAGGGTCATCTCATCGTAAGTGACTTTGTAGGGAGTGTCTTTCTCTGAGCCGAGAGTCCACTTGGGAGTGGTGGTTGAGAAGTCAAACGATCCGCCATTGATTGCACCGACGATCTTCACGCCTGCAACCTTGACCACGTTGTTGCCTTCGTGCTTGGCTTGGATTACAACCTGAGAGAGAGCGTGCTTGAAGTTGAGCTGCACACCGTCAGCGTTGTTGTCTTTTGTGCCAGAAGCGGTTGCATAGATGAAGTCATACTGGTTCTCGAAGTGAAGTTTGGGGCTGAAATTGGGCACCGCCTTTTTGTCAGTCTGAATCGGGAGCACCTCGGCTGAGGGCGAGTAAGCCACGAAGTCAAGACGGTCGCCTTCTTTGGGCCAATAGTATTTGACCATCGACTCGAAGAAAGTCTGGGTGGTGTTGGGGCGAGAGAACTCAACATCGGTGAAGAAGGGAGTCGTGCCCTTATAGGCCGTCACATAGAAGTTTGTGATGTTTGAGCCTGTGATTTCGGTCGCGCGAGAAGCGGTGCCGACACGGAAGTCGATGGCGTGGCCACGGCTGACATCCTTCATTTCATCTTCCGAACAGCCGGCGAGCACTACGGCTGCAGCTGAAGCCAATAACATAAGTTTTTTCATGTTGTTGAAGTTTTTTGTTAATAGGTAAAATGATTGCTTATGAGTTTTGTAATGTTAAATCGGTAAAATTGTGTTGACGGTGTTCCAGTTATCGATGTCGACCTGAAATCCTCCCGACATTACGACCTGAGGCAGCTCGAGGCCGTCGACAGTGATTGGCGTCGTGGCGCTGTCGTTTGACTTGAGCTGGTCGCTGACATCGTAGGTCTGGTACCAACGGGTGCCGTCGGCAAGAACCGCATAGAGAGTGAAATAGTGGGGCGAGTGAGTCTCGGCGCGTCCACGTGAACGAGCGCGCGACACACCGCAGTGACCAAAGGTGCGGACTGTGCCGCGGATGGTAGTCTCGTCGGCCGGCGACAGGTCGAAGGGTATGGTGACTTTCTCGTCTGATATATTTCCGTCTGACGCTTTGAGCGAACCTGACATGCCTGAAAGGGTGCCGCTCAGCGCCACGATGCCCGAGAGATTTTTCACGCCTGTTATCTCAAAAGAGTAGTGAAGCACTGCTTCTTCGGGTGTCATAGCCAGGGTGCGCTCGGTGTCGATTGACGACACGGTGAAGTTGTTGACGCGTGCTCGCCACATAGAGTCGGGCTGAGAGGCCATGCGCTCTGACTCAGCACCTGGCGCGCGGGGCACAGCGTCAGACCTCATCGACAAGCCCTGCAGGTCATAGGCGTCGCGCAGACGTATTTCGAAGTCATCGATGCCGTCGCCGACAAGTATCTCGGCGGCCTCGCTGTCAGAGTTGATCGCTATCGCGGTGTAGGTGCCGACCGGCGCCATGATTTCCTGGCCATCCCGGTTCTTGAGTTCGTAGCGAAGACTATGGCCCGGCTGGTCGGGAAAGAGCACGAGACTCATCGTCACCGGCTTGGCCTCAGGATGTAGGCTCCAGTCGAAGACGACATTGACCGGCTGACGGTCGTGGCTTTCGTGGTCGAAGCAGAGTTGCTGCTGATGCTCACACGCTGTCAGCAACAGCAGTGACAACAGCATCATCAGAAAGCGTCTCATCGCTCACCTCCTTTCCCGAAAGTCCAGACCAGGGCAATTTCTGCCTTGATCGGCCCGAAGAAGTGGCGATGGTGAGTGGCGGTCCAGGCGCTGTGGCCGTCAGAGCGGTGGTAGCTGAGATATTGGCCGCCCATATAGCCTAAGCCGAGCGAAAAATCGACGGTCAGGCGACTGATGACGGGCAGTGAGTAGCCACCCTCCACGCCGACCGAGAAGGTCGGATGGTCAAAGAAGCTGCCGCCGGGCTCGCCGCTCATCCAGCCTTTTTTGCCGACGCAGACATCATAGCGCAGCAGGCGGCCGAAGACTCCGGCGTGCCAACCGGTGAGACGGCGGGGACGGAAATATTTTCTTGCAGAAAGTTCGACACACTGTATGTGGCGGAAGCCGGCGCTGCCCGGTTTGCCCCACCAGGCGTAGACACCGCCGGCGGTGACACTGTAGCCCTCGCCAAAGCCAAGCTCCACGCCCAACTGAGGGACGCCGCAGACGTCATATAACAGATTTGAGCGCACGCCGATCTCGGCCGCCGTGAGCGGCTGGACCGACGAAATGGCAAGCACCGCGGCCAGCAATCGTGCGAAATTTTGCAATATGTATGAGTAACGTTTCAAGGTCGAAATGCGAAAACAAATGATTTATATTTGCCGCAAAATTATCGTTTCAGACCGCCGGGCGGCAACTTTTGGGCGTCACAAAACGTCACATCGGCGATTTTTGACGGTGTGACGCCCTCGACGTTGGGCTAATTTGATGATTAGATTGTAATTTTGCGTCATGAAAAATTTAGTGACAGTAATAGCCGTTTTGTTTCTTGTGACGCTCACAGAGTCGTGTCACAAGCGTGACCAACGACTCTACCCATACGGATGGTCGTTGACTGACCCGAAGTTTGACTCCCTGACTCGCTTGGCCGAGGCGTATATGTACACCACGCTGCCGCCCGACTCGATTTTGGCGGTGGCCGAGCAGATGGATTCGCTGGCCCGGCTCGCCGGCGCTGACTCCAGTGAGCTCGTGGCGCGTGCCGACTACTGGAAGGCCTACTATCATTATATGAATTGGGAGCCGGCCGAAGCCCGGGCGACGCTGACCGAAGCAGACAGCCTTAGCTCGGACCTCTACACCAAGACGCGCATCGACGGATTGAGGATGACCTGCGGAGAGTTTAAGGCCTATGATACTTTTAAAAAGCTCCTCGAGCAGCTGGAGTACTACAAGTCGATCGGCGACGACCCCCAGGAAGGCAACACGGCGATGATACTCAGCTGCAACTTGCTTTACACTACCGTGCCTGAGTTGGCTCTATATTATTTAGAGTTGGCCGACTCGCTCTTTGGCGTGTCGAAGGCCGAAGACCGCAAGTGTAATCTGCGCATCAACGCTGCCACGCTGCTGTGTCAGACCGGTCGCATGGATGAGGCGGCTGAGACTTTCGAGCTGCTATTCTCTGACCCGACCATAGTCAACAATAAGGATCTCTACGAGATATTGCTGCGCAACCACCATTATTTCTTCGAAGACAGTGCGTCGCTGTTCAAAGGTTACGCCGTGCAGAAAGAGAAGGAGATCGATGGCATAGAATCGAAGACCCTGACGATGCTCTATGAGTCGCTTATCGGAGATTATTTCCTCGATGAGGGGCGGCTCGACTCGGCGGCGCATTATTTCAGATACAAGTTGCGCGACATCGACGCCATCTTAGATGACGACATGAAGTCGAGCATCTATCCGCTCTATGCCCGATATTATGATTCGATTGGCGACACCCGGCGCGCTGTGGCGGCTATGGAAAGCTACAAAGCCATAGTCGATACGATCAAGGCTGACCAGCAGCCGCAGAATAAGGTTTATGCCGAGTATGTCAACGCCAAGCAGCAGATCGACGAAGAGAATGCCCGGGAGAGCCGCGAGATGAGAGAACGCTATTATGCGGTCATAGCCGGGTTGGTGATGGTGTTGTTAGTGGTCACGATAATGGTGCAGCGACTGCGTCATCGTCACCGCATACGCGAGATGCAATCACAGCTCACAGCCGAGCAGCGCGAGCGCGAGATGCTCGCTATGGCTCTCACTCGCGAGGCCAGCGACAAAATGCTCGACTATGTCAAGGACGAGATTACGCGCCTGAGCCGCGAGTCGTCGGTGTCGGGCAGCGACATAGCCCGGCTCGAAACCCATCTGAAGCTCCACTTAGCCGACCGCGAGGAGCTGCAAAGCTTCGAGAAGACTTTTGTCAGCCTTCACCCCGACTTCGAAGCGCGGCTGAGGGCCGTAGCGCCTGACCTGTCAGACAACAACATCAGGCTCTGCTCTTACATTATGATGGGTCTTAACAATCAGGAGATTGCCTCGATCATGAACATCAAGGCCAGCAGCCTGAGGCAGGCGCGCCTGAGGTTGCGCCAGAAATTCGGCCTGTCGAAAGACGACTCTCTCCCCGAATTTTTAAGACAAATCTCAGGGGGGGGGTAAATATTTGAAAATCAGAAATTTATTGCTATTCGAAGCTATAGATGCCATAGATGCCGTAGTCGCGGCTTGACTTCGGGATCATCGGCGTGATGTCGGGGTTGCGCTCGGGCTGCCAGGTGCGAATCTTGATGATAGGCTTGTCGGCCTCGTTGAGGTCAACGAAGAGGAAGAGGTAGCCCTGATCGCCATAATGCTGCGAGTAGTAGTCCTGCTTGATCTGGATGCCGAAGGTGTTGCCGCCGAAGGCCGCTTTCTGGATGTCGTTGTCAGAGAAATTGATATTGACATATTCGTTGCTCTTGAAGCAACGCTCAAGCTGGGTCATATATTCCTCTTTGGTCTTGCGCTGGAACTCATACTGGGTGCCGACTGTGTAGCCCTGACCGTCGGCGAGCTGCTGCATGCGCTGCAGTTTGTGGCCGATGATGATGTAGGCGTTTTCGTCAAAGATGCTCTTGATATAGTCGAGGCGCTTGAGCGCAAAGGCCGTCTTATAGTT
>CAYRFB010000005.1:21246-37496 GCA_964423485.1 uncultured Bacteroides sp.
CAAAGATGCTCTTGATATAGTCGAGGCGCTTGAGCGCAAAGGCCGTCTTATAGTTCTCGAGAAAGGTGACGAGCACCATCTTGATCGAGTCGCCCCATACGTCGCCGCCCTGCTCGAAGACATCGCGGCGCGCAGCGTTGCCAAGGCCGAAGGCCAGGCTCTCGATCTTCTTGTCGGGCGAGAAGGTGAAGGTGACGTCCTCGACAAAGGTGCGGTTGTTGCTCTTGAACTTGAACTGCATCGGCACACTGCGGCACACCACGCGGTCGCCGAAGGGGTAGAAGCCCGGGGCGGGGGTGCCGATGAGCGAAGCCTCGCCATAGCTGATCAGCTGGCGGAACATCTCGAGGCCCTCGTCGGTGAAGTTGGCCGGGTCGGGCTTGTAATTTTTCGAGCTGACTGATTTGAGCACGTCTTTGATCACGGCCTCATAGTCTTTAGACTGCTTTTTGTCGAGCGGGGTGATGCCCTCGCGCTTGCCGGCCTCCACCTGGGCCTGAAGCTCGCGGCGGGCAGCCTTGTCCTCGCGGAGCTGCTTGCCGTCGGTGCCGATGATCTTGCGGGCGGCGGTGTAGGGGGCTGACTTGAAGCTCTGCATCATCATCTCGAGCTCCTTGTCGCTCATCGCTGACTCGGCATACTGGGTCTCGACGGTCATCACTATCTCCTGAGGCGTGAAGCCGGGAGGGAATGACAGCTGGCCCATGCCGTCCTTGACGCCGGTCAGCGGAGAGTTGAACTTGCCGTTCCAGTAGGTGAAGTCGAGAGCCTCGACGGGTGCATCCTTATAGGTAAAGAGCACATCGACACTGTTGTCGGGCCTGATCTCGGCAACGCTCACTTTGATGTTGTCGAGGATGTCACGCACCTGGATCGGAATCCAGTTGATCAGCAGACGCTCCTCGCCGTTGATCTTCATCTTTACCTCGCCGGGATATTGGAGCGAGTGGAGCAGCACAAAGGCCCAGTTGAAGAATCGCAGCGCGTCGTCGACCTTGCCCTTGTCCTCGGCGCGGACAGCCGAGCGGACGTAGTCCTCCACGCGCTCGCGACGATGGTCAAACATCTTTTGCAGCTCCGATCGCTTCATATAGCGCATAAGGTAGTAGCCCTTGGCGCCGTCGCGAAACTGCGCGGTCTCGGTGTTGGTCACCGTGGCCTGAGAGTAGGTGTTGACGACGGCCTTGACGTCGCTTTTGTAGTCGTGGCCGGCGGCGCTGTGGCTCTCCTCCTCGGTTTGCGAGAACGAGCTCTCGACTGTCATGCCGATCTTGCTCAGTAGGTTGGCCAAGGCCACCTGGTCGGCGTCGCCGGGGGTGTCGCCCCAGCCTTCGCCCCAGATATAGTCGGGGTTGCTTTTGACTTTTTCAGCTTTGAGGGCTGCGTCGCTCTTGATCTGGGCAAAAGCGGTGAGTGAGAGAATGATAGTAAGTGCGGATATTATTAAGCGATTCATTATCTGATGATTGCTACTTTAGTTTTAGCGATGATGTAGATGCCTGCGGGCAGGTCGGCGATGCGCTCGGTGGTGCCACCGGCGATCTTGACGGTGCGCACGGCGCGGCCCGAGATGTCATAGACCTTGACCGTCGCGTCGCAGGGCGCGAAGACTGAAACGGACTGTGGCGTGTCGGCCCACACGCGGAGAGCCATCTCGGTCATCAGGCCGTCGGTGAGCGAGGTGGTGCTGAAGATAGGCACGCGGTTCTGACCCGGAGCGGTCAGGTAAGCCTCGAAGGGCTTAACGGCGCGCTCATCGGCCACGAAGCAGCTGCCCGGTTCATGGCCGTCGGTAGCCACGTCGTTGACCACCAAGAGCCGGCTGTCGGCGGGGCGGTTGAGGTAGTTGGCCGAGATTTTGTAGCCGTCGCGGTAGTCATAGCTGAGGTCGGCGGGGGTGGCGGGGATCACGGCGTTGCTGGCCGCGAAGGTCACCTCGCCGGTGATGTTGAAGGCCTCGTAGTAAGCCGGATTGTTGGGCATCGCGATGAGGTAGGGCACATTGGCTTCGATCTCCGCGGCTGCCTGCCACTCATAACTGTCAGGCTTGTATAGCCAGAAGCGGTGGGCGTTGGCGTCGCTGCTTGCGGCAAAGGGATAGAGCTCGCCGTTGGCGTGGGTGACGGTCTGAACGGCAAAGGGCAGCGCAATCGTCTCCCAACCGGCGCATCCGCCGTCGATCGCCGTCTGCTTAGAGAACGTCCGACTAAAGCTAACCTCCTGAGCCTCAAACTCTCGCGGCGAGTGCCAGCCTCCGGCATCAGAGAGCGTAATCCGCTCGGCCTTGTCGCCTACGACAACGTTGGCAACCCGATCGGTCACCCCGGCCGCTGTGGCGCTATTGGCCGCAAAGACAAGGAAATTAGGATTAGCCAAAATGCTGCTCCGCGTCGTCTCATCAGCCCACTGATAAGCCTCATCAAGCGATCCTCCCTCCCCAAGCTCAGCATAGAGATCCGAGCCATAAGAGGTGATTTGGTAAGTGGTGGTATCTGAGTCCACATAAGTATCTCCATCTTTATGACTGTATGCTGATATAGTAACAAGGCCAGTTACATTAAATTCTCCTATGTATTTGGTAAAATTGCTATTATCAATCGAATAGAACACCTCGGAATCATCTTCGGCTGAAATGACAATTGCTCTGCCATTAAAAGATATAATAGGTGCGGTTAATTTTTCATTTGGTAAAATTACATATTCGATGCTGACTTCTTCGTTATACCACACACCGCTCTCATCTGTAAACGATTTTTGCGGGATGTTGAGAGTATAAGTTCCAGGCTCCAATGTCTCTTTCTGAGGAATTAAATCTATATGTGACAGATTATCTGGATCCTGGCTAACATATACGCCAAACATTAAACTACTTGTGGTGGAAGAAATACGCGGGGAGTTGCGTACAACTATTTTAGCATCAATATTTTTCCAATAAGTTTCAAAGACATCCGGCAGACCTGCAGTCTCAGAAAATGCCGTTCCTGCTTCGGGAATGACGCTTTCGAAGAGATAGATTGGGTCATCAACAATTTCGTAAGACCACGAAACTTGTTCATTAGACCAAATGCCGCTTTCATCGGAAAATATTCCCTTGGGAATGAGGATTGTGTAAGTGCCAGGTTCAAGAGCTATAGCATCCATCGACAGACTGATCAGATTTCGGTTCAGGGTTGACTGTGCAGGGTCAAATGAAGCGATCCGGTCTCCGTTTGCGTTCAGGAGCAATGGGTTACCGTTGAACTTGACGGAAGAATCGATGTTTTTCCAAACTGTTTCGATCTGAGTAGGCAGTCCTTGGGTCTTGTAGAAAGTCGAGCCGTCAGCAGGACTAACGCTGTCGAAGAGGAATATCGGGTCATCGGTGATAGAATATGACCAAGACACTTGTTCATTGGACCAAACGCCGCTCTCATCCGTAATGACTCCCTCAGGGATACGGATTGTGTAAGAACCGGGATCAAGAGACATTGCCTCCATCGTCAGACTGATCAGATTGAGGTTCTGGGTTGACTGAGCAATGCTAAGAGAAGCGATCTGTTCGCCGTTTGCGTTCAGGAGCAATGGGTTACCGTTGAACTTGACGGAAGAATCGATGTTTTTCCAAACTGTTTCGATCTGAGTAGGCAGTCCTTGGGTCTTGTAGAAAGTCGAGCCGTCAGCAGGACTGACACTGTCGAAGAGGTATATGGGGTCATCAGTGATTGAGTATGACCAGGAAACTTGTTCATTGGACCAAACGCCGCTTTGATCGGAAATGGCTCCTGCGGGAATGTTGATGGTGTATGAGCCTGGATCAAGAGTCATCGCCTCCATCGTCAGACTGATCAGATTGAGGTTCTGGGTTGACTGAGCAATGCTAAGAGAAGCGATCTGTTCGCCGTTTGCGTTCAGGAGCAATGGGTTACCGTTGAACTTGACGGAAGAATCGATATTTTTCCAAACTGTTTCAATCTGAGAAGGCAGTCCCTGAGTCTTGTAGAAAGTCGAACCGTCTGCGGGACTGACGCTGTCGAAAAGGAATATCGGGTCATCGGTGAGAGAGTATGACCAGGAAACCTGTTCATTAGACCAAGCGCCGCTTTCATCTGAAATGGAACCTGCGGGAATGCTGATGGTGTATGAGCCGGGTTCAAGAGTCATCGCCTCCATCGTCAGGCTGATCAGATTGAGGTTCTGGGTTGACTGAGCGATATTAAGTGAAGCGATCTGTTCGCCGTTTGCGTTCAGGAGCAAGGGGTTGCCGTTGAACTTGACGGAAGAATCGATGTTTTTCCAAACTGTCTCGATCTGAGTAGGCAGCCCCTGAGTCTTGTAGAAAGTCGAACCGTCTGCAGGACTGACGCTGTCGAATAGGTATATCGGGTCATCTGTGATAGAGTACGACCATGAGACTTGTTCATTAGACCATACGCCGCTTTCATCGGAAATAACCCCTGCGGGAATACTGATAGTGTATGACCCAGGTTCAAGAGTCATTGCCTCCATCGAGAGATTGATCAGATTGAGGTTCTGAGTTGACTGAGAAATGCTAAGTGAAGCGATCTGTTCGCCATTTGCATTTAGGAGAGAAGCATTGCCATTAATCTTTATTGCAACATCTATATTATCCCAATATGTTTCGATAACCTGGGGCAATCCTTCATATTGATAGAACGATGAGCCAGAAGCAGGCACTACTCTGTCAAAGGTGAAACGGTTGGGAACATAATTGGCTTCTGGTTTAATCTTATAGAACTCCTTCCAAAAATCAGCGGTTTGGTATGAACTCACAGAACTTTCAGGAACGTAAAGCGATTTATTAGCCATCTGAGAATCCTTGTCTCCAGACGCAACTTGAGGTGGAGTAGGATTAAGACAGATGACAGTTTTTAACTGAGAACAATCCGCTAAGCAGTTAGCTCCAATAGAAGTTACGTTCGATGGCAGTTGGATTAATGGTAAAGAAGCGCATAATTGAAAACAGTTAGCTCCAATACTTGTGAGTGTTGTTGGAAGGGAAATATTTGTGAGAGACGAGCAGCCGTGAAAACAGCTTATATCTATATCCTGAACTCCTTCCGGGATTGAAATGGATTCTAATGATGTACAACGGGAAAAACACCCCGATCCTATACTCGTGAGGGTTGACGGCAGGGAAACACTTGTTAGGGACGTGCAACCGGTAAAACAATTCCAAGGTAACTCTTCTACACCTTCGGGGATTGAAATGGCAGTTAACGATTGACAATCCCAGCAGCAATATACCCAGACGCTTGAAATAGTTGAGGGAAGTGATAGGGCTGTCAATGAGGTGCAGCTCCAGAAACAACCTTGACGCAAGGTCTCAACACCTTCTGGTATAGAAAAAGAAGTCAATGCCGTACATTCTCTAAAACAATAATCCCCGATTCTTTTGAGCGAAGATGGGGCATCGATTTGAGTGAGTGATTTACAGTGCGAGAAAGCCCAGTCTCCGATGAGTTCAACACTTTCACCCATTTTTACTTCAGCTAAATTTTCACAAGCCTGAAAGCAATACGCAGAGATGGTTTTTACTGAACTTGGAATGTCAACAGCCGTCAGGCTATTACATTTTCGGAAGGCAGATTCGCCAATTTTCTCCAATGTCGAAGGCATTACCACAGACTTAATGCTTGAATAAACAAAGGCCGAGTCAGAAATTGCGGTAACAGTAAATGCTTCGCCGTTAAAACTAACTTTGTCAGCAATAATGATCTCTCCGGTAACATCAGTGTTGTCTGCTACAATCGCTGTCTTGGCATTTTCGTCAAGTATTTTATAATTAAGGCCGTTATACTCAACTAAAGACGGATCGTAAACTTTGATTGTTCCGAAACCTTTCCAGAAATCAGCATTTTGATAGGCAGCTAATGCTGATTCAGGGACAAAGAGTGTCTTATTTGCTAATTGCGAATCATAAGTGCCTGCTTCAACTACAGGAGGGATCCCATTTAGGCAGATTATCGTAGTTAAGCCTGAAGGAGCGAAACAGTCAGCACCAATTGAGACAACAGCCTCAGGAATAATTAATTCAGAGAGGGATGAGCAACCCCGAAAACAACCTTTGCCGATTGTTTTAAGAGAGGAGGGAAGATTAATGGATGTAAGCGATGAGCAAGCTCCGAAAGCATAATCACCTAATGTTTCGACACCTTCGCCCAGCTTAACCGTTCTTAAATTCTCGCAGTTTTGGAAACAAGAATTATCGATTAAAACTACAGAATTTGGAATTGTTATCTCGGTCAATCCTTTACACTCAAGGAAAGCGCAATCACCTATCGACCTGACGTTTTCGCCAATCGTTATCGATTGTAATTGTTCACAGCCGTTGAAAGCTGAATTAGCAATCGAAGTGACGGTGTACTCTACTCCACCGATTTTAATGGTGGAGGGTATGATGATATCGCCGGATATCTCTGTGTTTTTCGCGGCAACTGAGACCTCGTGGTTTTCTTCGGAGGTGACGGTGAAGGTTAGTAATTCAAAAATGGGATCTTCTTCGCTTCCTATTTCACGGATGTCAGAGAATACAGACCAACCATCGGCATTTGCATAGTTATCTGCACTTCCGCGTGGTACAAATAGGATTGCATCAGAGGGAAGACCGTCAAAAGAATCAGTTTGAGCATTAGGGACACTCGGGTTCATTGAATAAACTTCTAAAAGACGACTGCAATCAAGGAACGCAGACTTACCGATGGAAGTTACATTATGTGGGAGAGTAATGGATGTCAAACTTTTACATCCATAGAAAGCTGCTTCTCTAATTAGATGAACGCTTTCGGGGATATTTATTGATGGTAAGTTACTACATCCGGAGAAAGTATGATAGCCAATGGAGGTGACGCCATCAGGGATAACGATAGAAGTAAGATTCGTGCATAAAGCAAATGCAAAATCCCCTATTGAAGTAACGCTTTCTGGAAGTGAAATTGATGAAAGATTGATGCACTGATCGAAAGTCGCATATTCAATTGAGGTGACTCCATCTGGAATTGAGAGTGAAGGCAGGCTACTGCAAAGATAGAATGCTTCGCTGCCAATTGAGGTGACGCCACCAAAGTTAATTGAAGTCAGATTGCTGCAACCAAAAAAAAATCTTTGCCCTATCGAAGTGACACCCTCGGGGATAGAAAGAGATGTCAAACTACTGCACCCGGCGAAGGCAAAGTCTCCAATTGAAGTTACGCTTTGGGGAAGATTGACAGAAATCAAGTTGCTGCATTCACCGAAAGCGGCGTCTTCAATTGATGTAACTCCATCAGGAATTGTAATTGTTGTGAGGCTAATGCAACCCATAAAGGCATTGGATGCTATTGATGTAATGGTGTAATCTCTGTCATCAATTTTGACAGTTGAAGGAATTACAATATCACCTGATATTTCTGTGTTTTTCGCGGCAACTGAGACCTCGTGGTTTTCTTCGGAGGTGACAGTGAATGTTAGCAATTCAAAAATGGGATCTTCTTCGCTTCCTATCTCGCGGATGTCAGAGAATACAGACCAACCTCTAGCAGATGAGTAATTATCTACACTTCCTTTCGGAACGTAGAGTAGTACACCAGAAGGGAGGTTGGTGAACGCGTACTCGGATGCTTCAGGAGCAAAAGGATTTAAAGAATAAATCTCGGTCAGATTATTGCAGTTTCCGAAAGGAGAACCACTTATAGTAGTGATACTTTTGGGTAACGTTACAGAGGTCAGACTGCTGCATTCATAGAAAGTTTGTACTCCGATTGAAGTGACGCCATCAGGGATATCCATAGATACGAGGCCGGAACAATAGCCGAAAGCACATTCACCTATATAATTAACACTATTAGGGAAGTTTATAGTGGTGAGACCTTTGCAGCCATTGAAACTATAGTCGCCGACTGCTGTGACTCCTTCTGGAATTGTATACGATTGAGATTCGTAACCTCCAGGAACTTGAATGAGTCTGTTCAGGTCTTTATTGTAAAGCGATTTGTCGTAGGTTGCATATTCGGCATTGTTGGGATCCACAACTATCTCTCTTAATTGATCACATTGGCTGAAAGCATTTAATCCGATATAAGTGACGCTTTCGGGGATGGTAATTGAGGTCAGGCTTGTGCAGCGATTGAATACACTCAGTTCAATTCGTGTTACATTTTCGGAGATTGTGATAGCAGTAAGGCTGCTGCATTCAGAGAATGTTGCGCTTCGAATAGTTGTGATTCTCTTTGGTATGGAAATGGCCGTGAGGCTGCTGCATCTGTGGAATGCTATTCCCCCGATGTCAGTGACGCTTTCAGGCAGAATGATGGAAGTAAGGCTTGTGCACGCTTCGAAAGCTGAACCACCGATTGAAGTTACTCCCTCAGGAATAGTTACATTGGTCAGACTGTGACATCCATCAAATGTATATTCATTGATAGTTGTGATTCCAGAGGGGAGCTCGACTGAAGTCAAGCTGCTGCAATACTGAAAACTGTGTGCTCCGATTGATGTGACGCTTTCGGGTATCGAAACTGAGGTTATATCAGCGCAATTCAGAAAGCTGCGGTCGCTAATGTATGAAACCGTATATGTTTCTCCATTTATAGAAACCGAAGATGGAATTACAATATCACCTGAGATTTCTGTGTTTTTCGCAGCAACTGAGACCTCTTTGTTTTCAGTTGGAATGATGGTGAACGCCAAGTCATCAATTATGAGATCCTGGGCAGAAGCAACGCCACAAGTCCAAAGCAAAGAGAATATGAATATGATATAAATTTTCTTCATAGAATATTAAGGAGATCTTTTTGAAAGGATTAGTTTATCGGGTTGTTGTCGCCGGGTTGGGGGGTGCGGAGGGAGGTTTTGAAGGGGAGGGTGGTGAGCGTGTAGGTCTCGACGCTCTGATTGTTGGGGTTGATGATGTCGGCGGTGATGGCAAAGCTATAATCTGTGTCCTGGGTGAGGGTAACGCTTTGGCTCCAAGTGATGTTGGCCGAGAGGGCGCCGACGGTCTCTTTCTGCTCGGCAATGACGGAGTCGGACGCGTCGCGAAGCTGAACAGTAACGGTCTGAATCTGAACGTCAGACTGGATGTCAAAGGTGGCGGCAACGCTTGTTGATGATGGCTCGACGGAGTAGGCGGCGAGTTGCGGGCCGTCGAATGACACATCGCCGTCGGTGCGCACCTGGATCTGGTCGCCGAGGGTTTCGCCGACTTTGGAGCGCACGAAGGGAGTGAGCGTATAAAGCTTGTCTTGGTCGAGACCGTCGAGAGTGAAATTGTAGGTGCCGCTCTGAGGATAGGCAGCGTCCTGCTGCAGAGGGGCGACAAAGCGCTGATCAGTGCCGGCGATTATTACGCCGAGCTCGTCGATGGGGGCGGCTGAGCGATAGGAGATTGAGAGAGGGATGGTGTAATAGGTCGGCTCGCCGGCGGCGCTGAGGACGACGTCGGTCGGGATGGTGCCGGCGGCTTGGGTGAGGGTGAAGCGCGGGGGGAGGCTGATGTACTCGAGCAAGTTGGCGTCAGAGGGGTAGAGCTGCAGGGTGATGGAGCGGGGCTCGGTGGTGTAGTTGGGGAGAAGGGTGGCTGCGACCTCAATCTCGTTCCACTCACCGCCGCCGGTCGAGGCGGGCGAGAAGTCGAGCCAGCCGATTTCGCCTTCGGAGGCGTTAAAGCGCCAGTCGATGGTGCTGTTGAATGCCAGTTTGTAGGTCATGCCTTGCTCGGGCGCCTCGGGATAGTCTTGTGAGATCATCGAGAAGTTCATTTTTGCCTGAACGAGCTCGATGGTGATGCTCTTGTTGAAGTCGCGGGCGTAGATGCGCAGCGATCCGCTGCGGGCCTGGTCGGAGTTGACGTTGACACCGGCGGTGACGGTGATGGTGCCTTCGCCAACGTGGTCAGAGGTCTTGGCTGAGAAGACGCTCTCGGGGGCGTCTATTTCCCAGGCGACGTTAGAGGCGACGGTGATCTGGCGCGCCTGACCGTCGGCAGGGACAAGGAGCTGCGGAGCGGGATCGGCGGTGAGGTAGACGTCATTGAGGGTGCCGACGTGGTAGCCGGCTTCGGTGGTGTCGCAGGAGGGGAGGGCTAAGGCGAGGAGGGCGGTGGCGCCAAGCAGGCGGGCGAGGTATAGTGATGGTTTCATTTGGGCGAGCATTAGAAGTTGAACGATAGGCCTGCGGTGACGTAAAAGCCGCCTTTGGTGAGCCCGGCGGGGGCGGCGATCTTGTCGTAGAGCTCGTTGACGCTGACGGGGATGGCATACTCGGGGGTGAGGAAGATGCCGACGACGGGCACGGGATTGAAGATGCAGCGGGCGCCGACGCTGAGGTTATGGCACATCGCGCCGTTGCCGCGGGTGCCTCCGCGCAGGCGCTGGCCGAGGTAGCCGAGCTGGGGCATGATGCCAAAGCGCTGGATGAAACTGAACTGGTAGCCGAGCTTGGCGGTGAAGGCGTCGGAGGTGTACTGACAGGTGCTGTCATAATAGTTGGTGTCGTCCTGAAACCAGTAGACGTCGCTGCTCTTGGTGAGGCCGATGGTGTAGCCGAGCTCGAGGCCGAAGTTGGCAAAGGTCGCGCCGATGCGGGCGGTGACCCCGGGGATGTCGGCATAGGTTGCGCCGATGGCGGCGTAGAATGAGTTGGCGCGGACATACTGCACGCGCTGCATGAAGACGGTGTCGGTGGTCTCTTCGTTGCGGACGACGCGGAACGATCGCGTCACGGGCAGGTAGCCTTTGCGTCGGAAGGTGTAGCTATAGTCGCCGACGTTGAGCTGACGGCCGAGGCGGTTCTCGGCCACGAGTGTGTCGGCGTGGAAGATCTGGGCTCCTAAGGCGGGGCGGACCTCGACGGAGAGGTAGCCTCGGTAGGCGACGGGGGCTTTGGCCTTAAGGTCGGTGGTGCGGCCGGGGGCGACGGTGAAGTTTTCGACCGTGGTCTCGCAGTTGGGCTTTCGAAGCTCGATGGAGTAAGACCCGGCGCGGAGGCGTGAACGCCACTCACCGAGGCCGACGCGCTTGCCTTCGAACCAGATCTCGGCTTTGTCGGGGACGGTGACGGCGATGTCGCCATATTTGAGGTTTTCGTCTTCCATCGGGAGCTCGAAGCGTGAGGGGCCGTCGGGCGCGACGTGGACGTTGCCTTCGAAGAGCATCGATCCGCGCTCGGCGGTGACGCGATGGTCGCCGTAGGAGAGGTAGACGTTGACGGGCGAGAGTCCGATCGAGTCTCCGTCGACGGTGATCGGGGCTTGGTGGACGCTTGCGGTGAGCGTCACCTCTTTGCCTTCGACGGTGAGCTGCATGGAGTAGGTCTTGCCGGCCACGATTTCTTCTTCGAAATGATATGTGAGAGGAGTATATTTGGGGTCGGTGATCTGGATCTTCTGTGAGCGGGCGGGGATGTAGAGCCAGATCTGGCCGGGCTTGTTGTCGCGGGCTACGATGCCCATGACGCCGTTGTCAAAAAAGAGGTCAGAGGGGTTGAGGTTGGTGTAGATCTTGATGAGGGCGGCGGTGCGGCCGTTCTGGTCTTTGCGCATGGTCTCGCGGTTGATGGCGGTCTGGTCGGTGGGGAGCATCTTGAAGTCGCGCACCACCAATGAGGCTGCGCCGGCATAAGAGGGCAGCATCGCGATCAGCAAAATCATCAGCCAGCGAAAACGGTGAAACAGATTGCGGTTCATTAGTTTAGAAAATTTGCGTCAAGACTGGTCCCAGTCTTAAAAGCATAAGATTTAGATGATTAGATTTATTTGCAAATTTACGCAAAAATACCCCCCCCAATGTTAATTACTATAAAATTAGATTAATGAATTTTAATTTTTATCGGACTTGTCGGACCAGTCAGACGAGTCGGACTTTTGCCTTGACAACAAAAAAAACGGCTGGACGCTTGGTGGCGGCCAGCCGTTTTTTGTTGGGTTAATTACCGATTGAGGGTAATTAAGCTCCTTATTCACTTTTTGCGGTTGCGGACAGATCGGGTGGCAGAGGAGGCCGCCTTGGCCTTCTGCTGTTTGGGCTCCTTAATTTTTTTAGCGCCGCTCTTGGTTGAGCGTTTGGTTGAGCGGACGGCCTTGGCTGAGACAGTCTGCGGGGCGCCGGCTACTGCAACTGCTGTAGAGTCGCCTTCGGCCGGAGTCTTGCCTGCTGCAAGGGCTTCGCGGGCCTCACGGGCTGCGATGACTTCTTCGCGCGAGGGCACCCAGAGGCGCTTGTCAAAGTTGTCGAGCGAGGCCTGGATGCTGTCCTGAGCGCGGCGGCGATCATCGTCGTCAGGATAGAGCTGGATCATTGACTTGTTTTTGAGGTTGCGGGTCTTGTAGATCTCGCCGTCATACATCGTGAGGTTGAAGAAGTCGTCGTAGTTGCTGGTCGGCAGGTTGTTGTCGTCAGAGGTGAAGATGTCTTGCTGAGCGAGCCAGGGGCGGATGTCGGAGAACTTGATCCAGAACATAGGGTAGCGCACGGCTTCGCCGCCGAAGTCACCCGAGCGGTGGAGCACGGGGCAGATGGCCTCAATGCGCGGACGCAGACGGTTGTTGCGTGTGTCATACTCCCAACGCTCGATGACGTAGTAGGACAGCACTTCGTTGGCGGGCACGTCGCTCTCATCGATGTCGAAACGCGGGTTGCGCTCGGTCGAGCCCTTGGCGTCGGTGTAGATGATGTGGAAACGGTCGAGCATGTCGCGCACCTTGATGCGATATTGGTCGGTGAAGACTTCGCGGCCGTCGAGATACTCATAGGCTGCGACCTGGTTGTTGGCGAGCAGGCGCATGATGATGCGGAAGAGGTTTTCCTGGCCGTCGACGGGCTCGTCGGGATAGTAGAGGGGGGCGTTCTTGTCTTTATTGAGGTCGAGCTGACGGTAGATGACGCGCATCCACTGTCGGTCGGCGTCAGAGATCGAGCCGTCGCCGTCGTCATAGAAAGCCTGCATGCGGTCAGTGACGACCGGGCCTGAGGCTGCATTATCCTTTTTGGAGCGTTCGCTGGCGTCGCGGCGTCGCACGACTCCCTGATTGTCATCGGCCTGTGCGGCTGACGGCAGGCATGCACAGAGGAGCATGGCGGCGGCGCTTACGTATTGGCTGAATGATTTCATATAGCTTATGAGTTGTAGTGTCAGTTGCTTAAAAATGAGTTAGTTGACGATGACTTCCATCGGCGAGAGGTCGCGGGTGATGCCGTCAGGACCGACGGCCTTGATGCGCGAGATGTAGAATCGCTTGCCGCGCGAGAGTCGCTGGAACGACTGCTTCTGTCGGGCCGAGAAGTTGGGGCCGTCGCTGACCTCGGGGATTGCGTTGCCCATCGAGTCAAAGAAGATGGTCTCGAAGCTGAGGACGTTGAACTTTGTGTCGATCAAGCCGTCGTCGATGGCGGCTTCGATGCCGGGCGACTGCAGCAGGAGCGTCTTGGCAAAGGGGTTGCCGCCGCGGTAGTGGTCGGTGTTGCCCTTGCTGTCGGTAAACGCGATATAGGGCGTCGGGTCGGGCAGCTTGCGCACGCGGAATGTCATGTTGGCCACGTTGGTCGAGTGGCCGTCGATGTTGGCGGAGACGTTGATCGTGGCGTCTTTGCCGACGGTCGCCGGGCGGGCTATCCATCGGTCGCCGTTGCGGGTGAGAGTGCCGTTGGTCATTGTGGCCGAGATGCCGTTCATCGGCACACCGGGCACCGAGATGCTGATCGGGTTGTCGATGCCGGCATAAAGAACGTTCATCATCGTGGCCGAGACGGTGGCCATAGGCTCTATGACGGTGTAAGACGACGTGAAGTCGTGGCGGGTCGATGTGCCGTCGCCATGAGTGACCTCGAGATAGCCACTGTAGTCAAAATTGCCTGTCGACGAAGCATTGATCTCATAGAGGCCGTGGTCGTTGTCGAGCTGGCGATCGTTGATAAACACTCGCGGGCGAGCCGTGGTGTCGACTGCGGCGAGGACGATGTTGGCCGAGTACTTGCCTCCGCGCATCACAAGGCGCGACTGGGGCATGACGTAAGCGTTGAGCTCGTTGACACGGACGTCGCCGGCGTCGACGCTTGAAAGCAGGGTGGTCAGAGCTTCGCCCTCGGCATAGAGGATGTCGTTCTGAAGCTTTGACAGGATGGTGATCGCGGCCACGACAGGCTGCTGGTCAAACTTGGCCTCTTCCCATGTCTGGGGCGTCAGGGTGCCCTTCTTGGTGATGGGCTCTGTCGATAGGGCTGCGTTGATGCCGGCGGCCTTGACCGAGTCAGGCACAAGCGAGGTGATAAACGACCGGTAATAGTCGATCGACTCGCGCAGGTTCTCGCCAAGGTTATTGCCGGGGGCGAGCATTATGACCGCTGCGGCCTCAAGGTCGTCGCGGTTGAGTATGTTATCGGGGTCGCCTTTGTCGCCGTCGGCCTTGCGGACGATAGCGAGCTTGAGCGAATCAATCTGAGTGTAAAGCCCGTCGGTGACGCGGCGCACGTCGGTAGCCTTGTCGAGCCACGCCTGACCCTTGTCGGGGTTCTGGGCGGTGAAGTCTTCGAGTCGGCGGTAGATGTCGTCGTTGCGCTGTCCGACGTTAGTGTTCGAGCGGTTAAGGCCGTCGTGCACCTGGGTGAAACCGTCGAGCACGTCGCTCGAGACGTTGAGCGCGAGCATGGCCGTGAGGACGATATACATAAGGTTGATCATCTTCTGGCGCGGCGACAGGCGATTGTTGTGAGCTCCCATTATGATTAGCAGGATGTTGTTGTGACGGGTTGATTTTTTTATACGTTGGGTGTCTGACCGGGCTGCGGGGCGTCGGGCGTCATCGCCATCGGACGATACATATTGACGGTCATAGCCGTGATCATCTTTTCGTAGACAGAGTTGAGCTGTTGCATATAGCGGGTCATCTTCTCGGTCTCCTCGCAGTAGCGCGCGCTCTGGGCGGCGCCCTTCTCATACATATCGCGGATGTCTTTTATGCCGCGATTGACGCGGTCGATAGAGTCGAGCTGCGACGACACGCTCTTGAGCTGGATCTCATAGATGGTGTTGAGGCCGCTGATGTTGCGGTTGAGATCCTGCATCTGGTCTACATAGCCCTTAGAGCTGCGGGTGATGTTCTCAGAGTTTTCGGTGATGGCGCGATAGCTTTCGAGCAGGACGTCAGAGACGTTGTTGAGCGCAGCGGTGGTCTGGCGAAGATGTTGCATCTCTTCGGCGATCGAAGCCATTTGGTCGAGATACTGCTGGGTGGCAGAGGTGAGCTCGGCCATACGCGACAGCTGGTCAGAGGCAGCGGCCATCTTGGCGATGCTCTCGCTGAGCGAGCGGGTGTCTTCGGGACTGAGGTCGATGTTGTCAGGGATGCCTGCTGCTCGGCGGGCCTGGCCAGAGCTGACCGCGGGAGCCGAAGAGCCTGCGGCGACGCCGCCGATTACCACCGATCCGCCGCCCTGAAAGTCGGGGCGCTCCTCGGCGTTGTGAGAGTCGAGCACGGGAAAGACCTCTTCCCACTTGTATTCTTTTGGCGGACGGTCAAAGGCCGTGAGCACGAACATAAGCACCTCGGTGCCCATACCGATCGAAAGCAGCATGTTGCCGCCCGGCAGGTGGAGGATCTTGAAGAGTGCGCCCCAGATGACGATGGCCGCACCGATACTATATGCGAAGTTGAAGAAACGCTGGCCGTTCTCTGAAGAGATGAAGGCGCTGACGGCGTTACGATATGCTTGTACTTTTCCCATTTTCTGTGTGACTGATGGTTAAGTTAATGTTGTGAGGTCAGAGAGGGTTGATTATTTAGAATTTTTCTGTTGCGACTTGGTGCCCTTGGCAAAACCGATCTGAGAGCGCACGCAGCGGAAACCGATGAAGCTGCGCTGCTCGTTCTGATACTCCCACATGCGGAGGTCAGAGCGGATGTTGTGAGCAACGTCTTTCCACGATCCGCCACGGATGATCTTGCGTTTCATCTTGTAGGGATCTTCCTTGGCTGCGTCGTAGCGATACTCGGGGTTGAGGTCGGATGTGAGCTTGCCGACGCTCTCAGTGTAAGCCGTCGAGGTCCACTCGCTGACGTTGCCGGCCATATCATAGAGGCCGAAGTCGTTGGGGGCATAGGTGCCGACGCGCGATGTGATGACATGGCCGTCCTTGACATAGTTGCCCTCCTGAGGCTTGAAGTTGGCGTAGAAGCATCCGCGGTCGTCGCTCATGGTGAGGTCGCCGTCCCAGGGATACATATTGTCAGACACTACGGCGCGGGCGGCATACTCCCACTCGGCCTCGGTCGGCAGACGGTA
>CAYRFB010000006.1:0-33638 GCA_964423485.1 uncultured Bacteroides sp.
TGCGAGTAAGGCCGAAATTTGCGACCTTTGCTCCGAGGTTAATTGATGATACATAAGCAATACAAAATTAGTTAATCTCAGGGAGACTTCGGTCTCCTTTTTTTGTATTGCTTGTTGAAAGTTGACGCAGCCACTCATCGGGGGCTCTGCCCCCAGGCCGTCAGGCCTTCCCCCGGAGGATCAAGGAGAATGAGAAACCATTATTTTTTGCACTTCGTTTCTGAATCTGCAAATATTTCACTTTTTGTTTTTTGTTTACCAATTACCGGTACATAACTGATAAAAATAACAAAAAAGACCGTACCCGCACCAACAAAAGAAATTTTGACTATTTTTGCGGAAGAGACCGAGGGTTATTCTGTTTGTCTCTCACACCCCCTAATTAACTTTTCCAATGATATTTATGTTAAAAAGATTTTTCTCTTGTCTGATGATTGTTCCAATGTTTGTTTCTGCCCAGACATTGGTCAAAGAAGTTGAGAGTACCGACACACGTTTCATTCCCGGTCAATATATGAAAAACGGGGAGGCTGCAATATATTTTTCAGATAACGAATATAGTTATTCTGACGGAGAATACACCCACAAAGCCCAGATTTATGATTTTGAATTGAATCCTTTGAAATCATTTGAGTTTGCAACATTAACTCCGTTCACTGTCATCGAAGAGCGCGAGGCCGAAGGCATAATTGAGAAAACCAAGACTCTCACAAAGGAGACAGGAGTGGTAACGGGAATGCCTCCTGTGTCAGATATGGAAAGTCGAAAAGAGGCTTTCATAAATTATTTTTATGAAGCCAACTGCTATTTTGACGCCAACCTAACTCTTGAAAACATTAGAGACAACTGTAGGATAGAAGGGGATATGGTTTTGATATTAGTGTCAAATCTGTCTGCCAACCTCACATCGCCATATCAATATTATCTCTCTTCAGCTGAATCCTATCTCAATAAAGATAACCAGACCGGCTACATATTTAATTACGCTATAACGGTTAATAAATATTCCGGTGAATGGACATCTCGGACAAGGTATGAATCTCAAACCGTAAATTTCTTAACGCCAAAATGCACTGATGTCGCAAAAATGAATCATTGGAACGGAGGTGTATATTTGCCGTTCTCTCAAACATTTTTCAATGACGATGAAAAATTTGAGTATGTCAGATATAAAGCTGAATTATCCGAAGGCGCAGGCGATAATATGGCTATATCACCGGGCGGATATGAAAGTCCGTTGGAAATTCTTTTCGGAATTACTTCGACCGACAGAGATGGAGACGGCGAGGATGATATGCGAAGCACGCATTATGGCATCCATTATACCGGGATCGAAGTTATTACGGAAGATGGCGAAGTCATTCATTCTTTCCCTCTACCTGATGAATTTACCGAAAGAGCCGCTATAGAGTTCTTCAAATCTGACAATAGCATTCTTGCACAACTCTCTTTTTACGGTTATAATGATAATAATGAATACCTGAAGATCCTGAGATTTTATCGTATTGACAAAGCATCAGGCATAGCCGAAATCGTAAAAGAGGAACGTCACATCGCTGCATACCCTAACCCCGCATCAAAAGGCACCACAATAACTTTAGATCTTTCTGATAACAGTAGAAGCTCGCGGATAATCTATGTTACAGACCTTAATGGAGTGAATGTTTACCGTCAAAAAGTTGATGCCGGTGCCTCGACAGCCACTATCCCCACTGAAGGGCTCACATCAGGCGTTTACATTGTCTCAGTAACGGAAAACGACAGAGTGTCTGAAACTTGTAAAATCATCATCAGGTGATCCGATGCCGTCGGTCATAGAAAAAATCGCGTTTTCTGCAATGACTTAACATCGTCAAGATATTATATAAAAAATCGGGGGGTTGGGTTTTGTGCGGATTGATATTTTGACTAATTTTGTGAAGTGTATTTCAGGATATGCTACGAGCCGGCGCTTCCGGCAAACTCTCCAACGAACATCTTATAGACAATGAATCTTTTTTCGCAAGAAGACATACCAAAAATCGAGCAGATCACGCTGGCCGAACTCGGACTGTCGAAGGCGCAGTTTATCGACTCAATCGGCATTGAGATTTCTCAAGAAATCGCTGAGGCCCACGATGTAAGGACACCGATCTTGATATTCGCAGGCCACGACGATTGCGGAGCTTACGCGCTTGCGGCCGGAGCGGCCCTCGTGTCGAAAGGCTTTTCGGTCTATGCTTTCCTATTTAATATAGGTGGCAACAGGCTCACACCTGAGTGTGCCCAATTCCGTACCCGATATGTCACCGCTTCCGAAGAAAACAACTTAACCGAGGTGACCGGTCTGCGCTTTTCCATGCCAGAGATCGACAGCGGCATGATAGTGATCGACGGTCTTTTTGGCAGCAACATCACCGGCCCGCTATCGGGAGGCTATCAGGTCTTGGTCTCCAACATCAACGAGTCTGGCGCAAAGGTTATCTCGATCGACAGCCCTTCGGGCCTGCCTGGCAACCCTATGTCGGGCTTGATCAACAGCAAGATCATCCACGCTGACATCACACTGACGCCTTTAGTGCCAAAGCTTTCGTTTTTCATCAACGAGAATATCGAATTAGTGGGCGAATGGAAGGTCATCGGTCCGCGCCCGAGCGCGGCAACAATCCGTCATCTCCGCAGCTATCACTATCTCATCGAGGGACACAACATACAGCGTTGTCTGAAACCCAGACCGTTTGACTCGTCAAAACGCGATTTCGGCAGCACAATCATCTTTGCCGGCTCTTACGGCATGATGGGCGCGGCTGTGCTCGCCACTAAGGCGGCCGGCCGATCAGGTTGCGGCAGAGTCATTTGTCACGCTCCGGCCTGCGGCTTCAACATCTTGCAGATATCGGCGCCCGACGCTCTGTTTGAGAGTGACGTCAACGATAAGCACATCGAAAACATCGAGATCACTCACAACTATTCGGCCGTAGCAATCGGTCCGGGCATGGGCACGGCTGACGCGACCATCGACGCTCTCGAAACATTTCTCAAAGTCGCCTCGGCCAACAACCGACCCGTCATCCTCGACGCTGACGCTCTCAACTGCATTGCGATACGTCCGACAATGCTCGACTATCTGCCGCTGCTCTCGATATTGACTCCCCACTCAGGCGAGTTTGACCGCATCTTCGGGCCCCAGCCCTCGTCATCTGCGCGCTTAGCTAAGGCGATCGAGGTCTCGAGGACCTACAAGGTGATCATCGTGCTGAAAGGTTTCTATTCGGCCACGGTGAGACCTGACGGAAAAGTGTACTACAACTCATCGGGCACCCCTGCGCTTGCCACTGCCGGATCGGGCGATGTGCTGACCGGCCTCCTCGCCGGACTTCTCGCTCAGGGCATAAAACCCGAACTTGCAGCCATCTCAGCTGTTTATATTCATGGCGTGGCTGGCAAAATCGCCGAGCAGCAGCACGGATCATACGGCGTCTGTGCCCACGACGTCGCCGACAGTATCGGCCGCGCCATAAAATCAATAATGAAACATTGACTCTCAACTCAACAAAACCCTAACGACCGACAATAAAATGAAGACTATCAAGACTCTTGCAGCTATAGCCATCACATCGATGATCAGTTTCGGCCTCCAAGCTCAAACCGCCCAACGCCTCACCGCCTCTAAAGCCAATGACTATGGCCTGATATATTCGCTGCCGCGCACCCTGCTCGACATCACCATCGAGACAGAGCACACGGTCAAGACCCCGGGCGAGTTTTACAACTATGCCAAACTCAAGCTTGGCATCAACGACGCAATCACCAAGCCCGAGCAGTCCGTCACAGTCAAATCGGTGACCATAACGCCGCGCGGCGTGGCCGACAACGCCAACCGTTGGCTGGTGCAGTTCAAATCGGGCTCAACGCCTTACATCATCCTCGCCGACAACAACTGTCCAATCGCGGTCAACACTGACAATCTCCCCCAGAAAGCACGCATCACCCTTCCCGAGCCTGTCAATGCAAAAGCGACTCCACTCGAAACCGAGGCCGCGGCTCAGGCCGTCACTCAAGAGATGACGCTCAGTTCATCGCTTTCGAAGCGTGCCGACCTTGTGGCCCAGCGTATTTTCGAGCTGCGCGAAACACGCTCAGACCTTATTTCAGGTCAGGCAGACAATACTCCGCCTGACGGCAAGTCGATGCAGCTCGCCCTTGACAACCTCTCGGCTCAGGAAGCGGCGCTGACGGCTATGTTTGCAGGCACAACCAAAACGAGCACTTCTGTCACCACAATAACCTTCGAGCCTGACAGTGAGAGCATCAACGACGAGGTTTTCGTCAGACTGTCGCCGGTCGACGGCATTGTCGACGCCAACAACCTCTCAGGTGCGCCGATCTATATATCGGTCGACATCCTTGAGCAGGGCAAACTCCCTCTCAACGAAAAAGGCGAACCCAAGACCTTCCCCAAGGGCGGACTGGCCTACAACATCCCCGGCCGCGCACTGGTCACTCTCACCTACAACGGTCGCCAAGTTGCGAGCCAGGAAGTGTCGTTGTCGCAACTCGGTGTGACCTTTGGTCTCGATCCCAAATTGTTCTCTGACAAGAAGCAGCCGTCAAAACTCTTGCTCGATCCCACGACGGGCGCTATCAATCTGCTCGGTCCGGCTGACGAACAGTAACCGCCGCTCTGCTGATGGCGCGACAGTTGCAGACACCGGCTCTATTGGTTGCGATGCTCGTCAAAGGCATCGTAGCCTTAGCCTGCACGTCGGCAATAGTAGGCTCATCGGTTTCTCGATCGGGATATCCGATGCTATGGAAGCACCGCGACTCATCGTTTGAAAGCAATTTTGTCGAGACAGTCTCTGCAACTGATTCGACCTTCGCCTATGTCGCCCTCTTCAACGCCGGTGACTCAGCGCTTGCCGAGGCCTGGGTAGGGGTCAACGACCGCGGCTTTGCCATAATGAACACCGCCTCCTATAACCTAATGCCTGACACTGCGTCGCTGCGCGACCAAGAGGGTGCGATCATGACCGAGGCATTGCGTCGCTGCACGACTGTCGATGATTTTGAGCGCCTGCTCTCTTCACATCCCAAGCCCCTAGGAGTCCAGGCCAACTTTGGCGTCATCGACCTCAGCGGCGCCGGGGCTTACTTCGAGACTGATGACTATAGTTTCAGGAAGTATGATATATCAGACGCAGATAGCGGAGTGATGCTTCGCACCAACTTCTCACTCTCAGGCGACACCGGGGGCGGAAAGGGTTATATACGCTATGCCACAGCGGGCATCCTGCTTCAGCCGGCTATTGAGCGCGGCGAGCTTGAACCGGCTGACTTTACCGAAACGGCAAGCCGGTCGTTCTACCATTCGTTGACCGGCCGCGACGCTATGGACGACACCTGCCGTTGGGCAGTTGACCAGGATTTCATCCCACGCCACAGCTCCTCGGCGTCGATGGTGATAGAGCTTAAACCCGACGGCCAATCAGTGATGTGGGCAGCCTTAGGCTATCCGCCTTGCGCTGTGGTCTATCCTGCGACAATTGGTGATGTCGCTGATTGTCTGCGCCCCACCCTCCCGGGCCATAAATCTGAAGCCGCCGAAACGTCTCTTGCTAAAAAGCGCAAAGCGTTTCCGATAACTCGCGGCAACGGTCAAAAATATATAGATATGAATTACGTCAGGAGCGCCTCAGCCGCCTGTCACACTCAAAGTCTGAAAAATTATGAGCGATAAATCTTACATATTCGAACTCCCGATGAAGGTCCGCGACTATGAAGTCGACGCCGAGGGCATAGTCAACAATGCCAACTATCTCCACTATCTCGAGCACACCCGCCATGAGTTTTGCGACAAGGCCGGGCTGTCGTTCCGCCAGATGCATGAGCGCGGTGTCGACCCGGTGCTTTCACGCGTCGAGATCGACTACAAGACCCCGCTTGGCCTCGGCGAAAGTTTTGTCAGCAAGCTCAACCTCTCGCGCCGCGGGCCGCTATTTGTCTTTCATCAAGACATTTATAAACCCGACGGCACACCTGTTGTCAAGGCGCTCGTTAGCGTCGCCTGTCTCGAAAACGGCCGGCTATCTCGCGGCGAATGTCTCGCTCAAGCTTTTAAAGACTATCTTAGCTGATGGCAGCTGCGCTCCCGACAACGGTCGACCCTTTGGTCGCGCGCATAGCCTTTTCGAAAATCAAAGGCTTAAACTACTCGACGGCCACCACGCTGCTGGGCATCCTCGGCTCGCCCGAATCTTTTTTTACGCTTCCTACGCCGGCTCTCGCCGCGTCGTGCCGCCTCGACTCACGCATCTGCGACGCTGACTATCGCTCATCGCTGCTGCGCGACGCCGAGCGCGAAGCTTCTTTTGTTAAAGACAAATCAATCACCACTCGTTTTATTGCTGATGACTCCTACCCCAAGCGTCTTGTCGATTGCGCCGACGCTCCGGCTCTGTTGTATTCTATCGGCAATTGCAATCTCGACTGTCTTCATTCGGTCGCTGTGGTCGGCACACGCCATGCCACGCCTTACGGTCTCGACTTCGTTCGTCACCTTGTCAGCGATCTCGCGCAGCGCCTCGATAGCCTTATGATCATCAGCGGATTGGCCTATGGCATCGACATCGCTGCCCACAAGGCTGCGCTCGACAACGACGTGCCGACAGCCGCTGTAGTCGCCCACGGCCTCAATATGATCTACCCTGCTGACCATCGATCGACGGCGGCCAAGATAGTCGGATCAGGAGGCGCCATCATCACAGAGTATAGCTCTGATGCAGCCATCCACCGCGGTAACTTCTTAGCTCGCAACCGCATAGTAGCCGGACTCGCTGACGCTGTCATAGTAGTCGAAAGCGATATCAAGGGCGGCGCATTGGCTACCGCTCGCATCGGAGCGGCCTACAACCGCGAAGTCTTTGCCGTGCCCGGCCGGACCACCGATACCTACAGCCGTGGCTGCAATGACCTCATAGCGCGTCAGGTAGCCGTAATCATCCGCTCGGCCGACGACATCATAGACGCTCTCGGCTGGACTTCCCGGCCCCAGGCCGACTCGCAGTGTGAACTCAAATTTGACATGACACCTGAGCAAAAAGCCATAGCCGACTATATCGTCACCCATCCCGACCACACGGTCAACGACATCTGTGTGGGTCTGTCTATGTCGTTCAACCACTTGAGCGCACTGCTCTTCGAGATGGAAATGAGCGATATGGTCATCACCCTGCCCGGAGGGCGCTACGCCGTGACCTCGCGGAGCTGACCGACGGCACACAACATTTGCCTCTCTTTTTCCGTTAAATTAATACCTAAAACTTTATAGCCATGACTAAAAAGATAATACCCGAGTCAGAACTCATCATCAATCCTGACGGTTCAGTTTTCCATCTCCACCTCCAACCCGACCAGCTTACCGACCGTGTGATTCTCGTGGGCGATCCTTCGAGAGTCGATATGGTTGCAGATTTCTTTGATACAAAAACGTTTGAAGTCTCGTCACGCGAATTTCACACCATCGGTGGCACCTACAAGGGCAAACCGATAATGTGTCTGAGCCACGGCATCGGCCCTGACAACATCGACATCGTCATCAACGAGCTCGACGCCCTGGCCAACATTGATTTCAAGACCCGCGAGGTGCGCGATGACAAGCGCTCGCTAACCCTCGTGCGCATCGGCACATCCGGCGCCCTTCAGCCCGAACTGTCGCTCGGCACTCCCGTGATTGCCGAAAAATCAATCGGTTTTGACGGTGTGCTCAACTACTATGCAGGCCGCAACGAGGTCGCCGACCTCGATTTTGAGCACGCTCTATGCGCCCATACTGACTGGAACCCTTTGTGGGCCAAGCCTTATGTTGTCGATGCAGACCCTGAGCTTGTGAGCCGTATCGGCGGCGAGGATATGGTGCGCGGCAACACTATCTCTGCCGTCGGTTTCTACGGACCTCAGGGTCGCGAACTGCGCCTACCTCTGGCCAATCCTGATCTCAACCGCCGCATTGAAGCGTTTGAATACAAAGGCCGCAAGATCACCAACTACGAAATGGAGAGTGCTCCCCTGCAGGGACTTGGCAAACTGATGGGCCACAAAGCGATGACCGTCTGCTCGATCATCGCCAACCGCTTCAACACTGTGGCCAACCCCAACTACAAGTCGGGCATACGCGACCTGATCGCAACCGTCCTCGAACGCATCTGATCGGTTAAAATAAGCGAATTGTGAGCCACGCCCCACAAATTATGAATTTTTATAGCTAACTTTGCAAACAATATAACATAAACCATATCATATCCAAAATGAAACCCACCCTATTAGTGCTTGCTGCAGGCATGGGCAGCCGTTACGGCGGCCTCAAACAGCTTGACAGAGTCGGTCCTCACGGCGAAACCATCATGGACTACTCAATTTATGATGCATTACAAGCCGGTTTCGGCCGCATCGTGTTTGTTATCCGCCACGACTTCGAAGACGATTTCCGCAAAATCGTGCTCAGCAAATATGAAAACTCTGTTCCTGTCGACGTAGTATTCCAGAGTATTGATGCTCTGCCCGAAGGGTACTCCGTGCCCGAAGGACGCGAAAAACCCTGGGGCACCAACCACGCCATCCTTATGAGCGCATCTGCCATCAAGGAGCCATTTGCTGTGATCAACGCCGATGACTTCTACAGCCGCGACGCCTTTGACGTCATCGCCCGAGAGCTCAGCCGAGATGACCGCCAGCCGGGCGAATACTGCATGGTCGGATTCCGCGTCGGAAACACCGTGACCGAAAACGGATCGGTGTCGCGCGGCGTGTGCTCTACAGCTGACGGCAAGCTCACCAAGGTCGTTGAGCGTCGCGCCATCAGCTATGACAAAGACCACAACATCACCTATGTCGACGAAGCCGACAACACAACTCACACTCTTGCTCCCGAGACCCTCGTGTCGATGAATTTCTGGGGGCTGACACCCGATTACTTCGACTACTCACAGCGCGAGTTCCGCCGCTTCCTCGACAAGTATATCGACACACCCAAGAGCGAATTTTTCATTCCCTCGGTCGTTGATAAGCTCATACGCAACGGCGAGGCTACTGTCGACGTGCTCGACACTCACGCCCATTGGTTCGGAGTGACCTATCCCGAAGATCGCCAGATGGTTGTCGAAAAACTTGCAGCGCTCCACGAGGCCGGCGTTTATCCCGATAAACTTTTCTAACCCCGCTAACTACAGTATTGCCGATAAATGGATTTCAAACTTACCGCCACTGCTCCTGACAGTAATGCCCGCGCCGGAGTCATCACCACTGACCACGGCCAAATCGAAACCCCGATATTCATGCCCGTTGGCACACTCGGGTCAGTCAAGGGCGTCCACATTCACGAGCTGCGCGACGACATCAAGGCTCAGATCATACTCGGCAACACTTATCACCTATACCTCCGGCCCGGCATGGACATCATCCGTCAGGCCGGAGGTTTGCATAAATTCAACGGCTGGGACCGGCCGATACTCACCGACAGCGGTGGCTTTCAAGTGTTCTCGCTAAGCGAAAACCGCAAACTTACACCCGAGGGTGCGCATTTCCGCAGCCATATCGACGGGTCGAAACATCTGTTTACGCCCGAAAATGTCGTTGACATCCAGCGCATAATCGGCTCTGACATCATGATGGCCCTCGATGAATGTCCGTCCGGCACAGCCGACAAGGCTTACGCCCGCAAGTCGCTCGACCTGACCAAGCATTGGCTCGAGCGCGGTTGGCGTCATTTTAACGAGACTCAGCCACTCTATGGTCACTCTCAAGCCTATTTCCCTATTGTTCAAGGCGTCACCTATCCCGATCTGCGTCGCGAATCGGCTGAATTCGTGGCCTCGCTCGGAGCCGACGGCAATGCCATCGGCGGCCTCGCTGTCGGCGAACCTGCCGAGGCGATGTATGAGATGATCGAGGTGGTCAACGACGTCCTCCCCGCTGACAAACCCCGCTACCTTATGGGCGTAGGCACCCCGGCCAATATCCTTGAAGCAATAGATCGCGGCGTCGATATGTTTGACTGCGTGATGCCTACCCGCAACGGCCGCAACGGCATGATCTTCACTCCCGACGGCACGATGAATATGCGCAACAAGAAGTGGGCCGATGACTTTTCGCCTCTTCAGCCCGACGGTCCGAGCTATGTTGACCGCGTTTACTCCAAGGCCTACGTGCGCCATCTCTTTATCGCTCAGGAACTTTTGGCGATGCAGATTGCGTCGATCCATAATCTTGCCTTCTACCTTTGGCTTGTCGGCGAAGCCCGACGTCACATCATCGAAGGCGACTTCAAGTCGTGGAAAACCGAAATGGTCGAGCGAGTCATGCGCCGTCTATAATTTCCAGCGCCCCAGATAAGATGTTCAAGATTCTCGATAAATATATAATCCGCAAGTTCTTAGGCACCTACGTCTTCGCTATCGTGCTGCTGCTCGCGATTGTCATAATGTTTGACATCAACGAGAAGCTCGACTCGTTTCTGAAGGCTCCGCTCAAGGCCACGATTGTCGACTATTTCATCAACTTCCTCCCATACTTCGCCAACCAGTTCTCACCCCTCTTCACCTTCATTGCCGTAATTTTCTTCACGTCAAAACTCGCGGGCAACAGCGAAATCATTGCTATGCTCTCCACCGGCATGAGCTACAACCGCCTGCTGCGACCATATCTCTTCTCAGCCCTTATCATCGCGGCGCTGACCTACACGCTCGACGCCTACGTCATCCCTCCGGCCAATGTCAAGCGTATTGACTATCAGAATACTTACGTCAAAAACAAACGCGTAGACTACGGCTCTAACATTATGCTGATGGTTGCGCCCGGCCAAATCGCCTATATGAGCCGCTATGACAACATATCAAAGATCGGTTCGCGCTTCTCGCTTGAGACCTTCAACGGCAAAGAGATCGCTTCACGCCTGACCGCGCAATCGATCAAATGGGACACTCTCTACAACTGGCAGATACGCGATTATGCAATCCGCGACTTCCACGACAACCGTGAGTTTATCACCAAAGGCACCAAACTCGACACCATTATCCCTTTTGAGCCAAGTGATTTCCTAATTTCGGTCAACGACCACGAAAAGATGACAACTCCGGCGCTTGCCGAATACATCCGCCGCCAGAAATCACGAGGAGTCGGCAACATCAAGTCGTTTGAGGTCGAATACCAACGCCGTTATGCAATGACAGCAGCCGCTTTTATCCTTACCGTCATTGGCATGGCTCTGTCATCGCGAAAGGTCAAGGGCGGCTTGGGCGTCAACATCGGCATAGGCCTCGTGCTCAGCTTCAGCTATATCCTCTTTATGACCGTGACCCAGACGTTTGCCATTTCAGGCCTTACCTCACCGATGATTGCAATGTGGATCCCCAACCTCATCTACGCCGTCATCGCAATCATCCTCTATCACCGCGTCAGCCATTCATAACCGTCAAAAACTTGCCGATACGATCAATTTTTTAGGCGGTATTTGCTTTCGTCGGCGTCGTCGAGGATGCTGAGGTAGGAGGCGTAGCGCGAGGCGGCGATCTCCGCGTCTTCGACTGCACGGATCACAGCGCAGCCGGGCTCACAAGTGTGGGTGCAGTTGTTGAACCGACATTCACTCGACTTCTCGAATATCTCAGGGAAATAGTGAGCGACCTCGTTGCGCTCGAAGTCGACAGTGCCAAAACCCCTTACTCCCGGAGTGTCTATGATGCTGCCGCCGTCGGGCAAATGAAACATCTCAGAGAAGGTTGTGGTGTGCATGCCTGTGCCGTGAGCGGCCGAAATCTCGGCGGTCTTAAGGTCAAGGCCTGGCAGCAGATCGTTGATAAGCGAGGACTTGCCGACGCCCGAATTGCCGGAGAATAGCGTCACCTTGCCGCTGAGCTCGTCGCGCAGAGCGTCCAAGCCTTGGCCGGTCTTAGCCGACAGACTCAGCACTGTATATCCGATTGACTTGTAAAGATAACTTACGGCATCGAGCAGCTTGATGTCGTCTTCGGCCGTGAGCAGGTCGATCTTATTGATGGCAATGACAGCCGGGACTGCATAGGCCTCGGCCGTGGCGAGAAAACGGTCGATAAACGTTGTCGACGTGGGAGGGTCAATGAGGGTGACGACAAGGAGTGCCTGATCGATGTTGGCCGCTATGATGTGAGACTCCTTCGACAGATTGCTCGCCTTGCGGATAATATAATTTTTTCGGGGACTGATAGCAGTGATAAATGCCACACCGTCAGGGCCCTGGTCGCCAATGGTGACGTGGTCGCCTACAGCGACCGGGTTGGTAGTCCTGATGCCTTTGATTCTGAAATTGCCTTTTATCTTACAGTTGATCTCCACTCCGCCGTCGGTTTCGACAACATAGTGTGATCCGGTATTTCTGATGACTGTTCCGTCCATTTATCGTTCTGCTTTAATTATGCGTAAAATTACTATAATATCGCTAATCCTGCACTAAAAAATTCATTTTTTTGCATTAACTTCTATCTCTCACACAACAAACACGTTAAAAAATTGTTTATTATTAAAAGAGATAAAAATATTAATCGCAGATATTAACCCGAAACGTTTACATCTAAATTATAAGAATATGAATATCGAAACAATTGGCACCAGCGCCGGTAGCGTATGGACCGCACTCAATGAGGCTGATGCTCTTGGCGTTAAGCAGCTCAAGAAAATCACCAAACTGAAAGACAAAGAAATTTTCGCAGCCATTGGCTGGCTTGCCCGCGAAGGCAAAATCAACATCAACGTTGACCCCGCCGACGAAAAAGACTACATCATCTCTCTCACCCAGAATTGCTAATTCCTCTTTATGACAATAAAAAAAGACCGCCAATCGGCGGTCTTTTTTTGTGCGATATGTTGCGCTAAAATTATTCGGCAACGACTTCGAAAGGAATTTCAACCGACACTTCTTTGTGGAGGTTGATTGTGGCGTTGTATTTGCCGACTTCCTTAACTGCGTCTTTGATGACAATCTGGCGACGGTCAACGTTGTGGCCGAGTTTTTCGAGTGCTTCGGCGATCTGGATAGCGTTAACCGATCCGTAGATAGTGCCGGTTGCGCTGGTCTTGGCGCCGATTGTGAGTGATACGCCTTCGAGAGCCGCAGCAGCTGCTTCGGCATCTGCCTTGATCTTTGCAAGCTTGTGAGCACGCTGACGCTGGTCTTCTGCAAGCACTTTAAGAGCTGAAGGTGTTGCGATAACTGCCTTGCCTGTAGGGATAAGGTAGTTGCGGCCGTAACCGTTCTTAACTTCTACGACGTCGTCCTTGTATCCGAGGCCCTGAACGTCTTCTTTAAGTATGATCTGCATAGTTAGTTCCTTAGCTTTAAAGTTATTTCATAAGGTCAGCTACGTAGGGCAGCAGGGCGAGGTGACGGGCACGCTTAACGGCCTGAGCCACACGACGCTGGAATTTCAGAGAAGTACCGGTGATGCGGCGGGGAAGGATCTTACCCTGCTCGTTGAGGAACTTCTTGAGGAATTCGGGATCTTTGTAATCTACATATTTGATACCGCTGCGTTTGAAACGGCAGTATTTTTTCTTCTTAACGTCAACCGACATCGGTGTGAGATAGCGGATTTCTGATTGTGCCTGTGCCATGATTTAGTCCTCCTTTACTTCTTTAGGTGCGTTGTCTTTGTTGGCTTTAAGGCTGCGACGCTTAGCAGCGTATTCAGCAGCATATTTGTCGAGACGGAAAGTGAGGAAACGGATCACACGTTCGTCGCGGCGATAAGCGGTTTCGAGTTTCTTTACGATTGAGGGTTCTCCGTCAAATTCTACCAGGCAGTAAAAGCCGGTCGATTTCTTCTGGATAGGATATGCGAGCTTGCGCAGACCCCACTCTTCTGTGTTCACGATGGTCGCACCGTTGTCGGTGAGCACCTTGCTGAACTTTTCTACCGCTTCCTTCATCTGAGCATCAGACAAAACGGGAGTTAAAATGAAAACGGTTTCGTACTTCATTGGGTTAAACGTTTGATTATTAATTTATAATGTTGTGATTATTTAAATCGACTGCAAAGTTACACATTTTTTGCCGTAACTCCAAATATCTCAACCACTAAAAAATAATGAAATAATGAAAAATGAAAATTTTCGATCTTAAGAATTTAAATAGTAAAAATCCTAAAACATAATTTTCTCAAAATAATACTAAAATGAGCGTTTGGACACTTAATGTTACGATTAATCCATTAACTTTGCACTATTAAGGCCTCACGGTCGGATACCAAACTGACGTAATTCATGAAGATCCTGTTAAAATTCATCGTGTTTCTGCTCTTCTCTTCGGCTACTCTCACATCCTATGGCCAGGTTTTTGTGAGCACAAGGGCTGTGTCATCTTCGTCCTCCAAAGGAGATAAAGATAAGAACAAAAAAGAAAAGTCTTATCTACGCACCTCCATAAAGGACGCAACATTCAAACGCGATGTAGCCGATGCCTTTATCATCCCATACGACAGCGACGGCAACCCTCTCGACACCATCAAAGCCCAGGGCTATAAATGGAACGGCTCTGAGGTTGTGCCCTACTCTGTGGTCTCAGTGCCCGTCGAGCAAGGCGACACCCTTGTGGTCTTTGACGCCGGCGCGCCTGGATTCCGCACCGAGACCATCTCATGGTCCATCAAACCCTTTGGCAAGCGCGAACTCTCGCGCACGATGCCGGCGATCTATCTTTCAAAGGTCCACGAGCTTAAAGAAGTGACGGTCACATCGTCAAAAGTGAAGTTCTATAACAAAGGCGACACTATCGTCTATGATGCCGACGCCTTTCAGCTCGCAGACGGCTCGATGCTCGATGCTCTCATCTCACAGCTCCCCGGAGCCAAGATTGATGAAAACGGCCGAATCACCATCAACGGTGAGTTTGTCGAGTCTCTGTTGCTCAACGGCAAAGACTTCTTTGCCGACGACCACTCGCTGATGCTCGAAAACATCCCTGCCTACACCGTCAAGTCAGTCGAGGTCTACAAGGGTCAGACCAAGGAAGAGAAATTTAACCTCGACCAATCTGAGCCGCGCCACCTCACGATGGACGTCAAGCTAAAAAAAGAGTACAGCATCGGCTGGCTTCTCAACCTCCAAGGGGGCTATGGCACATCTGACCGCTATCTTGGCCGCCTCTTTGCGTCATGGTTCTCGCCGACAACCTCGGTCATCATCACCGGCATGACCAACAATCTCAACGACATCCGCACCCCCGGCAGAGACGACAGCTGGACACCCGAAAGCATGCCCTCCGGCACACAGTCTCACCGCGAGGCCGGCATAAGATACAACCACGAGTCAGTCGACGAAAAAGTCAGTGCCCAAGGCTCGTTAGACATTACCGGTAACTCATCAGACTACACCACCTCGACCTCAGCCACTCAATTTCTCAACGGCTCAAACAACTACGACCGACGTTTTAACGACTCAAAATCTTCGCGCCTATCAGTCAGCACCCAGCATTGGGGTTCTTACATTCTCACTAACCGTCATCGCCTGTCCTTATCATTTGGAGGCGACTACTCAAAGACTGACAACAATGGCAGCTCGTTGTCAGGAACTTTCAACCAGGACTACTCTGACATCAGCCGGCAGACCCTCGACGCCATCTATGCCGACGGTTCGCTCGAAGAGCTCGGCGCTATAGTCAACCGATCAAAAAATCGAAGCGAAGGCAAGCTCCGCTCCGGCAGTTTCCGCGTTTCACCGAGCGCCTCATTCCAGCTTCCTGGTTCAAATGACCGGGTGAGCATGTCGGTCGGCTTTAATTATGTCACTTCAAAACGCCATAGCTGGAACGATTACATCATCAATTTCGGCAGTGACCCGACGCCAGCCGAACGCCGCTTGCAATACACCGACGAGTCACCCAACTATCGCAAGGAGATCAGTGCAAATATTGGCTACACGCGGCCTATGCGTAACGCATTTTTCTATATTGATTACAAATACAGCTTCACCGATAAGGCCAAGGATTCTTATATGTATGCCCTCGACCGCCTCGGTGATATGGGCATATTTGGCGTCCTTCCTGAAAACTATATGTCAGCGCTCGACCCTACCAACTCCTACACCTCAACCACCCAGACAAACATTCACTATGTCAATCTTGCGTATCAATGGCATAAGACCCGCGACAACGATATGTTTCTCTTCTATCTTATGCCGGCAGCCGGCTTCGAGCACCATCGCCTCGACTACTGGCGCGAAAATCGGTCGTATCTCGTCAAACGCACATCATTTATCCTTCCTCGCACCTACACCACCTTTATGATCGATTACCGCTTTGGCAAACCCGAGGGCGAGCAAGGCCGCAGCTACCGCAACGCTTTGTCTTATAACTTCAGTATCCATAACGACACTCCCGAGCTGCTCCATCTCGTCGACGTTATCAACGACTCTGACCCCCTCAACATACAGGAAGGCAACCCCAACCTCAAAAACGCCTATACTCAGACCCACAGACTGTCGTGGAACTATACTCCCTTCGGCAAATCGATCAACAACAGCATAGGCCTTGACTTTAGCTCTGACGCCAATGCTCTCGTGCGCGGTTACACCTACGACACAGCGACCGGCATCCGCCGATACCGCACATACAACGTCAGCGGCAACTATACATTCAACATCCATGAGGGCTTCCTTCTCGAATTCGGCTCATCAAAGCAGTTTGGGCTAAACTCTATCACAAGCTGGTCGCTTGCCAACAACACCGATATGATAGGCACCGACACCGAGATCCCTGAAAAGGTGCAGGCTCGCAACACATCTGTCAACGAAAACCTTAACTTCAGCTATCGCATCGGCAAGCAGCAGATTTCGCTCAACGGTAGCCTCACTCATCGCCACACATCGTCTGAGCGCCCCGACTTCAACACCATCAATGCTCAGCATTATAAATATGGTGTCAACGCCGTCTTCAGCCTCCCGGCCGGCTTCGGCATCTCGACCGACTTCAATATATATACGCGCGTAGGCTACGGCGTCAAGGAGCTCGACACCACCGACGCTGTCTGGAATATGCGCCTCACCTACACTCCCCGAGGCAGCCGCCACTGGGTATTCAACATCGACGGCTTTGACCTGCTTCACCGCCTGTCAAACGTCCACTACTCTGTGACCGCCACCGGGCGCACAGTCACCTATACCAACACTCTGCCGCGCTACTTCCTCTTCACCGCTCAGTATCGCCTCAACATCCAACCCAAAAAGTAAACAATCAATAATCTCATAACCCTAATAACTAAGCAACATGAATTTACGATTTTCATCAACCTTGATCTTCGCCTTTTCAGCAGCCGTGCTTTTTGCCCAATCATCGGCACGAAGCAGCTTTAATGCTGACTGGACCTTTGAAAAAGACGGCCAGTCACGCCAGTTGGACCTCCCCCACGACTGGGGCGTGGAGTACCCCTTTGAGCAGGTCTATCCCGGCGAGACCGGCAAACTACCCTGGTGGGGCTCAGCCCGCTACTCAAAGACCCTCAACGTCACTGACCGCGACCTCGCCGATGGCACACGATTCCTCTTCGACATCGACGGCGCAATGTCTGACGCTAAAGTCTATTGCAACGGCGAGCTCGTGACTGCATGGCCCTACGGCTACGCATCTTTCCGCTCTGACCTCACTCCTTTCCTCAAGGCCGGCGACAACGAGGTGGTCATCACCATCGACAACCTCGAGAACTCTTCGCGCTGGTATCCCGGCGGCGGTGTCTACCGCAACGTTTGGCTAACTCGCGAAAATCCCGTGGCCGTAGGTCATTGGGGCACCTATCTGGTGGCCACTCCCGAAGGCAACGGCAAGGCCAAAGTCGACCTTGACATCACCATCGAAAGCCACGTCGCCCCCTACAACGGCACTATAACCACTCAGATCCTCGACGGCGACAAAGTGCTCGCCACTGAGACCGAGACACGCAATATCACCGACAGCATGACCGTCAAGCAGACCTTTGACCTCAGCGGCATCAAGCTTTGGTCGATCGACGACCCCAAGATGTATCTTGCCCGCACGACTGTCGTCAACCCCGATGGCCGCGAGTCAATCTACGACACTCCCTTCGGCATCCGCTCGTCTGAGTTCAAGCCCGACGGCTTCTATCTCAACGGCGAGAAGACCTTCCTCAAGGGCGTCTGCCTCCACCACGATGCCGGTGCGCTCGGCGCCGTGTGGAACACTACAGCGTGGAAGCGTCGCCTTGAGCTCCTCAAGGAGATGGGTTGCAACTCTATCCGCACCTCTCACAACCTTCCGGCTCCCGAGCTTCTCGAGCTTTGCGACAGTATGGGCTTCGTAGTTATGGATGAGTTCACCGACACTTGGCTTATCCCGAAGAAACCAAACGGTTATGCCAAGCTCTTCGACGAGTGGCACGAAAAAGACCTCGTGGCTATGATCCACCGCGACCGCAACCATCCCTCAGTCGTGCTCTGGAGCATCGGCAACGAGTGTGACGAGCAGTTTGACAAGACCAAATGGTGGATTCCTCTGACTCTCACCGATATCTGCCATCGCGAAGACCCCACTCGTCCCGTCAGCTCAGGCAACAACAACCTCAAAGCCTCAAGAACCCCTTATCGCAACACTCACGACGTCTATGGCTTCAACTACAAGCCCTTTGCTTATCAGGAGTTCCACGAAGCCAATCCCGACAAACCTGTATTGGGCAGCGAGACAGCTTCGTGTGTGTCAACCCGAGGCTACTATGCCTTCCCCGTCTCTGACGACAAGAGCAAAGGCTGGGTCAACGGCGATCCCTATCAGGTGAGCTCTTATGACCTCTACGCTCCCGGCTGGGCATCAAAACCTGACTACGAATGGGCCTTCGAAGACCAGGCTCCATTCCTCGCCGGCGAATACGTCTGGACCGGCATCGACTATCTTGGCGAACCGACCCCATACAATGTTGACTGGTCGATCCTCACCAATTTCCAGAGCCCCGAAGAAAAAGCCAAGGCTGAAGAAGCCCTTCGCAACCAGGCTAAGACTCCTCCCCCTGCCCGCAGCTCATACTTCGGCATCATCGACCTCGCCGGTTTCCCCAAAGACCGTTTCTACCTTTACCAGTCGCGTTGGCGCTCTGAGCTCCCGATGGCCCACATCCTCCCTCACTGGAACTGGGCTGACCGCGTCGGCGAAGTGACGCCTATCCACGTTTACACTTCAGGCGACAGCGCCGAACTCTTTATCAACGGCAAGTCACAGGGCATGAAGAAGAAAGGCGACCTCGAGTACCGTCTCCGCTGGGATGACGTTGTCTACGAACCCGGTGTCGTAGAAGTCGTAGCCTATAAAGACGGCAAAGAGTGGGCACGCGACCGCGTGGAGACCACTGGCAAGCCTACCCAGCTCAAGATGTCAGAAGACTATGTCGGCGACGACCTCATCTACGTCCGTCTCGAAGTCGCTGACAACAAAGGCCGTATGGTGCCCGACGCCAACAATGACCTGTCATTCTCCATCTCTGGGCCCGGCAAGATCGTGGCGTGTGACGCAGGCGACCCAACCTCTCACATCCCCTTCTACTCCACCAAGCTCCCCGCTTTCAACGGTCTCTGCTCAGTAATCGTTAAGCGCACCGCTCCGGGCAAAATCACTCTCACCGCCAAATCTCCCGGCCTCAAAACCGACAAGATCATATTGAAATAAGATCTCCCGACTATAAAAAAATGAGGGTGTTGCGCCGCTACCCGATTTGCAACACCCTCATCTATATTTTTTATCTAATCAAATGTCCACAACTCTGAAACAAAAAACGGCTAAGGGACTGCTCTGGGGCGGCATTGGCAGCGGCGGTATGCAACTGCTCAATCTTGCTTTCGGCATCATCCTGTCGCGCATTCTATCGCCGGGCGACTATGGCGTGGTCGGCGCGCTGACCGTATTTTCAGCTGTGGCAACCATCTTCTCTGAGAGCGGATTCACCCTTGCTTTCGTCAACCGCAAGACAGTCACAGACACCGACTACAGCTCGGTCTTCTGGTTCAATCTCGTCATCGGAGCATTCTTCTATATAACCTTGTTTTTCCTTGCCGAGCCCATCGCACGCTTCTACCGCACGCCCGATATGGTACCCCTCGCGCGTTTTCTCTTCCTCAGTTTCTTTATCGGTGCGCTCGGCACAGCTCCTTCGGGCAACCTGTTGCGTAACCTCAAGATCAAGCAGCGCAGCCAGTGTCTGCTCGCGGCTGTAGCCGTCTCGGGCGTCGCAGGCGTCGGCTTTGCACTCGCAGGCTACGGCTACTGGGGCATAGCCGTCCAGACCGTCATCTACTCGCTGACCTACAATGTTTTGCTATGGCGTGCTGTCCGTTGGCGTCCGAGCCTAACCTTCTCTATGGCCTCCATACGCTCCATGCTCCCCTTCAGTGTCAAGCAGATGGCCGTGGCTCTCTTCACTCACTTCAACAACAACTTTTTCGCAGTGCTCCTCGGCCGCTTCTACGGCATGATCAAGACCGGCTACTACACCCAAGGCAACAAATGGACCACGATGGGGTCATCGATCTTGTCATCAATGATTTATAGCGTCGGCCAGCCCGTGATGCGCCAGACCACCGACGACCCTGAGCGACTGCGCCGCGTATTCCGCAAGATGCTCTGTTTCGTCGCCTTCTTCAGCTTCCCGGCGATGTTTGGTCTTGGCATAATCTCGCGTGAATTTATCGTCATCGCCGTCACTGACAAGTGGCTTCCGGCCGTCGCCGTGATGCAGATACTCTGTGTCGGCAGCGCTTTCCTGCCCATCACCACGCTCTACGGCAACCTCTTCAACAGCATCAACCGTCCCGGCATCTATATGTGGAACACAATAGCCGTCGGCTCGCTGCAGACCGTGCTCGCTGTCATCACCTACCGTTTCGGGCTCGACACTATGCTCATCGTTTATGTCATTACTAACATCATCTGGCTCTTTGTATGGCAGTATTTCGCCTGGCGCACGATCGGCCTGCACCTGCGCGACGTCCTTGCCGACACAGTTCCATATCTCACAGCCGCAGCCGCCGTCATGGCCATTGCCTGCCTGGCCGCGTCGCCGGTGAGCAACATCGTCCTCTCGCTGCTGATCAAGGTCAGCGTAGCAGCCGGACTCTACGTCCTGATAATGTGGCTCTCGGGCTCCGCAATCTTCCGCGAAACCCTTTCTTACTTGCGAAAAAAATCCTGATCACCTCAGCAAGAGCTGGGTATATGGCGACGCTTCTTTTCTTCGAGTATCTCTGAGACGGCAAGCAGGATGCCTGATTCCTCGACATTGCCAAACTCATCGTTGATCGCCGTGCCAAACATTCTCATCGTCGGCGACAGGCTCATATAAGCGTTGACCAGCGGCGGTATGTTAAGGCCATATTTATGCACCTCGCCGTTAAGTATCTTGTAATCAGCCTTGAAATCTTCGCCCGTAAAGAGCTTTTCCATCTCCGCCTGGTCATAATCGGTGTGAAGCGCCGTGATCGGCGACACAAGCTTGTCGTGGTCTGGGAAATGCTTGTGCATAAAATAGAGTATCATGTCGCGGCACTTCTGTATGTAGCTCGGATACATCGTCACCTTGCCGAAGAGATATCTGATGTTGGGACACACCACAGTCAGCGCCCCCAGGCCGTCCCAAAGATTATCAAGAACATAGATAGCCTTTGCTCCGGCGCGCGACGACTGATATTCAGGCCTTACAAACGATCGGCCAAGCTCAAGAGTATAAGGCAGGTAGTCTGACAGAAACTTATCAGAAAAGTTAAACATATGGCTAGTCGCTATGCGCGGACGGCCCTGATCGTCAAGCTTAATATCGCCACCACAGATAAATCTGTAACCGCCTAATATCAGGCGGCTCTCCGGCTCCCATACTATCAGCTGGCGGCATGGAGGATCCATCGTGTCAAATTCGTCGATATCACATTCTTTGCCCGTGCCACCGCCGGCCTGACGGAAGGCCAGTTCGCGCAGTCGACCGATTTCGCGCATCGTGTTGGGCGCGCAGTGGGCGTCGACTACATATATTTCATTTCCGGCCTTATTGGTATATCGGAGGAAACGGTCTGGGGTCAGTTCGGCCTCGATAAGTTCAGTGTCTACTGGGTCAATAATGCGTTCGTTCATGCTTATATTGGGCTTGTGACTTATTTTCAATGGTTTTGGTGCAATTCTTTTTTCAATTCATAGACTTTTCGTCTCATGGCCTGAGCCTCAGCCTCGGCTTCGGCGCCTCCGGTAAGGCTCTGCCACGGTATCGGCTGGCCGCAGTTGATGCGGAAAGTCTTACCTTCTGACTTGAAAACCTCTGAAGGCAGCAATGCCATCTCGAAGTTAAACTTCATGCCTAAGCTCGTGCGTCGGCGCGCAAACGAGTAGAAGCGGTCTGAATTTGTGCCATCAAAATATATCGGCACTATGTCGCGCTTGAATGCTATGGCGCGGTTGACAAACATCTTTTTCCATTCAAGATCTGCGATCTCACCTCCGGCCTGAAGCTGGCGCGACACAAGTCCGGCAGGAAATATCAGCACCGGGTCGTCGCCTCTCATCACTTGGTCGATCGCCGTCAGCGCTGCGCGGCTCTGGTGGCCGTGCTTGTTTATGGGCAGAAAGACCGGCGCCAGAGGCTTTATGGCCATCAGCAGGTCGTTAACTATAAATTTCACCTGGCCGCCGTAGCGACGGGTGAAATAGTCGATCAGAGCCATGCCGTCAAGGCCGCCTAACGGATGATTGCTCACGATGATCACGCGCCGCTCGCTGACCGGCGGCAGACGGTCGGCGTTGACCATCTCCACCTTTACGTCGAGGTCGCTAAGCACTCCTCTGCAGAAGTCTGCGCCCTCTTTGGGGAAATTATGCTCGAGCAGCGAGTTGAGACGTTCCTGACAGATCAGGTTCTCAAGCTTGCGGATCAAAAATGACGGCACTACACGCGCAACCGACCCCAAGCGCTCGTTGACGATCGCCCGGATATCGATTTTGATTGGTGAACCTGCAGTCTGTGACATAGTCAATCTTTGAATTGAACTGCAAATTTATTAAAATTTGAGCTATGCCCCACGACTATGCCTGACTTTTTTTGTAATTTTGCCAAAAACTCGCGTCAATTTATTTGCTCATGAAAATATCAGATGAAGATCAGCGCCCTGCGCTCTACCTTTTCACTCCGTCATCATCCTTTGTAAGGCCTTACTTCGAGCGCCTTATGTCCCAATATCGCCTGACTGATGATCCTGCCGAGGCTGAAGCCGCGCTAATGATTTCTTCGACTGATATTTACGACGTCACTGACGGTGACAATTTCAATGAGCTCACCCCCCTCAAAGCCGATTCGTCCTTAGCCGCTGACGAGCAGGCGTTTACTGAGATATGTAATGCGCGCGGCCTCAAACCCACCATATTGCGTTGCGCCCCGATTGTCGGCACCGGTATGATCGGATGGCCCCGCCAATTGGCCGAAAAGATTTATCGCGGCACATATCTTGGCGTGTCGGGCAACGATGCGCGCCGCAGTGTCGTCCACGCTGTCAGTCTTCCCGACGCAGCCTCAGCCGTGCTCAAATCAGGTGAGATATATAATGTCACTGACACCGTCGACCCTCTCGTGACTGATCTCGCCGATGCCCTCGCATGGCGCATAGCCCAGAAACGCATTTTCTCACTTAAACCCAAGTGGTTCAGCCTGATATTCGGCAAAAAGAAACTTGACAACGCCTGCCGCTCGCTCACATTCTCTTGCGAGAAGCTTCGCTCCGCCGCCAATTTCAGCCCGGTTTCGACAGTCGAATATCTCAAAACCCACGTTTACGATGAACGCAGTCTCTGACTTCTTTTCCGACCTCGGCGCTACGGCCAAGAGCCTGGTCAAGATCGCCCTACAGTCGCGCCCTGTCAAAACGGCCAAAGCTGACGACTCTGATAAAAAGCCCCTTATCATCTTAGCCAACGGTCCCTCACTGCGCCGGACAATAGAGGACTACGGCGACCAACTTCTCCATTACCCTACCCTGGCTGTCAATTTCGCAGCCAACGCCCCTGAGTTCCGCGAACTCAAGCCCAAGTATTACGTCCTTGCCGACCCTCACTTTTTCCGCGCCAAAGATGATGAAAACGTCAGCCGGCTGCTCATCAATCTTTCCGCAGTCACCTGGCCGATGCGCCTCTTCGTTGACCGCCGCTTCAAAAGTGCATTCGCTAAAGCCATCAACTTGCCCCAAAATGTCACTCTTGAAGGCTTTAACGCCGTCGGCGCCGAAGGCTTCGCTTGGTTCGAGCGCCTCGCTTACCGCAGTGGCCTCACCATGCCCCGACCCCGCAACGTGCTCATTCCCTCCATCATGATAGGTATCCGCCTGGGCTATCGTGACATCTATATCTGCGGTGCCGACCACTCCTGGATGCGCGACATCGCCGTGACCGACGACAATGTAGTCGTTTCAGGCATGACCCATTTCTACAAAGACTCATCCTCCGAAGTTCAGCGCGCTCGCAGCGAATACCGAGACTACCGCCTCCACCAGATCATCAAAAGCTACTACGTCGCCTTCCTCAGCTACCACAAAATCCGCCGCTACGCCGACACCCTCGGCATCCGCATCATCAACTCCACCCCCGGCAGCTACATCGACGCCTTCCCCCGCTCCCCCCTCCCCATATAATTTTGCATTGATAATGCCCCAAATGTTATGACTAATCGACTTATACTGCTTATAGCGACTTTGACCTGTCTCGGTTTAGCGACCGACGCTACTACAACATCTACCATTAACGAGACCGGCGACATTGTTTTGGCCAACGACAATGCATCACTTGTATTTTCAGGCGGCAAAGACTTTATGCTCAAAGAGTTCACAATGGCCTCTCACAATATCCTGCCCTCAGGAGGCTCAACTGCCTACCCCTGGGAACTGACCTATCTCGGCCCAAATGGCGAAAACCCTCAGCTGCGACCATTCCGCGGCGAGTACCGCGGCACCGAGCCGACGGTCTACAACGGCTCACCCGCTGTAAAGGCAACGTGGGATATGGTCCTCCAAGAGCGTGCCGAATGGCCGGTCACCGTGACCGTTGCCTTGCCCGACGATGCAGAAATGCCGACGTTCTACATTGACGCAGCCCTTCCCGAAGGCTGGGTGATAAGCTCGCTCGAGTTTCCTCGCATAACTTTTTCGCAGATTCCTGCAGGCAAGGCGATCCTGCCGATAGCCTTTGGCACCGAGTACTCCCTCACCCGCGAAGGCCAGCTGCAGACCCGTTACCCATCGGTCACCGGCTCGATGCAGCTGATGATGATGCACGACCCCTCGGGCCAACTCGGCACAGTTTTCTTCTCTCCCCGCGACCACAGCGGTGGCAACAAAGAAATGCAGATGAAGATGGAGGGCGACAACGTCACCTTTGTCCAGCAGGTTGTTGCCAATTATGATTGGAGCAAAGACGGACGCTTCGCGCTGCCTTACGGCATCGAGATCGGCTACAATCCCGAAGGTTGGCAGGCAACTGCGCTGAAGTGGTACCGCCCCTGGGCTCTTGGCGCTGAGTGGGCCGCTCAAAATGTGCGCGACCGCCATATCGCCCCGTGGGTTGAAAACGCTGATATGTGGCTGCGGCCAGGCGACGTTGCGCCCGAGACGATCGACGCTCTCCGCAAGGCACTGAAATATTATGGCAAAGGCGTCGGCCTCCATTGGTACTACTGGCACAACTATCCCTTTGACACCCATTACCCTGAGTACTTTCCGGCCAAGCCCGGCTTTGAAGATATGGTTGCCGAGGCTCAGGCGATGGGCGCCTATGTGACGCCTTACATCAACGGCAGGCTCTGGGATCCGTCGACCGAGAGTTACAAGGCCGAGAATGCGTCTGAAGCCTCATGCCGCAAGCCCGACGGCACCCTCTATACCGAAGTCTACGGCTCGAAGGTCCTTAACACAGTCACTTGCCCCGCAAGCGACCTCTGGCAGCAAAAACTCCACTATCTCAACAAGTTCATTCTCGACAGCCTTCACACTGACGGCGTATATATGGACCAGATCGGTTGCGCGGCTGCCGAACCATGCTACGCCGACAATCATCATCACGGCAAAGGCGGCGGCTCATGGTGGCCCGAGGCCTACCGCAAAGTGCTGACTGATATGCGCGAGTCATTTTACACCCCCGATCAGGCCATGACGACCGAGGAGAACGCCGAGCCTTATATCGACCTATTTGATATGATGCTGATAGTCAACTCTCCCCACGCAGCCTATATGCGCATGGTCCCCCTCTTCCCGCTCATCTACAGCGACCGCTGCGTATATAGCGGCTTCACTTATATACCGTGGACGATCAACGACGGCTCGCTGCGCTATATTACGATGAAGTCACTCCTATGGGGCTCACAGCTCGGCTGGGTCGAGCCCAAACTGCTCATGAAAGAAGAAAATGCCGATGAAGCACTGATGCTTAAGAACTTGGCAGAGTTTCGCAAAGCCAATCACGACATCTTTTTCGGTGGCCGCTTTGTGTCCGAATTCACCCTCGAAGGCGACAACGAGATCATCGACATTCCCAACTACCAGCCCACACCCGTCGTGATGGGCGCCGAGTGGACCGACATCAACGGCCGCCTCCACTACATCCTCGTCAACATGAGCTCTCGCCCCCGCACCGTCACCCTCCCCAACTCCGCCTCCGCAACCATCCCCCCACTCTCCGCCCTCAAATCCCCCAAGTAACGCTGCGCTTAAGACTTGGCTTTTTGGCAAAAAAATTGTAATTTCGCTTCTGAAATGGAATGCGTTGCCTCTAATGACCAATTTGTTGCAGCGGTCGCCCTGACTATCAGCAGTCACTCGCTGCTGCGTCCGGGCGACAAGGTCGTTGTGGCTTTAAGCGGAGGGGCTGACTCGGTCGCGCTGCTTGCCGCTCTCGTTGACTTGGGCTATGACTGCGTTGCGGCTCATTGCAATTACCGCTTACGCGGAGCTGAATCTCAGCGTGATATGCTCCACGCCCAGAAGGTGTGCAGACAACTGCGGGTCAATTTCACAGCCCGCGATTTTGATGTCGCTGAGCGGCGCCGACTCACCGGCGAATCTGTCGAGATGGCTTGTCGATCGCTGCGCTACGAGTGGTTCGACCAGCTGCTGACCAACGAATCAGCGCGCGCTGTTGCCGTGGCCCATCACCGCGAAGACAGCATAGAGACAGTGTTGCTCAACCTTTTGCGCACCACCGGCATCGACGGTCTGCGAGGCATACGTTATCGCCGCGACTATGTGATCCGTCCCCTGCTCGACTGCTCGCGCGAGCAGATCGAGCAATTTCTCGGCCGTCGCGGCTTAGGATTCATCATCGACTCGTCAAACAGTTCCGACGCCTATCTTCGCAATCGCTTGCGCAACAGCGTTATACCCGAGATAGTCCGAAATTTTCCTGACGCCGAGCGAGCTATCCTCGCGTCGATTGCCAACATTGACGCCGCCGCCCGGATCTATCACCGCGCGATAGCTGATTATCGGCGGCGTTACGTCAACGCTGACGGAGCAATTGACCTGGCTGCCATGAAGGCTGAGCTCGGCGAAGACACGGTGACCGTGCTGCGCGAGCTGCTCAAAGACACGGGCGCGACGGCATCGCAGTGTCACGACATCATCAGTTCTGCCAAGCGCACCGGCTTGCAGTTTCCAACTCCAGCCGGCGCTGTGATCGAGCTCGACCGAGGGATGCTGACCGTCAGCGCTCCGTCGGGTCTGAAACGTCAGACGCGTCAGACCGACGCGTTTACGGTAGACCTTCGCCGCGATGTCCTTATCCCGGTCAATCTGCGCGTCTCGCGCCACCACGTCAGCGAGTTTGCGCCCAAGCGCGATCCTAAAGTGCTCTATCTCGACAGCGCGGCTCTCGAGGCAGGCCCATGGGAACTGCGCAAATGGCGTAAAGGCGATCGCATGCAGCCCTTTGGGCTCAACGGTTCGCGCCTGGTCAGTGACATATTTTCTGACGCCAAGTTTTCGGCTGCCGACAAGCGGTCGGCTTGGCTCCTCACCTGTGGCGAAGAGATAGTTTGGATAGTTGGTCTCCGACCGTCGGCCCACTTCAACGTCGGGCCTCACACTCGTCAATTCCTGAAAATATCATATAACCCATAACCTCATAACACATGAACCTCAAACAGACCATTACTCGGGCTTGCGCGCTTATGGCTTTGCCATTGGGCGCAACCTTAACGGCTTTGGCCGATGACGTAATCGTGGCTACCGATGCCTACTCGTGGCGCGGCGACACAATATTCCAAGGAGACTTCCGCGCATGGGCGCCGTCAGAGGAGCAGATTTTGTCAACCTACCATGCTCAGCCGGGCTACTATATGGGCATCGAAAGCTCGTGGACCCGTCACAACGACCTCTCGGCTTATCCGGCGCTCAAGACTCCCAACCGTCTGCACACGGCCATCTATAATCTCGGCCTCGACGAAATGGTCAACGCCGTCGAACCCGACACTACCCTGCGCACTGGCAAGGCATGGGGCGGCGTGTGGACGCGCGACGTCAGCTACTCGATCATACTTTCTATGGCCTACATGCAGCCTGTCGCGTCTCAGGTGTCACTAAGGCAGAAGGTCAATGCCAATGGCCGCATCATCCAGGACACCGGCAGCGGAGGTGCATGGCCTGTGAGCTCTGACCGCATGATCTGGGCCGTGGCTGCCTATGAGATCTATAAGGTGACCGGCGAGCGCGACTGGCTCGAGTATATCTATCCGGTCATCAAGAACTCGCTGCTCGATGACCTTGAGGTCATAGCGGCCAAGAATGGCCTTGTGCAAGGTGAGACTTCGTTTATCGACTGGCGCGAGCAGAGCTATCCACGCTGGATGCAGACCGCCGATATCTATCAGTCGCAGGCGCTCGGCACATCGGTTGTACACGCCCAGGCCTGGAAGGTGCTCGCTGACATCGCTGACGAACTCGGCCACACCGACGTGGCCAAGCTTGCTCACGAAAACCACCGCACCATCGCCGAGGCCATCAACCGCGAGCTGTGGATGCCCGAAAAGGGGTATTACGCGATGTACAACTACGGCCGTAACTTCCCGATACTCAACCCTCGCGCCGAGACGCTCGGCGAGTCGCTGGCCATAATCTTTGGCATCGCCGACATGAAGCGCGCCAAGGAGATCACGGAGAACAATCCGACGATGCCCTTCGGTGTGGCTATCTTCTTCCCTCAGATCGCCGACATACCGCCCTACCATAACAACGCTCTCTGGCCGTGGGTGGCTGCTTATTGGGCGATCGCCAATGCAAAGGTCGGCAACGAGGCAGGCACCTTGGAGTCCATCGGGTCGGTCTTCCGCCCGGCGGCGCTCTTCGCCACCAACAAGGAGAACTTCGTGCTCGACAACGGCGACATCGCTACGCAGCTCAACTCATCGAACATGCTCTGGTGTCTGGCCGGAAATATCGCCATCACTCACAAGATACTTTTCGGCATCAATTTTGAGACCGAGGGACTGACCTTCCGTCCGTTTGTGCCAAAGGCTCTTGCCGCCAAGCGCCAGCTTACAGGCTTCCGCTATCGCGACGCCGTGCTCGACATCTCGATCTCGGGCAGCGGCAACAGAGTGAAATCGTTCCGTCTCAACGGCAAGGAGAGCCGTCCGTTTATCCCGGCGACAATCACGGGCCACAACACCATAGAGATCGTGATGGCCGATAACCCGATACCGAAGATGAAGGTCAACCGCATGGCCAACGTGAAGGCTCCCTTGACGCCGATAGCGTGGATGGAGGAAGGCGCGCTGACGTGGAATCCCGTCGAGTACAGCGATCACTATGTCGTGATACGCAACGGCGAGCGCGTCACCAACACTCATCAGACCAGTTTTGCGATAACCGAGCCGGGCGAGTATCAGGTTATGGCCGTGAACGCTGACGGCACCGAATCATTTGCGTCTGAGCCCCGCAGCCTCTTTGGCACGATCGTGCTTGAGATGCCTGAGGAGTCGATCAACTTCAGTTCGCCTGAAAACACCTACGAGCCTACAAGCCCCATAGCCGGCTATCACGGCGCGGGATTTGTGGAGATCGACCACAACACGGCGCCGGTCGACATCGATGTCAATGTGCCTGATGAGGGCGTCTATGCGATCTCGCTGATCTATGCCAACGGCAACGGACCGGTCAACACCGAGAACAAGTGTGCGGTCCGCACCCTCGTTGTCGATGATCAGCCCGTCGGCGCCATCGTGATGCCTCAGCGCGGCGAAGGCAAGTGGAGCGACTGGGGCCGTTCAAGCATTGTGCGCGTGCCCCTCACGGCCGGTGACCATAAGCTCTCAATCCGCTTTATGCCGGCCAACGAGAATATGAACCTCAAGACCAACCATGCCCTCATCGATCGCGTGGAAATTTCTAAAATTAAATAACCCCACACTATGAGATTAGACGGACGACGTAACAGCTCTAACATCTCCGACCGCCGCGGCATATCGGGCCGCAAAGCCGGCATCGGAGGTGGCATTATCGGCGTAATAATCATCGCTGCCATAACCCTCTTCTCAGGAGGCAATATGGGCGATGTCATCGGCAATGTCGCAGGCCAGATGCTTGGCGACAATGTGTCGGTCAGCAGCAACCGCGAGCCTGATGCCGAAGACCAGCGCCTCTTTGACCTCGCGTCAAAAGTGCTTGCCGGCACCGAGGATGTTTGGACCCGTGAGTTCCAGCGTCAGGGCTGGGGTGAATATGAGTGTCCGCAGATGGTGATTTTCTCCGGATCGGTCAACTCTGGCTGCGGCCAGGCAACTGCTCAGGTCGGACCATTCTATTGCTCGGCCGACCAGACTGTCTACATTGACCTTGACTTCTTCAAGGATATGCAGTCCACAATAGGCGCCTCGGGCGACTTTGCCTATGCCTATGTAATCGCCCATGAGGTCGGTCACCACGTGCAGTATCTTCTGGGCACTCTTTCCGACGCTCACCAGGCTATGGCTTCTATGAACGAGCGCGATGCCAATCAGGTCAGCGTCAGACTTGAGCTTCAGGCTGACTTCTATGCCGGCGTTTGGGCTCACAACGATAACGAGATGTTTGGCTCAATCGAGCCGGGCGATGTTGAGGCGGCGGTCAACGCAGCATCGAAGATCGGCGATGACTACCTGCAGCGCAAGGCCTACGGTCGGGAGATGCCCGACGCGTTTAACCACGGTCGGTCGTCGCAGCGCGTGAAATGGCTCACGAAGGGCATCGAGACAGGCAATCCGCTCGAGGGAAACACGTTTGATATCGCTTACAGTCAGCTCTGATATGGTGGTTGATGAAAGATATATGCGGCGGGCCCTTGAGCTGGCAGCTCACGGCATGGGCAATGTGTCGCCAAACCCGATGGTGGGCGCGGTGATCGTGAATCCTGCGGGAGAGATTATCGGCGAGGGCTATCACCGTCGCTATGGCGAAGGGCACGCCGAGGTCAACGCGGTCGGATCGGTCGCAGATAAAAGCTTGCTGCGCGAGGCGACGATGTATGTGACGCTCGAGCCTTGCTCGCACTACGGGAAGACTCCGCCCTGCGCCAAGCTCATCATCGATATGGGAATACCGAGGGTGGTGATCGGCGCGGGGGATCCGAATGAGAAGGTCAGCGGACGCGGCATAGCGATGCTGCGCGAGGCCGGAGTGGAGGTGGTCACTGATGTGCTCGCCGAGGAGAGCCGAAGGCTCAACGCAGCGTTTATCACGGCTCATAGCCTTCGCCGGCCATTTGTAACGCTCAAGTGGGCGCAAAGCGCCGACGGGTATATGGACGTCGAGCGTCAACGGCCAGATCAACCGGCAGCAGCGATCTCGTCGCCGTTGGGGCGACTGGCTGTGCACAGGCTGCGGGCTATCCACGACGGCATACTTGTCGGGTCGGGAACGGTGATAGCCGATGACCCATTGCTCGACACACGGCTGTGGGGCGGACGCGCTCCACGGCCGATCATACTTGACCGCCGTCAGCGCGTCGGCGCCGACTATCGTATCTATGGCCGCGACCCGATCATCATAACGAGTCACGAGGGCGCAGCAGACATTCTTGACAAGCTCTATCATGAGGGCATTACGTCGCTGCTGGTCGAGGGCGGACCGACGGTGTTGCGGTCGTTTATCGACGCAGGGCTGTGGGACGTCGCACGCGTCGAGACTTCGGGGGCTGTCTTCGGTCCGCACGGGACTACCGAGGCCCCGGTCATCGCCGGGCGACTCTATAAGACTTATCGGCTCGATGCTTCTGAAATCGCCCTCTACTCTAACAACGGGCTTATTAAGTGACAAGGTTTTTGGAAGTGACAAAGTGGGGGTGAGGGTGATGACGCTGTCGAGGCGCTCGGGGAGGTCGGTCAAGCAGGTAACATCTGGCTTGCAATAGACCTTGGCCTTAACGGCAAGGTGACGCAAGTGAGCCGGAACCATTGACGCGGTGTCGACCTTAAGGCTCCAGCCGTTGACTGTGAGGACGGGATGCCAGCCAAAGTGCTCGGGCAACTCGGGCAGCGGAAAACCGACGGTCTCGGCCGGCGAGGCATAGATTTCGGCGCCGTCGGCGTCGAAAAGCTTGTAGCGACAGCTCATCGGCATATAATATCGCTCGGATCCGGCTGATCGGAGTAGGAGTCTGTCGGCGATAGCTCGGCAGGCGTCTTCGCGTGACATCAGGGGGGTGATGTAGGTGGCACGGGTGGTGGAGCGGGTGAGCGCTGATGGTGTGAAAATCATAATTATCTGATTAAATAAGGGTTATAGTATTTGGGTTGATTGAGTCGGACCGGTCGGACGGTGCGGACGGGTCGGACTTTGGGGTTTGCAGGGCAAAGTTACGATGAGAATCTTAAAGATTTCGCGCAAAATTGTCGGAACGGACAAATTTGCGCGAAAGTTTTCTTAAGTAATAAGTTATAGTGACAAGTTACAAGTTTTTTGGGTGAGGCGGAGGGCGTCGCGGGCAAGGTCGTTGGGGTTGGTGCCGGGGACGCCTTGGGGGATGGGCAGTCCGAGCTTTTGGAAGAGGTCGGTCCAAAATTGGGGCATCCGGCCGTCGGCGTCGAGGAAGTTCATCGGGCGGGAGGGAAAGAGGGGCCGGCCGATAGTGTCGAGGTAGGCGATCTGGACGAGCTCGGAGCAGTAGACGCTATCGGGGCTGGGGCCGTAGGCCCAGTCGTAGGGACGGCCGATGCAGCTGCGGGCGCGCTCAACGGCGGCATCGGTGTCGGCAACGCCGGTCATCGGGACGATCATCAGCCGGGGTGAGTCGGCGGTGAACTCGGCCCAGGGGGTGGCTGTGACGCCGCAGCGCGGCGAGGCCTCCACGACCCACACGCCGCAGCTGTCGATGTCGATGATGCCTACATGGTCGAAGGGGGGTAGATCAGCGTCGGCAGTGGCAGTGGTGATGGCGCGTGAAAAATCAGACTCGCCTCCGACCACGAAGACAAGGTCGCCTTTGTTGAGGTCAAGATTGGTTTGGCGATGGCCACAGGCGGCAAGGGCAAGGGCGAGGATTGCGGCTGGGATTAGTTTATGCATATAATATAAAGGAGCAGGCGTGAACGCGGTTTGGGGTTTGGGAAAGAATCAGGCCCGGGAAATCCCGAGCCTGATGAGTTATTGGAGCGTTA
>CAYRFB010000007.1:0-29386 GCA_964423485.1 uncultured Bacteroides sp.
CGAGGAGCTGTGGCAGCATATCGCTGAGCGTAAGGACGGAGAGTCAATCATGTATGCTCCCATGCCTCAGCCCGGCGACATCGACAATGATATCACTTCGGCTATCGAGGTTGCAAAAGAGGTGATCACAGGTGTGCGCGCCGTAAGAGCCCAGAAGAATATCGCGCCTAAGGAGGCTCTCGAGCTTCGCATCATAGGCGATATCGACGCAAAGGCCAAACCCGTGGTTGCCAAGCTTGCCAACCTCACAGAGATCGTAGCTGAGGCTCAGAAGGACGCAGCCGCAGCATCGTTTATGGTCGGCACAACAGAGTTTAACATCCCGCTCGCTATCGACGTGGCAGCCGAAGTGGCCCGTCTCGAAAAAGAGATCGCTTATCTCGAAGGCTTCAAGGCTTCGGTCGAAAAGAAACTTTCTAACGAGCGCTTTGTCAACGGCGCCCCCGAGGCTGTGGTCAACAATGAGCGTAACAAACTCGCTGACGCAACCTCCAAGATCGCAGCTCTCAAAGCTACCCTCGACGCCATCAGCTGACGGCGGCCGTAGGCGTCAAATGAGAGCTTGTGACTGACAAAATTTCGAGCACGGCGATATTTTTTGACGATTGTTTGCCCGAAATTAAAAATAAGCATTAAATTTGCATCGCAAAACAATTTGAAACCCGTATAATCAACTAAAAATTCAAACTATGGCTTACGTAATTACAGACAGATGTGTGGCTTGCGGAACTTGTCTTCCCGTTTGCCCCGTAGAAGCAATCTCTGAAGGCGAAATCTATCACATCGATCCCGACACTTGCATCGAATGTGGTTCATGTGCAGAAGTATGCCCCAGCGGTGCTATCGAACCCGGCGCATAATCTGACTAAAAAAGAAAACGAGCAGGGCCATAAGCCCTCATCAGCAAAGAGCCTGAAGATGGAAACATCTTTAGGCTCTCTTTTATAGGCAATAATCGTTAAAAAAGATAGCTGATGTCTGAAATAATCGGGAGATTTAGTAACTTTGTCAATTAATATAAGTATATGCAGACTCCACGACAACGTTGAGAAAGTCACTAATATATATTATCACACTGCTGTTCCTGCCACTGCTCTGTCTTGCTCTTGATCAAGATGAAGCCGATGGCGTTGTCGCCCAGCCAATAAAACCAGCTCTTGACAGTGTTGCTCCGCTGAGGGTCCTCACGGTTGACAGCGCAGACAGCGTGGAGGGTCCTCATCCTGATCCGAAGCCAACCGTCGACAGTCTGCCACCGCGCCGCAGCCGCATCGTGCGCGAGAAAGTCGACCTGGAGACTGCGGTCGAATTTGCGGCCAGCGACTCAATGGTGATCATCCGCCGTGACTCGGCGTTTATGTATGGTCAAAGCGCCGTCAGCTACGGCCAGATCAAGCTCGACGCCGCTCAAATCGAGATGGATCTTTCAGATAACACAGTCTTTGCCATCGGTCGCACTGACTCGCTCGGCGAAGTCGAGGGCAAGCCGGTTTTCACTGATAACGGCACCGAGTATGAAGCCGCAACGATGAGATATAATATGTCGTCGGGCAAAGGCTTCATCACCAATGTAGTCACTCAGCAGGGCGAAGGCTACCTGACCGGAGGCCAGACAAAAAAGGCTGAGAACGGATCGTTTTACTCGCAAAACGGTTTTTACACAACATGCGATGACCACGACTGCCCCCACTTCGGCTTCCAGCTGACCAAAGCCAAGATCCGCCCGGGCAAAGACATCGTCACCGGCCCGGCGTATATGGTCCTTGCAGGTCTGCCGCTGCCTTTGGCTGTGCCCTTCGGCTACTTCCCCTTCACTGACAGCTATTCGTCAGGCGTGATTGTCCCGACCTTCGGCGATGACTATAACCGCGGTTTCTATCTCAGCAACGGCGGTTACTACTTTGCAATCAGCGACAATATGGACGCGGCCATCACCGGCGAGGTCTATACCAAGGGATCGTGGGGTCTGCGCGCGCAGTCAAACTATGTGAAGCGCTACAAGTTTTCAGGTAACTTCAATATCAGTTACCTTAAGACCATCAACGGTGAGAAAGGCGACCCTGACTACTCGACCCAAACCAACTTTCAAGTCGTCTGGAGCCACAATCAGGACTCCAAATTCAACCCTAATATGAACCTCTCGGCGAGCGTCAATTTCACCACAAGCGGTTACTCGCGCAATGACCTCAGTTCATATTACTCGCCGTCGTTCACCGAAAACACCAAGAGCTCTACGGTCAATATGACTTATCGCATACCAAATTCGAAATGGTCATTCTCGACAACGCTCAACGTGTCGCAGCGCACGCAGGACTCAACGTTGGCCGTGTCGTTTCCCAACCTCACAATTTCGATGTCGCAGCTCTACCCATTCAAACGCAAAAAGCGCGCCGGCGACGAAAAGTGGTATGAAAAAATCAAAATGTCATACTCGGGTCAGTTCCAAAACTCATTGACGGCTAAACAAGACGTGTTCTTCAAGAAAAGCCTCATCAAAGACTGGCGCAACGGCATGCGCCACGAGATACCGATATCGGCAACCTTCAACGCATTTAATTACATCAACATCACGCCGTCGATCAGGCTCACTGACCGAATGTACACCAGCAAGGTGCGCCGACATTGGGATGAGACGCGCGGCATTGAAGTCTGTGACACGAACTATAGCTTCTACAATGTCTACGACTTCATGACATCGCTGTCGTTTGACACCAAGCTTTATGGTTTTTTCCAGCCGCTCGGCTTTCTCGGGAAAAAGGTCAAGATGATACGCCATGTGCTGACGCCGTCGGTGTCATTTAACTTCTCGCCCGACTTCGCGTCGCCGTTCTTCGGTTACTACGGCCAGTATCAGTATATGGGTGCCAACGGCGAGGCCCTGACCAAGCGCTACAGTTATTATCCCAACGCGCTCTACGGGGTGCCAGGCGAAGGAAAGACCGGCTCGATCAGTTACTCGTTGGGCAACAATCTTGAAATGAAAGTCAAGAGCGACAACGACTCAATCGGCGAAAAAAAGATTTCGCTCATCGAAAACCTGTCACTGTCGCAGAGCTACAATATAGCTGCCGACTCAATGAACTGGAGCGACATCAACTCATCGATACTCATACGCGTGACCAAAGGTTTCAACCTTAACCTGTCGGCGACGTGGGATGTCTATACCTATCAACTTAACTCTTATGGTACCCCGGTGAGAGTCAACATACCCCGCTGGAAAGCCGGCAAAGGCATAGGACGTCTGCGCTCAACGGGCACATCGTTCAGCTACACGTTCAACAAAGACACCTTCCGTCGCAAAAAGGACAACAAAAAGAATAACGACAACAAGCAAAACCTCGATGATATGAACGGTGAGCAGTATAGCCGCAGTCAACGCGACCGCCAGAACGACGAAAACTCGTCGGGCGACTTTGACTCTGACGGCTATATGAAATGGTCGGTGCCGTGGAGTCTGTCGGTCAACTACTCTATCGGTTACTCTTACGGAGCTTTCAATAAGAAGAAGATGGAATTTGACTCTCGGATTACGCAGAACCTGAGTTTCAGCGGTAACTTACAACCGACCAAAAACTGGAATTTCTCGTTCCAGGCGTCATATAATTTTGACACCCACAAGCTGGCGTATATGAACTGTAATTTAAGTCGTGACCTGCACTGCTTCACGATGACTGCAAGCTTTGTGCCTGTCGGACCGTATAAGAGCTATAACTTTCACATCGCCGTCAAGTCATCGCTATTGAGCGACCTCAAATACGACAAACGTTCTTCTCGTCAAAACGGTATAGTCTGGTATTAATTATGAAATTTATCTCATGGAATGTCAACGGCCTGAGGGCCGTGTGTGGCAAAGGGTTTGATGAAATATTCTCAGACCTTGACGCTGACTTTTTTTGTCTGCAAGAAACAAAATTAAGCCCCGAGGTGCCAGTGCCGGAGTTTGAGGGCTATCACTCATACTGGAACTTGGCCGAGAAGAAAGGCTACTCCGGCACGGCGATATATACCCGCCGTGAGCCGGTGAGCGTAAGCTATGGCATCGGCCATGACGCACATGATCACGAAGGCCGCGTAATCACACTTGACATGGGTGATTTCTATCTTGTCACTGTCTATACCCCCAACTCGCAAGACCAGCTTTTAAGACTGGATTACCGCATGGAGTGGGAACAGGCATTCCGCAATTATCTTGTAGAGCTTGATAAAGAAAAGCCGGTCATAGTGTGCGGCGATATGAACGTGGCCCATAAAGAAATCGACTTGAAAAATCCGAAGACTAACCGCCGTAACGCCGGCTTCACCGATGAAGAGCGCAATGAATTTACCAAACTGCTCGACGCCGGCTTTGTTGACACCTTCCGTCAGGTTCACCCTGACTTGACTGACGCGTACTCGTGGTGGAGCTACCGTATGAGAGCGAGAGAGAAGAACGTCGGGTGGCGTATCGATTACTTTGTTGTTTCAAAACGTCTCGCACCAAAAATCGAAAATGCTAACATTCGGGCCGATATCTACGGCTCTGATCATTGTCCGGTCGAGCTCGATCTGAACATATAATCCATCGACCGCCTAACAACTAAATGGGCCAATTTGTCGGTTTTGACAGATTGGCCCATTTTGTATTATCGGGGAGTGATTATTGTCAATCGCCCATTGTGCGGAGGAGCTCGTCGTTGTCGCGGGTGCGCTCCATACGGTCTTTGATGAACTCCATAGCCTCAATTGAATTGCGGTCAGAGAGGAAGCGGCGGAGAATCCACATACGGTTGAGAGTCTCATCGCGCAACAGCAGGTCGTCGCGACGGGTGCTTGACGCCATAATGTCGACAGCGGGGAAGACGCGCTTGTTAGAGAGTTTGCGGTCGAGCTGGAGCTCCATATTGCCGGTGCCCTTGAATTCTTCGAAGATGACTTCGTCCATCTTAGAACTTGTCTCAGTAAGAGCAGTAGCGATGATGGTCAGTGATCCCCCACCCTCGATGTTACGGGCGGCGCCGAAGAAGCGTTTGGGTTTCTGGAGGGCATTGGCGTCGACACCACCTGAGAGTATCTTGCCTGACGCAGGCGAAACTGTGTTGAACGCACGGGCCAGACGTGTGATAGAGTCGAGGAGGATAACGACATCGTGGCCACACTCAACCATACGCTTTGCTTTTTCGAGAACGATATTTGCAATCTTGACGTGACGGTCGGCGGGTTCGTCGAAGGTCGAAGCGATAACCTCAGCATTGACGCTGCGCATCATATCGGTGACCTCCTCGGGGCGTTCGTCGATGAGGAGGATCATGATGTAGGTCTCGGGATGGTTTTCGGCAATAGCGTTGGCGATATCCTTAAGTAGGATTGTCTTACCGGTCTTGGGAGGAGCCACGATCAGACCACGCTGCCCCTTGCCGATCGGCGCAAACATATCGACAACTCGCGTAGAAATATTGCAGGTGCGACCGCTCGTAAGATCAAATTTCTCATCGGGGAAGAGGGGCGTGAGGTGCTCGAAGGGCACACGGTCGCGGATAAATTCGAGCGAACGGCCGTTGACGCTGCGCACCGTAGACAGCGGGAAGTATTTCTCACCTTCGCGTGGAGGACGCACTGTTGCCTCGACAACATCGCCGGTCTTAAGACCATACTGCTTGATCTGCTGCTGAGTCAGATAGACGTCGTCAGGCGAGGGCATATAATTGAAATCGGCCGAGCGAAGGAAGCCATAACCGGCGTTATCAACCTCGAGGACACCTGTGGTCTCGATAAAGTCCTCAAAATCGTAGCGGGGCAGCTGGGGGAACTGGACGCGCTCGCCATTGAACTGCTGGTTTTGTCCGTTACCGGGCTGATTGTTGTTATTGTTGCGGTTCTTTTTCTTCTTGCCTTGACCGGGCTGATTGTTGGCCGGCTGCTGGCTATTGGGGGTAGGCTCACCCAAGACAATGGGCGCGGTTGACGCGGCGACAGTAGCCTGTTTCTCGGCCTCCTCTTTTTCACGCTGTGAACGCGGCACAAACTTCTGACCACCGCTGCGAGGGAAGAAAGATCCGAATGCTGAATCTTTTTGCTGGCGGAAATCGTTGGCACGCTGGTCTTTGGGCTGCTGATCGGGAGCCGGAGACTCGGGCTGATCCGACGGTTTGTCATCTGCGACGCTATCGGGTGAAGCCGGGGCCGGCGCTGCATTCTTCGCAGCCTCTTGATTCTGCTGATCGGCAACAGTAATTTCCGGGCTGACCTCATTACTTTTTGCTGCGTCAGGCTGATCGGCCTGCTCATTTTTGCGCGGGCGACCACGGCGTTTCTTAGGAGCCTCTGACTGATTATCCTTAGGTTGGACCTGAAGCTCGGGGGCAGAAGCGGGATTAACTTCAGCGGAGTCTGCGGCAGGCTCCGAAACGGCCTTGGGCTCTGCTACGGGCTGATCATCAGATTTGGCTTGTCTGTCTTTGGGTTTACGTCCGCGCTTTTTGGGAGCGGGAGCCTCACTATCGGCTTTGCGCTTATTTGCTGCGGCCGATGAGGCAGCCTTGTCGATCGCCTGCTGGTCAAGAATGTTATAAATAAGATCTTCTTTTTGAGAAAGGTCGATTTTCTTAAATCCCATTGACTCGGCAACGGATTTCAATTCGGCATCGCCCATCTCGTTGAGCTGTGAAATATTGTACATATATATTATATAAGTTTCTGCGTATGCAATTTTTGTTTTTGCTATAACGGTTGACCACAAAATGCATTAAACTGCGCAACGTCAACGACTCCAGTAATAAAGATTTGGATTAAGTTATAAGCTGATGAATTATTGGGAAACGTGAATTTTGTATTGAGGAAATATGAATGGAGGCATCTAAAATTCAATTTTTTAAGCGAAGAGCCTCCTGAGAATCCCTTGATTTATGTTACAAAGTTACGCTTTTTTATAGATATAAACAAAAAAATCAGCCAAAAGTTAATCGGATGATTACAATTGGCTGACTCTTATATAGGTTTTGCTATTTCATCGGACGATAACTTTTTCAGCAACCGTGCCGGCTTTGACCACATAGACGCCCGGCGCACAGGGAATCGAAACACCGTAGCGATAGCCTCCGTCACTATCAGCAAGATTGCGGGCAGCGACTTCACGGCCATCTAAAGAATAGATACTTATCTTATCGGCAGCTAAATCAGAGACATAAATCGCACCTTCGAGGCCATAGACTGTGGCACGCGCATCACCGACGGCCTCGGCAATCCCTGCAGGTTCGGCATACCACCCACCGAGGATGTGACGGTTTTCGATTATCGAAGCCAAACGATTGATGATCTCCTGATCTTTGGGATGCTTGGAGTTGGCAAAATCATAGACTGCCTGATAACCGGCATAATAGCCTACCGGCATAAAATCAAACACGCCGTTCTCTTCAAACATATCGACGTACTCAACAAAGCGGTCGTAGAAAGCGTGATTAACAGAGTGCTCATACAAGCAAGAATTGCCTTGGGGCACAACTGTACGGGTGTCGGTTACGCCATCGTCAATGCCACTGATGCAGCAACCTTCAAACTCAATGAGCATACCCATATCATATTCATAGGCATCATTAATCGAGTTTTCGAGCTGCTCTTTGGGCTTGTCGAGCGTGAATACATAATTAGGCTGATGATAGACCATATCGATGCCATAGCTCTTGCCGTCACTGTAATGCGGAGCCCTGTAATAGGGAATCCAGAACATCTGGAGATCTTTTTCGTGGACATATTCGCTCATTGCCTTGGCGCAGGCAATCTCATTAAAGCCGTCAGAGATGGACTCGCGAAGCCAATAGACACCGGCCAATTCGATATTATTGAAATCGGCCTTCTGCCACTCATCGATAAGGAGATCGACATACCATTTCATTGCCGCGAGCTTATCATTGAGCACACCGAAATCGAGATTCTTGCCGTCAACCCTACCCCAACCGTTGTAAGCCTGATAAGGTATAGGCAAAGTCATGACAACCTGATGCTTGTAATTGGGCGCGCCAAGCTCGGGGATGAGTTCGCCGATACGATCATCGAGAGCCCGACATCCGAGCCCGTCATAAGTGCCAAGCTGACGGTGCATAAACCACTCCCACATATCTTTGTCGGCAGGGGTGTAGTGAGCTTCGCCAAAGGTATAGCGCCGATTTATATATGAGTCGTAATCCTCGCCCTCATATCGCTCGCCGTTGGTCCAGCCGTCGATCATCAAGAACCCGTCGAAGAGCCACGATTTATGGCCATCGGGAAATTCGTGAACGATATAGGGCGTGAAGAGTTCCTTGTTCCAATCAGGACGGTGGCGCGCACCGATCCAGATCAGGGCGAGGTCGTCACAGACACCAAACTGCTGGCCTAAGACCGGCAAAGAACTAAGCAAGACAGCTATGCCGAGCAACGGCTTAAAGATGGATTTCATATGCGATTATTTAACGGTCACTTTAACACTGCGCGAACCTACACGGACAACGTAAACGCCGGCTTCGCAAGGCACGGTCACACCAAACGCCAGGCGATCACCGCCTTTTGGCTGAGATGAATAGACGAGTTTACCGTCGAGAGAATAAATCGCAGCTCCCTCGCTGACAGCATCGGCGAGATAGATAGCACCATTGAGACCATAAGCCAACACGCGCTCATCAAGCGTGATATCGTCTATGCCTGCCGGATCACGGGGCTCAACATCCCAACCACTGTCTATGTGACGGCGATTGAGTATGTTAGCTATGCGGTGAGAAATCTCTTTGTCTTTAGCGTTGCCTGAGTTCTCGAGATCGTAAAATCCTTGGAAGCCTGAGTAGTAAGCTACGGGCATAAAGCCGAAAACGTCCATATCCTCGAAATAGTCAACATAGTCAACAAGTCGCTGATAAAAAGTCGGCGAAATGCCGTAAAGCACACAATTACCCGGAGTCTGGCGGTAACGCGTGCCTGATTTAGTATTGGGGTCATAGGTCCAACCAAAATTGTAACCCTCAAACTCGAGCTCCATGCCCATGCCGTCATGATCCCACGCATAGTTAATGGCATCTTCGAGGAATTTTTTTGAACGATTGCTCTGGAAGTAGTAGTTAGGCTGGATATAAGTGACATCAATGTTCATCTCCTGCCATGAGTCGGCCATCTGATTGGGTTTCAGATCCTCATACTGGTCGGTACCGACATAGCTGTCTTCCAGATAGCGCGAAAGATAGGGAATCCAGAAGACATTGAGGCCTTTGTTGTGATAATATTCATTGACATCGAGCACCATAGTCTGGGTCGTGCCGTAGAATGATTCGCATGTCCAGTAGACACCCTCAAGCTCAAGATGCTTGAAACCGGCTTTGTTCCATTCGCTCTCAAGGAGGTCAGCATACCACTTCATGCCGGCAATGCGGTCTTCGAGCTTGGTGAAGTTCATTGTTTTGCCGTCGATTTCGCCCCAGATATCTGACTTTGTCTCGGCAACCGGCAGAGTGAAGACAACTTTGTGCTTATGGCCCGGCTCTCCAAGCTCAGGGATGAGGTCATCGATAAGGTCATCAAGCGCACGGCAACCGTAACCGTTGTCTGTGCCGAGTTGCTCACGCAACAGACGCTCCCAGTCGGCACGCTTTGCACCCTGGACCGTGGCAACTGTCTCACCGAATGAGACTTGTTGACCTAACTCGTTGTAGGCCAAAAACTCAATCATAAGAAAGCCGTCAAACATCCACGACTTTGTGCCGTCAGCATAAGTGTGGGCAACATATGGTTCAAACAGTTCTTTATTCCAGTCAGGGCGGTGCTGACTTCCAATATATATCAGCGCCAGATCATCAATATCAGTTGCGGTCGAAAACTGAGCGGAGGAAAAAAGAGAAGAGCTTAGCAACGTAGCTAATAAGAATAGTTTTTTCACTTCAATATCGTTTTAGGTTATTTACCACAAATTTAATGAAAAATTTTGCCAAACACAATTATAAAGGTAAAATTTTTGACAAACGATATTGATAAACGATATCAGCGCTCCCATCTCAAGAACAAAAATAGCCCGCTGCGCTTCGGCAATCGGAAGCTGCAGTGGGCTATAATAATTATTGGAGATAAGCTGGAATCAGGTCAATTGATCTCCTGATTGGTATCAACCGAGATCACCTTGACCCCAAAAGAATGGTTGCTGATCTTGGATGGCGAACCACCGTAGTAGACCTTTCCTGTGCCTGCGCCCGACACTGACAGGGCGACCGAAGCGTTGCAGTCAATTGGGCCAACGCCGAGAATGTTACATTTCACATCTTCAGCCTGAAGGCCTGAGGCCTCGAGCTTACCCTTGCCTACATTACGGAGATGTGCCTGGCGGGTTGTACCGTTAGCCACGAGATGACCATTGCCGGTGCGGATAGCAAAGCTCGCCTTATGGGTCTTGACATCCTCAATGACAAGAGTGCCGTTGCCGACAACCGAGCCCTTGAACTCTCTGACAGGAACTGTGCGGTGAACCACAACGAGCGAATCACCGGCGTTTTCAACCTTCTGAAGAGTCATAGAGTAGACCTTGACAGTCGGCAGCTCCTTGACGACAGCGCCGTCGGCGGCAATCTGAATCGTAAGCGTATTTTTTTTATTTGTGAACATCAACATCTGAGCAGTCGCCGGATCGCACTCAAAAAATGCCCAACCGGCCGAGTCGACCGAATTGTAATACTCAACATTAATTCCATCAGAGACTTTCAGCTCGCTGAAGTCTCCGACATCGAGCTTGTAGAGGCCGTTCTGAGCACTGACTGATAATACCGCTGCAAAAACGGTCGCCATCAAAAAGAGTTTTCTTAATAATTCCATAATTATATATGCCTATTGTGATTGAATGTTATAATGGTTGATAGGGTTTCACCTGCATTATCCGCTCCTGATCTCCGCCTAAGGTCACTCTGACACCTGCAGGGTAATATATATGGCCTGAGCCGAAGAGCTTCAGATCCATGGCGCTTGCAACCAAGCCGCGCAAATCAATCGAGCCGGTGCCGCGGGCCACGGCAAAACAGTCGCGGGCCGAGCCATAGAAAGTCATCGAGCCGCTGCCACGCTGATTGACAGTCATGCGTGAGGCTGTTATTGCGCTCGCTTTGATCGCGCCACTGCCGACCAAAGAGAAATTAAGCGTTGACGCCGTCAGGCCGCTATCTATGATGATAGATCCTGAGCCTGACAGCGAAACATTGATATTGGCAGCTTTCACCTCTGAGACGGTCACTGTCGAAGCGCCTGACGCTACTATCGACAAATCATCAGGTGAATGAAGGCCGTCGGCCACGAGTGAAGCGCGACCTGCAACCTGCACGACCTTGACAGAGCAGTCACCGTAAACAGTGATAGGCACTTGCGACAAGGGTGTGGGAGCCGACTTACCGACAATAAACAGTGAACCGCCGGTCAATCTAACGTCGACGGCCGCCCGGTGGTCATAGATTATTTTACCGACCGAATCGGTGCTGTTGATAAGTTTAACAGCCACGGGACCGTCAATATGGATCTCACGATACTGCGCGCCTAACACTCCGAGCGGGCTCGAAGCAAAAAATATCAGCAAAAGAAATAATACTCTGCAAACACTCATTTGTTTAATTCTGGCAAAATATCATTTTCAACATGGGCGATTATCTCGAGAAGCTGGCTATAAGATGTCGCGCGCAGCATATCGATGCGGGTCTGCCGGAAATTAGGTATGCATTTAAACAGCGGAGAGACAGCGAGGTGACGACGGATGTGGAGTATGCCCCGGTATTCGTCAATACGGTCGACGCTCTCCTTAATCTGACGTCTGAGACAATCAAACTTCTGGGCCAATGTCGGCTGCTTGATTGCCGGGTCGAGACCTGACTTAAGCTCACTGAACACCCACGGCGCACCTATCGAGGCGCGACCGACCATCACACCGTCGACTCCGTAACAGTCGAAAGCGGCTTTAAGCTTTTCGGCAGTCGTAATGTCACCGTTGCCGATGACCGGTATATGAAGCCTCGGATTTTCCTTAACCCGGGCGATCATCTCCCAATCGGCCTCGCCGGTATACATCTGAGAGCGCGTGCGCCCGTGGACCGTCAGCGCCTGAATACCGCAATCCTGCAGTTGCTCGGCGAGCTCAACGATAATCTTGGAGTTGTGATCCCAGCCGAGACGGGTTTTTACGGTGACGGGCAGTTTGACCGCGTCGACCACAGCCCGAGTGATTTCAAGCATCTTGGGGATGTCGCGGAGCATGCCGGCTCCGGCTCCTTTGCCGGCAACCTTCTTGACCGGACAGCCAAAATTAATGTCAAGGATGTCAGGCTTGGCCTCCTCTACAATACGGGCTGCCTCAACCATAGGCCCGACTTCGCGCCCATAAATCTGGATAGCAGTAGGCCTTTCGGCAGGATTGATCGAGAGTTTTCTGGTGGTCGCGGCGATATTACGTATCAGCGCATCGGCCGAAACAAACTCCGTATAGGTCATATCGGCGCCAAATTCTTTACAAATCAGGCGGAATGATTCATCGGTAACATCCTCCATCGGAGCAAGCATTACCGGTCGCAAACCTAAATCAATATGTCCTATCTTCATCGTCTACACAATTTGGCTACAAAGGTAGGGAGTTTTTTGAAAGTGAGCTAACCTTACGGAAAAAAAGACCTATAATCTTTACTTTTTAGAAAACGACAAAAAGACCGCTGGCGCGATCTTTTTGTTAATTATCATATAGCGCTTAGGCTGTTATTCGGCTACGGTCGGGAAATTGAACACGAAGTCTGTCATACAGAAATATGCCGGAACTGTCAGGCCGTAAGAATTTTTCTTGGTCGAGTCGACATAGAAGAGCACTTCATCAACGGTACCGAGCTGCTCGAGTGTGATAAAGCTCCACTGATCAAGGTACTGGCCGTTATAAATCAGCGGGTACTGAAGATGAGCAGTCATTGATCCGTTGCGTGCTCCGACAATATGCAGCACGAGGTTGTCTTCATATTCAAACGGCTCGTTGAAAGCAGAACCATTCTTAGCGCAGTAATAAGTGTAACTTGAATTGGTTACATACACAAATTTCGGATTGAAGAGACCGTATGACGGCATACGGATAGAGCATTTGTTATTGTTAAGAGGATTCTCGCTGACGGCTGACTCACTGTTGCCGACGAGAAAGATTCCGTTGCTGGGATTTGCCGGGATGCAACCCCACTGGTGCTTGGTCCAGTCAGAACCATAGTCTTTGTTGTCGTTGACCTTTGACGGACAGAAACCGTTCCACGCAGGATATGTCACATCATCCCAAACGTCAGCCCATGAACGATGGCTGAAGACAAACGGAGTGATATTGATATCGCCTGCTGTGTAGCAGTCTGCCCAATAATTATCAGAATTAAAGAGGAAGTTGGCTTCGTTGAGATCGAGGACAAACACAGGTTCGGCCGGAGTATCTGTGCTATTGCACGCTGAAAAGCCCATAACAGCAAGCGCAGAAAACGCTGCAAGAGCCAATGTCTTAATTGCCTTCATTAGTTTTAAAAGATAAATTCAAGTTTCAATATTATTGTTAGATTGCGATTGGCAAATTTATTATTTATTGCAAAGATAGCAATTTAGGCAATGTCAACCAAATTTTATCATAGTGATTATGCATTATTATGACGATATATTACAATGCTTTCACATTTATAGAGCGATTTTTACTGTGTTTTTATTAATTTTGCATAAATAATGCATCACCGCCGACAATGAACTATCACGAAGAGCCAAAACGCAAAATTGCAATTGTGACAAGCACGAGAGCCGATTGGGGTCTTTTGTCGCCCTTAGCGCGCGCACTTTCGGAGCGCGAAGACTGCGAGCTCTCCGTCATCGCCACAAACATGCACCTCAGCCCTCGCTTCGGCATGACTGTCGATCAGATCGTGGCCGATGGTTTCCAGCCGATGCGTGTGACGATCGAGTGTGACGACGATTCGCCTTCGGGCAGGATCAAAGCGATGGCGCAATGCATGACCGGGATGGGTGATGCATTCGGGCGATTGTCGCCCGATATGATTGTGATACTGGGTGACCGATACGAAATGCTTGCCGTAGCGTCGGCAGCGGCGATAATGCGGATACCTATAGTCCACATCGCAGGGGGCACCATCTCAGAAGGAGCCATCGACGACTCTATCCGTCACGCAATCACGAAGCTTGCGTCACTTCATCTGACCGAAACTGAAGACTACCGCCGTCGCGTGATAGCAATGGGCGAAGAGCCAGACAGAGTCGTCAACACAGGGGCGATCGGAGTGTGGAACATCGCCAATATGACTAAACTTTCGCGTGCCGATCTGAGCCTCGAGCTTGGTTTGGACCTTGACAAGCCTTTCGTCATTGCGACATACCATCCGGCCACTCTTGGCGATGGCGATCCCGGGCAAAAATGCAAGGCAATGCTCGACGCGCTCGACCTCCATCCTGAGCTAAACATCATACTCACCTACCCCAACAACGATTCGGGATCCGACGCAATAATATCAGTAATCGAGGCTTACGCAGCCAACAATCCCGAGCGGGTTCGCCTCATCAAGTCGCTTGGAGCTTTGCGCTACTTGTCGGCGCTTCATTATGCTCAGTTCACCATTGGCAACTCATCAAGCGGCATTGTCGAAGTGGCCTCAGCCGGAATACCGGCCATCGACATAGGCTGCCGACAGCGAGGACGCGCCGCCGCCCGATCGGTCATCCACTGCGGGGATACGGCCGACGAAATCGACAGCGCAATCAGGTTGGCTCTTTCGCCTGAATTCAAGGCGCTGGCAGCCAAAGCAGAGAATCCATATTACAAGACTGATACCCTGCAGATTATGGTTGAAACTATCATGAACGCAAATCCTGCAAATTTGGTTAGAAAACATTTTTACGACGTTGAGCAATGAACAAACCGCTATATATAATTCCGGCCCGAGGCGGCAGTAAAGGCATACCCGGCAAAAACATCAAGCCACTCTGCGGCAGACCGTTGATCGCTTACTCGATTGATGCTGCCAAGGCTTGCTGCAATGACGAGTCACGCATAATCCTCTCGACCGATGATCGCACTATCGCCGACACGGCCCGCTCTCTTGGCTTGAGAGTTGACTATATGCGTCCTGCTGAGTTGGCCACCGACCAATCCGGCACTCGCGAGGCAATTCTGGATGCAATGGATTGGGCAGACCGACAGGGCATAGACTATAACTGCGTTGTACTCCTGCAACCTACGTCGCCGATGAGAACGGCCGATGACATCAATGGCGCGCTTGGGCTATATAGCGATGATGTAGATATGGTTGTCAGCGTAACTGACGCTGCCTCAAACCCCTATTACAACTGTTTCGAGACCGACAACGAAACGGGGTTTCTACATATATCTAAAGGCGACGGCAAACTGACCCGCCGCCAAGATGCACCTCCCGCCTGGGAATACAACGGGGCCGTCTATGTCATCAACCCTAAGTCAGTTAGGCAATGCGGACTCGGAGAGTTCACACGTCGAGTGCCTTACGTCATGCCTAAAGACCGCAGCATCGACATCGACACAGCCACTGACTGGATCGTCGCTGAAACCCTTTTGAACCAAACCAATTAATGACTTTTTCCGTTATATAATCAGATATTTTCAGCCATGCAACCTGACACAAAACAACAGCATATCATCAGCCGCGAAGCCCGTCTTCTCGATGCTTTGAGCAAACTCAACAGTCTGCCCGGCAATGAGATGACCCTCTTTGTCGAAGATGATGACCGACGAGTCATCGGGACAATTACCGACGGCGACATCAGGCGCGCACTTGTCAGTGGCATGACTACTGATTGTGAAGTCGGCCGTATCACCCATCGGGCGTTTAAGTGGCTTAAGCAACATCAACCCGATGTGGCAATGATACGCGAGTGTCGGCAGCTTGGCATAAAGGTCATTCCGGTGTTAGACTCTGAGCATCGACTGGTCGATGTGATCAATCTCAGTTTGATGCACACCATTTTACCTGTCAGCGCGATACTTATGGCCGGAGGCAAAGGCGAGCGCCTGCGCCCCCTGACCAACGACACTCCTAAACCACTTCTTCAGATCGACGGTAAAGCGATCATCGATTACAACATCGAGGCTCTGGCGTCGTGTGGCATAACTGATATCACTGTTTGCGCCCGCTATCTTTGGGAAAAGATTTACCAACATTTCTCAGAACCCGTAGCCGGCGTAAAAGTCAAATGCGTCCGCGAAGACTCTCCCCTCGGAACTATCGGGGCCGCATCTCTTGTGACAAGAAAGAGCGATGAGGGCGATACGATTGTGATGAATTCTGATTTGCTCACAAGCATATCGTTTGAAGACTTCTATTTGCGTCACAAAGAGGAGGAAGCCGACATCACTGTCGCCGTGATTCCCTACCAAGTGTCTGTGCCTTATGCCATCCTCACCACCGAGGGTAGCCGAGTCACAGGCATTGAGGAAAAACCGTCATATTCTTATTATGCCAACGCCGGCATATACATAATTTCTAACAAACTTCTCAACCAGCTCATACACGATACGCGCATTGACGCCACCGATTTCATCCAGCAAGCTGTTGCTCAGGGTTGTAAAGTCGTTTACTTCCCAATCAACGGCACATGGATTGACGTCGGCTCACCTGTTGATTTCCGTCAGGCTGCCGAAATAATGCGTCATCATCGCAATATGAGCGACAACACTTAATAAAAAACACAACACACTATGGCAGATTCAAATTTCATCGACTATGTAAAGATACTTTGCCGCTCCGGTAAGGGCGGTGCCGGTTCGCGACACTTTTATCGCGCAAAATATGTACCTAAAGGTGGCCCTGACGGCGGCGACGGCGGCCGTGGCGGCCATATTATCCTTAAGGGAAACAAGAATATGTGGACTCTTCTCCCGCTAAAATATCGCCGCCACATCTTTGCCGGCAACGGCCAGAGTGGTTCAGGCGGCCGCAGTTTCGGCAAGGATGGCGAAGACGTAGTGATCGAAGTGCCGTGTGGCACAGTAGTCTACGACGCCGAAACCGGCGAATTTCTCTGCGAAGTAACCCACGACGGTGAGGAGGTCAAGCTGCTCAAGGGCGGTCGCGGCGGTCTTGGCAACTGGCACTTCAAAAGCTCGACCAACCGCACCCCTCGCTACGCTCAGCCAGGAGAACCGGCGATTGAAAAATCAATCGTGCTCGAGCTGAAGATGCTCGCCGATGTCGGCCTTGTCGGCTTCCCTAACGCCGGAAAATCGACACTGCTTTCGGCCGTATCAGCCGCTCGACCCAAAATCGCTGACTATCCCTTTACCACTATGGAACCGCAGCTCGGCATAGTCAGCTACCGCGACAACCGCTCTTTTGTAATGGCCGATATCCCGGGCATCATCGAAGGGGCCAGCGAAGGCAAGGGACTCGGTCTGCGATTCCTCCGCCATATCGAGCGCAACGCCGTGCTGCTCTTCATGATCCCGGCCGACGCTGATGATATCGCTGGCGAATACAAGATCCTGCTCAACGAGCTTGAGCAATTCAATCCCCAGCTCGTCGACAAGCTCCGCGTCATAGCGATCTCAAAGAGCGATATGCTCGACGAGGAACTTATGGACGAAATTGCAAAGACGCTTCCGGCTGATGTGCCTCACGTATTCATTTCATCAGTCACAGGTCAAGGCATCAACTTGCTCAAAGACGTGCTCTGGCGCGCCATCAATGATGATAGCAATCGCGCCGTCGTTGACATCGTTCACCGTCCTCTCGACGTGCGCCACCGCGTTCGCGAAGAAGATGAGTTCATCTTTGAGAATGAACCGATGGAGGAGGACGAGGCTGAAGACCTCCAGTCTATCTCGCCCGACGAGTGGGGCGAGGATGACGCTTACGATTGGGAAGAGGACATCATCCCCGATGATGAAATCGACGGCTAACAATCGCCCGATGACTGTTGCAGAACTATATAAGGACTTGACGACTCAGCTGTCGGCCGTTTTGGGCGACAGCGAGGCCAAGTCGGCAGCGCGCGTCATCCTCGAAGATGTCCGTGGCATCTCACGCACTGATCTGGTCATCTACGGTCATCGCACGGTCGAGCCTGAGACCGTTGAGCGCATCAATGACATCGTGAACAAAATTACCTCGGGTGAGCCGGTGCAATATGCCATCGGCTCGGCCCGATTTTACGGCATGGACTTCAAGGTCACGCCTGCCGTGCTCATCCCGCGTCCTGAGACCGAGGGACTCGTAGATATGATTGTCCGCGACTATGGCGATCGCGAAGACCTCCGTATCCTGGATTGCGGCACAGGCAGCGGCTGCATTGCCATCGCTCTCGCCCGCAACTTGCCCTTTGCTGAAGTTGAGGCAATAGATATCAGCCGTGAAGCGCTGAAAATAGCCGCAGACAACGCCTTAGCGCTCAAGACAAAGGTCACATTTGCCAACAAGGACATCCTTAAGCTTAGCGACCAGGCCTACGACGAAGCCTATGACATCATTGTCAGCAACCCACCCTATATCGCCGACAGCGAGCGGTCTGAGATGGACCCTCGCGTCACTGACCACGAGCCGGCTACCGCTCTTTTCGTCTCCGATGATCAGCCCTTAGCCTTCTATACTGCCATTGCTGATTATGCATCAAAGGCTCTGGCCCCAGAAGGTGCGCTGTATTTTGAAATCAATCCTCGATTTATCGATGAGCTCAAGTCTATGCTCGCAGCTCACGGCTTTGACTTCGTTGATGTGACACGCGACTACCTCGGCCGTTATCGCTATGCCAAAGCCACAATCAGCCGCATATGATTAAAGCAAAGAAACCCGTCAGCGCAGCTACTGCCCTCAGTCGACTCGAGACTCAGTGCTCACGAAGCGAGCTTTGCACCGGCGAAGCCCGCAAGAAACTCGCCGGATGGGGCATTTCGATGAGCGACTCCGACAAGATCATCAGCTCATTGCTCGAGCGACGTTTCATTGACGACCATCGTTTCAGCCGTGCATTTGTGCGCGACAAATTGATGTTTGCCCACTGGGGCAAACGAAAAATCCAACTGTCCCTTATCCAAAAGCGCCTCGACCGCGACATTATTGCCGAGGCCTTGGATGAAATTGATGAAGACGACTATTTAACAATACTAAAAAAAATTGTCCTGGCCAAAGCCAAGACAATTTCTGATGTCGACACCTATGATGGACGCACTCGCTTGTTCAGATTTGCAGTTTCCCGCGGCTTTGAACCGGGCCTCATCTCACAGGTTATTCGTGAACTTGCAGCCTTAGATGATTAGCATCGAGTCGCCGTAGGCGCCAAACTTGTAGCCTTCCTTAACTGCCACCTCATAAGCTTTTTTCACTATCTCGTAACCGCCGAAAGCCGAAACCATCATAAGCATAGTCGAATACGGCATATGGAAATTGGTCACAAGCGCCGTTGTCACAGTAAAGTCATAAGGAGGGAAGATGAATTTGTTGGTCCAGCCGTCGTAAGTTTTCATATGGCCGCCCATGCTAACCGCCGTAGCGATGCCGCGCAACACCGATGTGCCGACCGCACACACCTGCTTGTCATTGTCCTTGGCGTGATTGACTGTGTCGACAAGTTTCTGCGACGCCTCCATCTGCTCTGAGTCCATACGGTGCTTGGTCAAATCTTCCACGTCAATTTCACGGAAGTTGCCCAGACCGCTGTGTACAGTTATAAATGCCTGCTCTACGCCTTTTATCTCCAGGCGTTTTAAAAGCTCACGCGAGAAGTGCATGCCTGCAGCCGGCGCAACAACCGCGCCCTCCTTTTCAGCAAAAATACATTGGTAAGCCTCGGCGTCTTCAGGCTCGGCCTCACGGCGAATATAAGCCGGCAGCGGAGTGTGGCCCAAGGCATATAAAGCGGCCTTAAATTCATCGTGGGGTCCGTCATAGAGGAAACGCAGTGTGCGTCCGCGCGATGTAGTGTTGTCAATCACTTCGGCTACCATTGACTCATCATCTCCGAAGTAGAGTTTGTTGCCGATTCTGATTTTGCGCGCCGGCTCGACCAACACATCCCAAAGCTTGTTGTCAGCATTGAGCTCGCGGAGCAGAAACACCTCAATTCTCGCGCCTGTCTTTTCCTTATTCCCATAAAGCAATGCGGGGAAGACCTTAGTATCATTAAAGACCATCACATCGCCTTCGCCGAAATATTCGAGTATATCTTTGAACACTTTGTGTTCGATTTCTCCCGTTTTGCGATTGACAACCATCAGACGAGCTTCATCACGATGTTCGATAGGATGTTGGGCAATCAAATTTTCAGGCAGATGAAATTTAAACTGAGACAGCTTCATAATCTATTCTGTGATTAATATTTTATCGTGTAAATGTTAATTATTCTTTTTCTTCGGGCATCACAACCTCTGCGGTCGCAATCATATCGCACGCTGCGTCGACAGCTAAGCAGTCATCAATCGACACGTCGCCCACTTTCGTGCGCCGCAAGGCCGTCAGGTGACCGCCTGACCCGAGGGCCTGTCCGATGTCGCGAGCGAGCGCACGGATGTAAGTCCCCTTGCTGCACACTACCCTGATGACAATTTGCGTCTGGTCATAGCTAAGCAACTCAATCTCATCGATGACTAAGATTTTCGGCTTGAGCTCAACCTCTTTGCCCTTGCGGGCCATCAGATACGCACGCTTGCCGTCAACTTTACAAGCCGAATATGTCGGTGGCACCTGCTCGATGCGCCCTACAAACTGCTTCAACGTTTCTTCGACAAGTTCGCGGGTAATATGATCAGTCGGATATGTAGCGTCAATTTGAGTCTCGAGGTCATACGATGGCGTAGTTGCGCCCAAGGCGACGGTAGCGATATATTCCTTCACGCCGGCTTGCAGTTCTTCAATGCGTTTTGTGGCTTTTCCGGTGCAGACTATCATCACTCCGGTGGCCAATGGGTCAAGAGTGCCGGCATGGCCGACCTTAAATTTTTTGACCCCCATGCGGCGCATCACTGCACCACGCAGTCGCTTGACTGCGTCAAATGACGTCCATCCTAAGGGCTTGTCAATATACAGCACCTCGCCCTCTATAAAATTCATCAAGTCTTCGCTTAGTTAAAAATTATACAGAGCACGCCGACTATCAGGCAATAGACGGCAAACCATACCAATTTGCCCTTTTTCACTATCTCGAGCATCCATTTGCAGGCTGCGCAACCGACCAAGAACGAGGCCAAGAAGCCTACAATCATCGGCAGCCACCCAATCTCTGCAGCCGATGACGTTGTCGGCTCGGTGATCATATCTTTGATGTCAAGCAGCGCCTGACCCAAGATCGGGATGATGACCATCAGGAATGAGAACCGCGCCACCTGCTCACGCTTATCGCCGAGCAAGATGCCGGTTGCAATTGTTGTGCCTGAACGTGAAAGACCGGGCAGCACGGCGATAGCCTGAGCGCAACCGATGATAAACGCGTCGACAACAGTAATATTACGCGGCGTGTAAGGTCGTTTGCCTTTGGGTGAATCTTCAAGCGGACGGGTCCTGAAGAAATAGCTGAACGACAGAAGAGCAGCCGTAACCAAGAGACACACGCCGATGACAACAAGGTTCTTATCAAAAAAGCCTTCGATCGTGTCCTTAAAAAAGAGACCGACTACCGCAACCGGTATGCACGACACCAATATTTTGATGACCGTGTTGAAATTATCATCGCGGCGCAGGGTGAAGAACGACACGCACAGCGGCTTAAATTCTCTCCAGAGTATCACGATTGTACTCAACACGGTTGCGACATGGAGCATTACGTCAAACTCAAGACTTGCCTCCGGGTCAAGGTTAAGACCCAAAAGCTTTCCGCAGATCTCAAGATGGCCTGAAGAACTGATGGGCAAGTACTCGGCCAGTCCTTGCACTATGCCCATAATAAGCGCGTTTAACCAATCCATTTCTTTACTTTTTAGGTCGAATAATGATTGCCACAGCCATAGCCACAAACCCGATAAATGCTAAAAACGGGCCAACGACAATGCGGCGCGTGCTGAAGATATCCGGGTTAAATTGTTCGGGTGTCGAACTGCCTCCGAGCATCAGCAGAAAGCCGACGATGATCAACAGACCGGCCACAGCCATACCTATAAAATTATTTTTGGTCAAAGGCAAAGACTCACGTCCCTCCTTGATTAAACCGGCATCTTTTTCTTTTTTCATTCTAATTTGAATTTTATTTCATAAACATATCGTCATAGTCGGCCCGCAGATAGCGGTTAGTCGCAAACAATGACGCAAGAGTGCAGATGATCAAACCGATCAAAAACAGGCCGACCACGACTATCGCACATAAATTTATCGAAAAACAAGCGCCTATAAACGCATCTATTTGAGCGCCATAGGCTAACGCGCCGATAAGAAGCACCGACGCTAATGCGGCTGATATCAATCCGATCATCGCCCCCGCCATAACAAAAGGCTTACGGATGAATCCTCCGGTCGCTCCTACGAGTTTCATCGTGTGTATAACAAACCTACGGGAATAAACCGCGAGGTGGACTGTATTATAAATCAAAACGATAGAAATGATCAGCAAGGCCAAAGCCACTCCAAGCAATATCCACGAAACTCGGCCAAGCGTATCGTTAAGCGACGCAATCATAGAGCTCTCGGTCAACACCGACTCTATCGCCGCATCCTCGCTAAGCTGAGCGCTCAGAGTCTCAATACTGTCGACCGATGCATACTCGGGCGTCACCTTGATGTCAAACTCTGCGCCGAAAGGATTTATGTCAAGAAGTCCGGCAATGTCTTCGCCGATATACTCAGACTCGGCCGCCATAATTTCATCAGCCGATGCAAAGACATATTCGGCGACATAGGGAGCCGAATTAAATATTTTCTTAAGGCGATTGATGTCTTGGTCAGAGGCTTCGCGCTCGACTTTCACAATGAAGCCGACATTGCTTTTTAACATATCAGCTCCTGAATTTCCGGCTATACCGACAACGGCTAACACCCCTAAAATCAGGAGCACCAGCGTTACACTGACTATCGCGGTCAATTGTGAGCCAAATGTCGATATGCGGTTTGAGCGTCTCTTAGCCATAATATTGTGCAAAATTAATACATTTGAACCCGTTTGTCAAGACTCTAAACGCATTTTGCCATTCCCCACCCCAACATTTAGGCTAATTTCACAATCCGACAAAACCTCATTCCTGCAAATTAAGCTTCAAATCAAACATCGTATTGGGCTTAACTTCTATATCAACACTTTTAGGTCCATTGGATTTTCCCGAACTATGAGTCCAGACTATATTTAATCTAATAAAATATGACTGCGCTGACTTGAAATCGTGGAATGAAAAAACATTTGTAACCTCGAGGTTATCATCATCCAATATCGGATTGCCAAAATCGCAGGAAGAGCATGACCAAGTGACACTTCCTTCGGGTACTTCTTCAGAATGAACCTTTACTCCAAACGATACAAATTTCAGCTCGATTTCAATCTCACCTGATGAAATGTCGCAGTCATCGAGCACACCATACCAACGGTATTGACTTGGGAAAGTCTCATTTTTATATTTTGTTGCAAAACCGTCAGCTGCCACCTGAGTCGCAACAGTTGACTTACCTGCACAAATTGAGTATAGATTCTCCTTTTCAGAGAAAACAAAATGATTCAATTCGCTCAGAGGGTATCCTTTTTCATCATCATTCTCTTCGGTGCCTACGCAAAAGGGAAATTTAAACACATCGCCGGCGGCTTTGTCGTGGATTTTGGCTATAGTACGGCGATCATCTTCAAGAGCCGTACATTCGAAGCTATATTCACCATCGACCTCCAGCCTGATGTTCATTTTGGACTGGTCATCAAACACTCCGTAAGCATAGGGCTGGCCATCTTTATAAACGTTCATGCCATAATACCTCACCTTTGAATCGGCTCGCGACATCGGCTCGAACTCTTGACTGATAAATCCTTCATTTACTGCCAACCTGACATCCCTATATTTAGGGTTAATCAGATCGTCAGTGCCTGACTCGGAACACGATGCGAACAGCAGCACAAAAAATGCAAGGATTGATATGGGGTTGAGGTGTTTCATATTATACAAAAATGTGTCAAATGACGGTTAATCATCAACTTCGCCCCAAAGTTAGCCAAAATTTCTCAATTCTGAAATAATTTGTTAAATTTAGATAATTCTGAATCTTAAGTCTTAAACATATTTTCTATGGTTTTCACAACACAAAGTATGTCTCCAAATGAAGGGACTTTATCTTCGTAAATCATATTTTCAACCATAGTGTCATAATCCCTCTTCCATTCATCGATTACACTGACAGGCGGCGTGAGGGAAATCCGTTTGCGAATGTCAGGTGCATAGTCAACATCACGTATTGAAGTGAACACTTCACGATGATGGCGAATGATTTCCCAAAGCCCATCAGCCTCAATAGCAATGCGGGAAATTCCGGCTTCATACATCTTATACAGATCATATAAGTGTCGAGATTTTCGATTGGCATTACGGCAACCATCTGTTGAGAATAATTCGTGAAGCAGGAATGCTTTTTCAAGGAAGGTCTTTTCTGCAACAGCCGCTACTATCTGAATTTCACTGTCATTTGATGTAAGATGCGGGAACGTTCCTGTCACAAGGGATTCAACCTTTGCTTTGGCTGTCGGTTCAAACAGAGAACGCGCTCCAACTTCCAACAGTACCTCATCACGAAGATATGGATTAGCTCCAGAGGGTAATACCGACTTATATATTATATGAATCTGCCGAGGCTCGGGGTATGTAGCGTCTCCTTCGCCATCAGGATCTGCTTTTATCTTTACAAATTCCTTTAATCCAGCTTGGCCAACCGCCGATGTCAGATCACAGGCAAGTTTATCACGGACAAACACCTACGAAGCCTTACGTAGCTTCTTTAATTGCTTCTTGGTCACATCGCCCTCAATTCCGAACAAGCTGCGATCCATGGCAATATCAATATCCTCTGAGAAACGGCGGATGACACCCCATACTTTGCTGAGTGATGTGCCACCCTTAAACACCATCTTATCAGCGTATGGTAATGAGAAAAGAATATTGAGTATCTCTGTTACCCAAAAATCTTTCTCAATAGCGGCCACCGGGAGTTTTATCTTTGCAGCAGTCTGTTCAAATACAGTTCTCCTTTGAGCATCGGTAAGTGTCAGGAATTTATTCATACGCATCAAGTATTATTTTTCGGATCCAGGCCGGAATCAGAGCAAAATCCTTTTTTATAGTTTCAAATGGTATCTCATTCACTATATTCCGGATATGGGAAAGTTGACTTTCTGTGATATTGTTTTCTCCTATTTCACGCAAAGCAAAGGTGATAAGCATTGCGATTTCATTTTGGAAAGCTAAGTTTTTTTTAGCAGTACGTTTGAACTGTATACCTCTGTTTCCTTCCAATTTTACTCTACGTGGTGACCCGTCTGTGAGATACACCACATTCATCGGCAATTGGGTTGATAGTCCAAGCTTATTTAGCGCATATGCTCCTGTCGGCACAATCTTTGCCTTGTCTCGCCTTGCAATAGCGGCGCCTATTTCTTCAATGGTCGGATAAAGGACCCCCAACCCTAAAACCTTGTCAATCTTTGGATAACAATAGATGCCACGTGCAACTCTTATCAGTTTGCCAGATGCTGCCAGACGTTCAAAGGATTTTTGTACAGCCTTTGAATCTCCATAACCTGCATAATCGAGGGGTGTTACGATTACACCCCTACCGCGTTTTGATACACTGATAATTATCTTTTCTTCAATAGAATGCATTTTAATTATATGTGTAATTATGTCGCAAATATACAATATTTTTGCGACACAACAAAAATCACTTTTACTTACTCCTTACTTCTGAAGGCAGGTGACCTCAATCACCATAAATAACGGCTGTCGGAGCGAAGGATGCGGGGTGCATAAGCTGAGCCGGAGATAAGATAGCGCAATGCACGCAAGAATCCTGACTGGCCGTTGCGCCTAAGGCGCCACGCCTTGAGCAAAAGACGAGCCGCAAAACTTGACGGATATGCTATCGTGAGATAGCAGCCCGCCGCCCGGATATTTTCCGGCGTTAACTGCGCGTTGGTGCCTGTCGACTGACTGGGGTGAGTACAGATTTCAATCGGAAAAAAACTGCAACTTAGCTTGCGTCGTATTGCCGACAGCACAAAAAGCTCATCTTCCGAACCGTGAATGCGCTCTGACCCCAAACCTAATTCGGGGTGAAAACGCAAGTCTCCGATGGCCTCGCGCCTGAATGCTATATTAATAGATGCCACCCAATATCCTTTGGGCAGCGGCTCGCTAAGCCCGCAGCTCTCAGCTGGATACACCGGTCCGTCGGGCATATCGGCCATAAATGTCGCGAGCGCCACGTCAGGATTATCTTCGAATGCCTTAATGACAGCTTTTAGATTATCAGCCGTATAGATTATATCGTCATCAGCGATCAGCACAATGTCAGCCCTGCAGTGATCAAGCGAATTATTGCGGTTGCGCGAAAGACCCGGCTTATCGAAACGATGGATTTCCACATCATCGCGCAGCAACTGGGCTGGGACAGGGGCGTCACCGTGATTTTGCCAAGAAATCACATATCTCACCCCCTCGACCACGGGAAGATTCATCTCGGCGACACGCTGGATGCCGTCAGGCTTATGAGTGATAAGTGCTAAATCGAGAGTCAGCATAATTTTGTATCTGTTAATGACTGCCAGAAGTCGAGGTAGCGTTTGGCCACAAGCGTGCAGTCATTGTGCCGCTCTACAAATTCGCGCGAACGCTTGCCACGCTCAGCTAAGAGTTCAGGGTGCAAGACCACATCCTCAATCGTTTCGGTCAGTGCATCGAGCGTGATCGGAGCATTGATTATTGGGCGGTTATCGCGCTCACCGATAAAGTCATAATAGTCAGCCTCGCCTCCGCTGACGACATTTAGGCCATAGGCCATCGCCATCAGTGCCGTCGTAGCCGGAGTGTAGCTATAGATCTGATCGAGCACGACATGCGCACTTTTAAGCAAAGCCACAAACTCATCAAACGGCCGGTTTTCGACAATCACAAGCTCGGCCTTGTCGGGATAGCGATCGACCACAGCCCGGGCTGCCTGCTCGAGAAAGTCCGAGCCTTTCATCAGCATCCTTGTCCGGTCACGCCCCAAGAAAAGCCTCACTTTGTCAATGCGCTCCGGCATCTCGACAGGCTGAAACCTATCAAGGTCAATCGGTATGCCTCCGTAGGCGATTCTGCCTTCGGGGAGCGTCCGCTTCAGCGCGAGATGATATTCATATAGCACCGACACAGCTCCATCGATATTGTCATAAAAATATTGTTGATAGTCTTTTAACTCAGGCGAGTGCCAATCGTCCCATTCCCGGCGATTAGCCTCATAGTAGCGGGTCGGACGACCGCCGACAAACCATTCGTTATAAGCCAACTCCGACTGTGGGTCGGCGAGCATATCCAGAAACGGCACATCATAGCTCATCGCGTTAAGAAACACCGCCCCATTATCGCGCCGCAGACGATCAAAGACCTTACGCAGCAGTCGGGGACGCAGACTGACAAAGTTAGGATCATTGACCGAAACAATGTCATAACCCCTTAAATGCCGCCGCAAGGTCGTCGACAGTTTCAGATACAATTCGAGTCCTCCAATTTTGCCCGGGCGACGACTGATGTCAATGTCGCGCTCGCAGTTTTGCCACGACGAACCGTCAGACACAAGCGTCACATCGCAACCCAATCGCCGCAAGCCCGTGGCAAGCGTGCGCTGGCAGTTGCTGTAGTCACCAAGTAGCAATATTTTGGGAGTCTTCATCAATGTTAAAACGTGTTTAAAGCGCCTTTAGTATTGTTAGCCGTCAAAAAAGTCGTAACTTTGCCGATTATGAACGCATTTTCTGAATTATTGCAGCACTGGCATGTGCTCGGCCTCGCCATCGGACTCTGCACATTCCTGATTATAGGCATCTTTCACCCTATCTGCATCAAATGCGAGTACTATTACGGCACTCGCTGCTGGTGGTGGTTTCTCGTCGCGGGGCTCGCGATGTGTGTCGCCGCATTCATCATTGAAGACGTCTTTCTCTCAACCCTCGCCGGGGTAATCGGATTTTCATCGTTCTGGACCATTATGGAGATCTTCGAGCAGCACCGCCGCGTCAAGAAAGGCTGGTTCCCGATGAACCCCAAGCGCAAAGACGATTACAAAGATTGATCTAAAAAACGGAGGCGCTCCCCGACGGAAGCGCCTCAATTTTTTTAGCAATACATCGCCTCGATCTCATGAGCGTAGCGATTATTGATTATCGGCCGGCGGAGCTTCAAGGTGTTGGTCAGCTCTCCCGACTCAATGGTAAATTCTTTAGGCAGCAGTGTAAAGCGCTTGATTTTCTCGAAGTTTGCAAAACCATTCTGCAAGCGCTCGATGCGCTCGGCTATCATCTTTTTGATCTCAGAGTTCTGGATGAGTTCATCGATCGACTTGAACGCTATCTTTTTGCGGCGCGCATAGTCTTTGAGCGCTTCAAAGGCAGGGATGATGATCGCCGTCACATACTTGCGCTGGTCGCCGATAACAGCCACCTGCTCGATGAATTTGTCTTCGCCCAAGCGGCTCTCGATGGCCTGCGGAGCGATATACTTGCCGTTGCTGGTCTTGAAGAGGTCTTTAAGACGGTCGGTCAGTATGAGCGCGCCGTTCTCGTCAAAGTGGCCGGCATCACCTGTGCGAAACCATCCGTCGGCCGTAAACGCCTCAGCCGTAGCCTCGGGACGGCGGTAATAGCCGCGCATCACAGTCGGGCCCTTGACCAGGATCTCATTTTCATCGCCGATCTTCACTTCTATTTCGGGAAGCACGGTGCCGACAGTGCCGATTTCGTAGCCGATTGTCGGATAGCAGGTCACCGTGGCGGTTGTCTCTGACAGACCGTAACCGATCACTATGTTGACGCCGCAAGCGTGGAAAAACTCTACTATGTTAGCCGACAACGGCGCACCCGCCGTCGGGAATATATTGCCATTGTCAATGCCGATAGCCTTGCGCATCACCGAGAGTATGCGTTTGTCAAAGAAGCGATACTGCTGCTCGATCCACCATGGTGCGCGGCGACCTAAGCGGGCATACTCGAGGTTGCGGATCGTGCCAATCTTAAGCGCGCGCTTGACCATCGCTTTTTTGATGCCCTTCATCGCCGAGATTTTTTCGGTCACGGCCGTATAGACCTTTTCCCAGAATCGCGGCACACTGCACATGCACGACGGCTCGACCTCCTTGATCGCAGCCTGGATCTCCTTCGGGTCATCGTTGATATAGACCTTGATGCCATAGTCGACCTATTGTTTATATAAAATTAATTATATCTGAATGTCAAAAATCTGTCAATGAAT
>CAYRFB010000008.1:0-29034 GCA_964423485.1 uncultured Bacteroides sp.
TTGGCGGGGTTGACGAGCTTCTGATGAGCCTTATAGTTGGTCCATTTCTCAGCGATCGGTCCTTCGGGGATCTTAGAGTCGATCTGATACTCCGGAAGCTTTGAGGATTCGATATCGGCGAAGTCCTTCATGATGGGGGTTGAATCAATCATACCCTCGAGATTAGTTAGATTTGCCATATTTCTGAGAAATTAGTTTGCGGGTTGTTCGGAGTTTTGGATATTTTGTTCGAGGAAATTCTTGAACTGCTCGAGCTGGCCGAGGGTCTGGGCCTTGAGAGCCGGACACTGCTTTTCGACGCTGTTGATCACAGCTGTAGCTTCAGCCACATATTTCGGGCCTTTTTCCTGGAGGAACTGAGTCTGAGCGGCCTGACCGGCGATGGGGTTGGTCTGGTCGATGTTGGCGAAAGCCTGCTGAGCCTCAGCGTTGAAGTTCTCAATGATGGCAGCGCTCTTTTCTTTCCAGAATTCGCTGTACTGCTCCTGGAGGGCGATGTCAGTTGAGTAATAGTCCTGATGAGCACGCACTGTGAAGACGATAGCCTGAGCGATGAAGAGGGCTACGACGATCGAAGTCCACCAGCAGCCGATAGTCTTGAGGCGGTTGAGCCAAACGCCGTTATCCCAGCCCACTGAGTGGAGCATTGACCAGAAACCGTGGTTCATGTGGAACCAGAGAGCGATGAAGCCGATGATGTAGACAATCGGAGTCCACACTTCCTGGAAGGCCATCTGGATGAAGAGTGTGCCGAAAGCGGGGGGCACAGGAGCGCCGTTGAGCTCGGGGAGCACTGAAAGTTCGTGGTGCATGAGTTCCTGCCACTGCATTTTGTGCCAGAACTGGATGAGGTGGACGACGAGGAACGCGAGGATCACGATGCCGAGCACGAGCATGTTTTTAGATGACCACTCAACCTGGGGCGGACGAGTGTTGACGAGGTAACGGTCGTTACCGCGGGCGCGACGGTTCTGGATCGTGAGCCAGCATGCATAGATAATGTGAATGATGAAAAGCGCTGCCAGGCCGGCCGACGCGATGAGCGCATACCAGTTAGCACCGAGGAATTCGCAGACCAGATTGTAGGCTGTAGGCCAGATCAGAGCAACTGCGTTCATCAACACGTGAAAAGTTACGAATAGGACAAGGCAGATACCTGTGATAGCCATCACAAACTTCCTTCCTATAGATGAGCTTGTTAACCACATAAGATGATTGATTTAAAATTGATTATATGAAATTGTTATGTTTTTAGGCATAATGTTACTGCAAAGGTAATGCAAAATAGTTTTGCCGCCAATAATTAACGAAATTTTTCTTTAAAAAAAGCGCAAATAAGCGCAAATAAGTTTTTCAGCGCATATATATAATATATGTGTAGTTCAATTTGCCCAATTAAACCGATAAGGCCAATCAGCCTGATTTGACCAATTATCCTTGGCCGCTCCCATTAGCATTTCTTTGCCTTTTATTTGAGAAAAATGTTAACTTTGGAGAAAAAATCCTTTCGTTTGTTTAGCGATTAAAGATTTTTTATTAACTTTGCCGCATTATTTAGCATCTATATACTTAAGATGCGCTTCTAAATGTAGAACTATCAACTGTTTTAATTAATTTTTTATGTCTAATTGTTATTAAGTATGAAAAAGCTGTTTCTATTATTTCTGGCAGTATTCGCAATTGGCATGTGTGCGTCGGCTCAGACGCGTACTGTCCGCGGTATTGTCCTGGACGTAGACCACGACGATCCGCTGCCCGGCGTATCGGTCTCAGCAGGCAAAAATTTAGCCACAGTAACTGACATCGAAGGTGTATTCACCATCAAGGTTCCGGCTTCTGCCAAAAAACTTACATTCTCAATGATAGGTTTTGAGACTGTCGAAATGCCTATTCCGGCTAAAGGCGAGATGATCGTTAAGATGTCTTCTCACGCTACTGAACTTAATGAAGTTGTTGCCACTGCCTATGGTACTCCTAAGAAAGCCGGTAACATCGTCGGCGCCGTGTCTGTCGTAGGCTCTGCAGTTCTCGCCAATGTGCCGACTCCTAACTTCGTTGACGCTCTCCAGGGTCAGGTGGCAGGTCTCTCGATCATGTCTAACTCAGGTGACCCCTCTTCAGTGTCTAATGAAGTGCGTCTCCGTGGTGTCAACTCACTCAACGGCGGTAACACTCCTCTTTATATCCTCGATGGCGCTCCCGTCAACCAGAACGTGTTCATCACCCTTAACCCCGCTGACATCGAAAGCGTTGCCGTCCTTAAGGATGCTGCTTCACTTGCCATCTACGGTTCTCGCGCAGCCAACGGTGTTATCGTGATCACTTCTAAGAAAGGTAACTACGCTCAGAAACCCAAATTCACTGTCCGCGCCACCGTTGGTTGGTCAAACATGGCTTCTGACAAGATCGATATGATGAACTCTCAGCAGTACATCCAGTATCGCGACCTTATCAATCAGCCGGTGACTCAGGATATCAAAGATTTGGTTAACAAATATGGCATCAGCACCAACTGGACTGACGAAATGTTTGACAACGCAGGTACTTACTCTCTCGAAGCTGCTCTCACCGGTGGTAGCGATTTCGTAAACTACTACCTCTCATTCAACCACCTCGAACAGGACGGTATCGTTTGTAAGTCAGGCATGCGTCGCGAAACTATCCGCACCAGCCTCGAATCAAAGGTGACCGACTGGTTCCGCGTAGGTTTCCAGGGCAACTTGGGTTACTCTAAATACGAGACCAACAACCAGATCACTCAGGGTGACGGCGTTTACTCATCTAACCCCGTTTACTTCGCTCGTAAGGCCCTCCCTTATGATTCTCCTTACTATTACACAATCGACGAAGCTACCGGCAAGATCAACTATGGTGACCGCGCTGAGTATCTCAAATATACCGGTCTTTTCACTCCCCAGTTCTATGCTAACAAATGGATGGCCGGTGACCGCAACCGCGTGACCTTCAACGGCGCATTCTACGAGCAGATCAACCCCATCAAGGGTCTTACCATCCGCGCTCAGCAGGCTCTCGACGCTTATGAGCAGCGTAACAACATCAAGTATCTTCCTCATATGGAAGACTGGACCACTCCGATGGGTGACCTCGTGCAGGCTTCTCAGCAGCTCGGTTCAGGCCGCAACAGCCAGGGTTTCACCCGCTACTATCAGTTTGCTTACACCAACACCGCTGAATATAACTTCAGCCTCCGTGACCTCCACAACTTCTCATTCCTAATCGGTGAAGAATCACTCATCCTCAAGAGCAACGGGTTCAGTGTCTACACTGAAGGCCAGACCGATATCCGCCAGATGCTCCTCCAGCAGGGTACCTCGATTAAAATGGCAAACGTTTCCCAGGCGATCACTGAGCGCACTCAGAACTCAATCTTTGCCAACGCTTCTTATGACTTTGACAACCGTTACTTCCTCGATCTCTCATTCCGTCGCGACGGTAGCTCTAAGTTCGCTCCCGGACACCGCTGGTCAAACTTCTACTCTGTAGGTTTGATGTGGAACGCCAAGAACGAAACATTCCTCCAGCCCGTCACCTGGCTCGATGACCTCCGCGTCCGTTTCAGCCACGGTACCACAGGTAACTCAGCAGGCATCGATGACTACGGTTACTTCGGTCTCGTAGGTTCTTACACTACTCCTTACAACGGCAGCCCCGCTATCGGTGTTTCGCAGGCTCCTAACTACGACCTCACTTGGGAAACCGTCCACTCTACTGACGTAGGCCTTACTTTCGGCGTATTCAAGAAAATCAAAGCTGAGGTTGACTTCTATCACAAGAAGACCACCGATATGCTTATGGAAATCCCCTATAGCTACACTACAGGTTTCGCAAGCGGTAACGGTAACATCGCTTCGATGACCAACACAGGTGTCGACGTTGACGTCAAGGCTAACATCGTTACAACCAGAGACTGGTTGTGGGCTGTTAACGTTAACTTCAACTACAACAAGAACAAGATCACTTCGCTCTTCAACGGCCGCGAATATTATACTATCGCTAACACCGGTCTCCGCTACGAAGTTGGCCGCGACGCAGGTGAATACTACAACGTGATCTTCGCCGGCGTTGACCCCCGCGACGGTCGCCAGATGTGGTATGACAAAGACGGTAACCTCACTAAGGTCTACAACGAAGAGGCTAACTCAGTGATGACAGGCAAGTCTCGCTACGCACCCTGGACCGGCGGTTTCGGCACAGATCTCCGCTACAAGTGGTTTGCACTCCACGTTGACTTTATGTGGGCAGCCAAGAAGTATATGATCAACAATGACCGCTACTTTATCGAGAACAACGGCATGGGTACTTCTAACAACCAGATGACCTCTATGCTCAACGTTTGGACTCACCCCGGTCAGATCACTGACATTCCCAATCCTAACGAAGAAATCCAGTTTGACAGCCACTTGCTCGAAGATGCTTCATTCATGCGTCTGAAGAACCTCACATTCCAGTACACTATGCCTAAGAACCTCGTTAAGAAGGCAGGCTTCGAAAACGTAGCATTCCGCTTTACTGGTCGCAATCTCTTGACATTCACTGGCTTCACTGGTTATGACCCCGAGCCCGGCACAAACATTGTAGCATTCTGGTATCCCAATACCCGTCAGTATGAATTCGGTGTTGATGTAACATTCTAAATTTCTAAGAGAGTAATAAGATGAAAAAAATATATTTAGCACTTGCATTTGTCGCCGGCACACTTTTGAGCTCTTGCGACATGGAACTTGCTCCCATCGGTTCGCTCGATGACGAAAACGCTATCGAGTCGACCACCGACCTTATGAAAGCAAGAAACGGTATCTATGAGGCTCTTCGCTCTATGGCGACCGGTGGATACGTTTTTTACAGCGATATTCAGATGGACCAGTTCATGGGCCTTACCATCAACGGTAACCAGAATGGTATCTTCGCTCACGGTAACATCTATTCTAACAACTCGAGCATCGAGTCTGTGTGGGCCGGCTGCTATTCAAACATTGCTGACGCAAACTACCTCCTCGATCATGCTGATAAGGTGGTTGCCAACGCTGCGACTGAAGATGACCGTCTGGAATGTAACCGCTACATTGCCGAGACCAAGTTTGCCCGTGCATACTACTATGCATACCTTTTCGACAAATTCTGCGATACTTACTCAGCAGCCAAGGCTAACGAGCCCGCTAAGGGTCTTCCTCTGGTGACTGTATTTAACCCGACCGGCGATATCGCCGCTTACCCCGGCCGCAGCACTATGGCTGAGACTTTCGCCCTGATCGATCAGGACCTCGCCGACGCTTACGCAGGTCTTAAGGCTTATGAGGATGGCGCAAAATATAAGGTTATCCCTATGTCGCCCTACGTTAACTCTAACGTTGTTCTCGCCCTTCAGGCTCGTCTCGCACTCCTCCGTCAGGACTGGTCAACAGCTATCGAAAAGGCCAACGCCGTTATCAACTCAGGTGTCTACACTCTTGCAGATGTTGACAACTATATTGAAATGTGGACTGATGACAACAGCGATGAAATCATCTTCCGCCCCATCTCTACAAGCACTGAGCTCGGCATCAGCAGCACCGGTGGCGCTTACATCGACGCCGCTCTCGACCGTGCATATTATGTGCCTACTTTCAGCACTTGCTATGAGGCTTATGATGACGAAGATGTTCGTTTCGAAGCATTCTTCGAGGCTCGCCGCCTCACCGCCAACGGCACACAGTACGCAGCCTTTGTGTTCAACAAATATCCCGGCAACGTTTCACTCTACACCGGCTCAAACAACAACCTTATGAACATGGGTAAGCCCTTCCGTCTTAGCGAAACTTACCTCATCCTCGCTGAGGCTGCATATGAGGCTAAGGATGAAGCAACCGCAAGCAAAGCTCTCAACACTATCCGTAAGAATCGTATCAACGATTACGAAGAAGTGCCTTATTCAGGCGAAGTGCTCCGTCAGCAGATCCGCGAGGAGCGCGCTAAGGAACTCGTCGGTGAAGGCTTCCGCATGAGCGACCTTCGTCGTTGGGGTCTCGGTTTCACTCGCGACAGCTCTTATCCTATCAATCCTAGCTTGACTGATATCTTCGTTACAGTTGACACTCAGGTTGAGTACATCGCCGGTGACCACCGCTATGTATGGCCCATCCCTAACACCGAAATGGAGAATAACCCCCAGCTCAAGGGTCAGCAGAATCCCGGTTATTAATTAACTTTTAATTTGAATCAATTATGAAATTGACTAAATATCTATTGGTAGCTTGCTCTGCTCTGTTGTTCGCTGCTTGTAGCGATAACGACGATTGGAACACCGACGGTAACGTAACCGTGCAATTTACAAGCGCTACTGTTAAGGCTAAAGAGAACGCTGATTTGTTCTACGTTCCCCTCGAAGTGACCGGCAAGACCAACGGCCCGATCCGTGTTACGGTTGACGTTGCTGCGACAACCGAATCTCCCGCCAACGAGGACGAACACTATATTCTGACTTCAAAGACTGTTGTTATCCCTAACGACTCAACTGAGGTGAGCCTTGAGTTTGCTGCAGTCAACGATATGGACATCAACGATGACCGCGTCTTCACTGTTACCATCACTAAGGTTGAGGGTGCAACTGTTGGCTCGATCAATTCAACAGTGGTGACTATCGGCGACGACGACAGCCTCTTCTACGAAGCTATCCAGGGCACTTGGACATTCACTGATATCAACTTCTTTGATGAGGTTGAAGAATCATTCAAGATGTCATTCGTCGGCGTTGACGAAGGCAAGGAAGGCTATGAGGAGACTCTTTATCTCTCAGGCTTCCAGGGACGCTCTAACCTCGTGGCTGAAGTTAAGTACTCTTACGACGAGCCCTCTCAGACCATCTACCTCGAGTTTGAATTAGGTCAGGTTCTCGGTCAGCTCAACTTCACAGGCCTCGGTGTCTGCGACGTATGTCTCTTCGGAGTAAGCGGCAACTACCTCGTTGACGAAGGCGTGATTACAGCAACAGCTGATATCAACATGCGCAAGATCACCTTCGATCCTTCTGACGTATTCTTCCTTGGCGTTATTTCCAACGGTGAATACCAGGGTGGTTTTGACGGTTTCGCATCTATGTCAATGACTCGTTAAGAAGCGAAATTTCAAATCAACAATAACGGCAGGCGCACCCCTCAAAGGTGCGCCTGCTTTGTGTTATCATAATTTTTTGTATATTTGCGACTTGTAAGAGTGTGCTGACCCGTAGTCGTGATCAGCCGGACTTTTTTATTTTTTATAAAGATTTGAAAAAATGAGAATATTTTGTTTTTTAGCCTTTGCTATGGCCGCATTTTTAGCCAATGCTCAGAGCAAGCTCGATTATGCAGCCGCTAATCTTCCCGATTCGCTTTCTCAGACTTATAATGTCATAGTCGAGTTTAATGACAAAGACGCCGACTTTGGCGATTGCAAGGTCGACGTTGTGTCGCGTCTCGGTGCTATGGCCGTGGTCAATGTCACGCCAAAGCAGATGAAGGAGATTGCTGCTCTGCCTCAGGTCAAGTCTGTTGCCCTTGGCTCCGAGCCTCAGCTCGCCGACGGCGTTGATCAGCAGCACGAGCCAAAAACTGAGCCAAAACCCAAAAAACGGGGCTTTTGGAGCTTCATATTAAGGATTTTTGGTAAATCATAGGGGTAAAATTAAGATATTTCGACACAAAAATTTGTAAATTTGCAGTTGCTTATCATTTATTATTTTATGATGAGATATATTGGTCTATTGAAAAATTTTGTAAAGTATTAGATATGAGAAAATTAAGCTTTTTCGTTCTGGCAAGTACAGCTCTGCTGGCCTCGGCTCAAAGTAAAATTGACTTTTCGGGACGCATGGTCATAGAGAAGGCGAGAGAAATCGAGCTCGCCGCTAGTGCTCAAAAAGGCGACAATCCTATGGCTCCGATGTCTGCTGCTGCCGCGCAGACTTACTCTGTGATTGTTGAATTCTATGATGATATCGACTACGGCGATGTTGCGGTCGAGGAAATCTCTCGACTCGGCAAGATGGCAGTCGTTAACGTTACTGCCGCTCAGATGGCTCAGCTCGCCGAGCTGCCTCAGGTGAAACAGGTTGCCTTAGGCAATGAGAAAAATCCGGCAATGTATATTGCCCGTCCGGCCTGCAAGGTCGATCTCGTGCAGGACGGCAGTGACGGACTCAACCAGCCCTATACGGGCAAAGGCGTTGTGGCCGGTCTTTATGACGTAGGTCTTGACGTCAACCATATAAACTTCCTTGACGCCGACGGCGAGCCGCGCACCAAGGCTCTCTGGACCTATGCTTCAAGCGGACGCGAATCAGCCTACACCACTCCGTCGCAGATCAAGAACTTCAGCACTGAAAACAATGGCGAGACCCATGGCACCCATGTGCTCGGCATTATGGCCGGCGGCTATTCAGGCCCGGCAAAATATACGGTTATCGGTGGTTCAAACGGCCGCACAGCTGTGCTGACCGAGCAGGACGCCGAAGGCTCATCGATTCCCTTCTACGGTGTTGCGACCGAGGCTGACTTAGCCGTGGCTTGTGGTTCGCTTAATGACGGTAACATCATCGCCGGTGTGCAGAATATCGTTAAATATGCCGAAAATCACAAACAGCCTTGCGTAGTCAATATCTCGATCGGCTCAACCCTCGGTCCGCACGACGGCACTGACCTCTTCGCTCGCTATATGGCTCAGCTTGGCGAAAAGGCGATCATCTGTATCGCCGCCGGCAACGAAGGCGAAGACAATGTCTCGATCTCAGCCAAGGGGAAGACCATCCAGACTTTTGTGACCGGCTCAACTTCGAGTGGCTCGGGCCAGATACAGTTCTGGGGCTCTGACGACAAACCCTTTACCATCAGATTCTTTGGCTATGATCGCAGCAAGGGCAAAGAAGTGTTCTCTTACACCCTCGACACGAACCTCGGCGGCAAATCAGTGAGCGCTAAAGATATGGAAGGCTTCACTACTGCTTTCTCGGGAGGCATCTCATTGTCGTCAAATATCGACACTAACAACAACCGCTACAATGTGTCGGCAGCCGTCAGCGCTTCGGGCATCACTCCCTCTATCCTCCCCGGTTTTGCAATCGAACCACTCGAGGGTCAGACCGTCGAGGGTTTTGCATACAATATGGTATTTGTGTCAAACAGTGTTCCCGGCTTCACTAACGGTAATGCCAAGAACTCTGTCAGCGGCATGGCCTGTGGCGAAAATGTCATCGTTGTCGGATCGTTCACCACTGCTGCCCAGTGGGCTACGTTTGACAGCAATGGTGGTGCATCAGTCACCGGCTACAGCCCCCGCCCGACAGTTGGCGCTATCAGCTCATTCTCAAGCTATGGCACAACCTTCCAGGGCAAATCACTCCCTGATATTTGCGCTCCCGGCGAAGGCATCATCTCGTCTTACAGCCAGTACTACGTCGACAAGGCTCCCGCTTCAGCTACTCGCGGTTGGCTGATGGGCGAATACACAGCTCCGAAGGGTCTTATGTCGCGCAACAGCCCCTGGGGTCTTATGCAGGGCACATCTATGGCCTGTCCTTATGTTGCCGGCGTGATCGCTTCTTGGCTTGAGGCCGAGCCGACGATGACAGTAAGCGATGTTCAGCGCATCATCAGCGAAACAGCCGAGACTGACTTCTATACCCGCGCTAATGCCGCCCGCTTCGGCGCCGGCAAGATCGACGCCCTCGCCGGCATCAAGGCCGTCATCGCCGGATCAGGCATAAGTGATGTTGTTGCCGACAGCAAAGGCATCTTCGTCACTCCCCTCGACGGCCGCAATTATGAGGTCTACGTCCCCGGCGCAGGCAACGTTGCTGCAAGCCTATACTCCCTGTCGGGCAACTGCGTGGCTAACGCCTCTGCGTCAGGCAACACAGTCAACATCGGTGCCGATAATGTCGTGCCCGGTGTCTACGTGATGAAGATTTCCGGAGCCAACACTTCAGAGACAAGAAAGATTGTGATCAGATAACAATCAGAAAATATTGCTTCGAGGCCGCTGTCGCAAAACGATAGCGGCCTCGTTTTTTTACTCTAAATGTTACACAAATCCAAAGTTGTAGTGCAATTTTTTGTTTTTATGTTAATTTGAGTGTAAATTTGCCGTAGGAACGTCTATTCTGATATAATAATTCAAAATATATGACATACAAAATACCGCTTCGCAGCGACATCAGTTTCAAAGGCCGACGCATGGCAGGCGCCCGAGCGTTATGGCGCGCCAACGGCATGAAAGAGGAGCAGATGGGCAAACCTGTCATCGCCATTGTCAACTCCTTCACTCAGTTTGTGCCCGGCCACACTCATCTTCACGATGTAGGGCAGCGCATCAAGCGCGAAATCGAGCGTCAGGGACTGTTTGCGGCGGAGTTTAACACTATAGCCATCGACGACGGCATCGCAATGGGCCACGACGGCATGCTCTACTCCTTGCCCTCGCGCGACCTGATTGCCGACTCAGTCGAGTATATGGTCAAGGCTCATTGCGCCGACGCGATGGTCTGCATCTCTAACTGCGACAAGGTGACGCCGGGCATGCTGCTCGCCGCCATGCGCCTCAATATCCCGACCTTTTTTGTCAGCGGCGGTCCGATGGAGGCCGGCGTGGTCAACGGTCGCGAGGTCGACCTCGTCGACATTATGGTCGACTCGGCTGACACAACTCTCCCTGACTCGGAAATTGCCGAGATGGAGCGTGCAGGCTGCCCGACGTGCGGCTCTTGCTCGGGCATGTTTACCGCCAACTCTATGAACTCGCTCAACGAGGCTATCGGCCTTGCCCTCCCTGGCAACGGATCAGTGCTCGCTACTTCCGACCAGCGTCTCGGCCTCTTTGACCGCGCGGCCCGTCAGATTGTCGAAAATGCTTACCGCTATTATCGCGACGGCGATGAGACAGTGTTGCCGCGCTCTGTTGCCAACCGCGACGCTATGCTCAACGCTATGACCCTCGACATCGCTATGGGCGGCTCGACCAACACTGTGCTTCACCTTCTCGCTGTGGCCAACGAGGCCGGTACTGACTTCACCATCGACGACATCGACACCCTGTCGCGTCGCACCCCTGTGCTCTGTAAAGTCGCTCCGAGTTCGCCCTATCATATGCAGGATGTCAACCGTGCCGGCGGCATCCTGACCATTATGCGCCAGCTTGCCGAAGCCGGATGCCTCAACACATCGGTCATGCGTGCCGACGGTCTCACCCTCGGAGAGGCGATAGATAAGTATGCCCTCGGCGGCAAAGACTATTGCCATGAGGCCGACGAGATGTGGCACAGTGCTCCCGGCGGTGTCCGCACCACTGAGGCCGGAAGCTCGTCAGCGCGTTATGCTTCCCTTGATCGCGACAGCGAGAAGGGTTGCATCCGCGACCTTGCTCACGCTTATTCGCCCGACGGCGGTCTGGCCGTGCTCCATGGCAACATCGCCCCTGATGGCTGCGTAGTCAAGACTGCCGGTGTCGACAGTTCGATCCTTGTCTTCTCAGGACCTGCCAAGGTCTTCGAGTCGCAAGATGAAGCCGTCGAGGCCATCCTCGGCGACAAAATCGCCGCCGGCGACGTTGTTGTCATCACCCACGAGGGCCCTAAGGGCGGTCCCGGCATGCAGGAGATGCTTTATCCGACGAGCTATATCAAGGCCAAGCACCTCGGTCGAGAATGTGCGCTCATCACTGACGGACGTTTTTCGGGAGGCACTTCAGGCCTCTCCATCGGCCACATCTCTCCAGAGGCTGCTGCTGGAGGCAACATCGCCCTCGTCCGCGACGGTGACGTCATCGACATCGACATCCCCGGACGCACGATCAACCTTCGCGTCAGCGACGAAGAGTTGGCCCGCCGCCGCGATGAAGAACTGCAGCGCGGTGACGCGGCCTTCACTCCCCGACGCCGCAAGCGCGAAGTTTCAAAGGCGCTCAAAGCGTATGCCGCCACAGTCACGTCAGCCGACAAAGGCGGTGTAAGACTTTAAATGATTTTTATGGAGAAGTACGAAAACAATAAGATAAGCGGTGCCGAGGCGCTCGTGCGCTCAATCATCGCAGAGGGCACCGACACGGTGTTCGGCTATCCCGGCGGTGCCATACTGACCGTCTACGACAAATTGTATGACTACACCGACCGGCTCAATCATATCCTCGTCCGCCACGAGCAGGGTGCCGTCCACGCCGCCCAGGGCTATGCCCGCGTCAGCGGCAGGACCGGGGTGGTGATAGTGACCTCAGGTCCCGGCGCGGCCAACGTCATCACCGGTCTCAGCGACGCTATGGCTGACTCTACGCCTCTGGTCGTCATCACCGGCCAGGTCGGTAAGCAGTATCTCGGCAGCGACGCCTTTCAGGAGACCGACGTCGTCGGCATTACCCAGCCCATCACTAAGTGGGCTTATCAGGTGCGCCGCGCCGACGAAGTCGCTTCGGCAGTTGCGCGCGCGTTCTATATCGCCTCGACCGGCCGTCCTGGCCCCGTGGTGCTCGACATTGCCAAAGATGCCCAGATCGGCCTTATCGACTGGGCGCATCAGCCGGTCAACTTTATCCGAAGCTACAACCCCAACCCTACTATTGATGAGGACGCCATCTCTCAGGCGGCAGAGATCATCAACTCGGCTGAGCGCCCGATGATTCTCGCCGGTCAGGGAGTCCTGATCTCAGGCGCCGCCGAGTCGCTGATACGACTTGCCGAAAAAGCCTCTATCCCGGTGTGCAGCACCTTGCTCGGCCTCTCGGCGATGCCCTCTGACCATCGGCTGATGAAAGGCATGCTCGGCATGCACGGCAACATCGGTCCCAACGTCAACACCAATAAAGCCGACGTCATCATTGGCGTAGGCATGAGGTTTGACGACCGCGTCACCGGCAACACAGCCGCTTACGCCCCACAGGCAAAAATTATCCACATTGACATCGATCCATCGGAGTTTGACAAGACCGTCCGCTCGACTGTCGCTGTCAACGCCGACGCCCGGCAGGCTCTCGACCGCCTCTATGACATGGTCGACTCTGCCGACCGATCGGAGTGGGTCGACTCATTTGACCGCCACAATCAAGTTGAGCGCGAGCGCGTGATCGCCGTTGAGCTGAATCGACCCTCTGGCTCAAAACTGACGATGGGCGAGGTCATCTCTAAAGTCAGCGAGGCTACAGGCCACAACGCCGTAGCCGTCACTGACGTCGGTCAGAACCAGATGATGTCGGCCCGCTACTTCAAGTTCAAGACTCCCCGCAGCTTTATCTCATCTGGCGGCTTAGGCACAATGGGTTTCGGTCTTCCTGCCTCAATTGGCGCCAAGATCGCGGCTCCTGAGCGCACGGTCTGCCTCTTCTGCGGCGACGGCGGCTTCCAGATGACCATACAGGAGTTAGGCACCATTATGGAGTATGGCGTTGGCGTAAAAATGATCATACTCAACAACAATTTCCTCGGTAACGTCCGCCAGTGGCAGAATCTTTTCTTCTCGCAGCGCTTTTCACAGACGCCGATGCTCAACCCCGATTTCATAAAGATTGCTTCGGCTTACGGCATCGCCGGTGAGGATGTCACCGATCGTGCCGCTCTCGACGATGCTATCGCCCGCATGCTCGCCGATGACCGGCCTTACCTGCTCAATGTGCAGATCGACGAAACCGATATGGTTTTCCCGATGACGCCCGCCGGTCAGGCCGTCGACCATATCCTTCTCTCAGCTGATTGCCCTTATAACCCTAATCAGTATTAAGTCATGACTTATCCTGAACGTCAGTTATTCACCGTTACAGTATACTCAGAAAACTGTGTTGGCTTGCTCAATCAGGTTTCTGTCATCTTTACGCGCCGCTGTCTCAACATCGAAGATGTATCGGCCAGTGCGTCATCTATCCCCGACATTCACAAATTGACCTTGACCACTTGGGCCGACCGTCCGACCATGGAAAAGGTCGTGCGACAGATCGAGAAGCGTGTCGACGTCATTCGTGCGTTTCTCTACACCGACGAAGACATCCTTTATCAGGAGGTCGCCCTTTATAAAGTGCCCACCGACCGACTTATCGAGTCATCGAGTGTCGAAGACATCGTGCGTCACCATGGCGCGCGCATCCTCGAGATGACCCCTGAGTACACTGTCTTCGAGAAGTCAGGCCACCCCTGGGAGACCGAAGCCCTGCTCAACCGTCTCCGCAGCCTTGACATCCGTCAGTTTGTCAGGAGCGGACGAGTGGCCGTCACCAAGTCGCCGATCGAGTATGTCGACATCTATCTTGAAGAGCAGCGCTTGCGCAAACAAAAATTAGAAGGCGATGAGTGATCAGCAATCCCCGATATACACGCAGTCATATTTTCTGACTGCCGGCGAGTGTAACGCCGAAGGTTGGATGCCGCTGCCTTTGATCATATCAAGGATAATCGAGGTGGCGACCAACCACGCCAACAGTCTCGGCATCGGCTATGCGCGCCTGATCGAGATGGATCTTGCCTGGGTGCTTAGCCGCGTGAGCATCGAGATCGACACCCTGCCGGGCATCAACGATACATACGTCCTCAACACCTGGATCGAGAGCACAAATCGCCTCTTCAGTGAGCGCTGCTTCACCTTGACTTCCCCCGACGGCAAGGTCTATGCTTCGGCCCGCACTACCTGGGCCGCTATTTGCATCTCTACTCGTCAGGCCGCCAATCCCGCCGTGTTAGGCGACGTCATGTTCCCGGCTGATCCTCCCGTGTGCTCCGTGACTCCGGCCAAGCGCACGCCGGCCCTCCCTGAGGGGGCAGAGTGCCGCGACTACACCTTCCGCTACTGCGACATCGACTTTAACCGTCATGTCAATACTGTCCGCTATGTCGAACTTATCCTCAACATCTGGAGCCTCGATCGATATGACAGCTTCAAGATCAAGCGTTTTGACGTAGCCTTTCACCACGAGTGTCATTTCGGCGAGACCGTCTCGGTAAGGGTGATGACTGACACTGAGGCGCAGCTCTCGATGTGTGAACTCGCTAAAGACTCTCAGCGCATGGTCAGCTCAAACATAATTTGGCAAAAAAGATAATAACATTAAACAACAATATTATGGCAAAACTTAATTTTGGCGGCGTAGAAGAGACCGTCGTTACGCGTGAAGAATTTCCTCTTGAAAAAGCTCGCGAAGTGTTGAAAGATGAGACCATCGCCGTCATCGGCTATGGTGTGCAAGGCCCCGGCCAGAGTCTTAATTTGCGCGATAACGGTTTTAACGTTATCGTCGGTCAGCGCGAGGGCAAGACCTTCGATAAAGCAATAGCCGACGGTTGGGTGCCCGGCGAAACTTTGTTCAGCATTGAGGAGGCCTGCCGTCGCGCCACCATTATCCTCTGCCTGCTTTCTGACGCAGCTGTCCTCAGCGTATGGCCGACCATCAAGGCTAATCTCAAGCCGGGCAATGCACTCTATTTCAGCCACGGTTTTGCAATCACCTGGAGCGACCGCACCGGCGTAGTCCCTCCTGCTGACGTCGACGTCATTATGGTCGCCCCCAAGGGCTCAGGCACAACCGTCCGCTCGCTCTTCCTCGAAGGCCGAGGCATCAATGCCTCCTACGCCGTCGAGCAAGACTATACCGGCCGTGCGCTCGAACGCACACTCGCTCTCGGCATCGGCATCGGCTCAGGCTATCTCTTCGAAACCACTATCCGCCGAGAGGCCATAAGCGACCTCACCGGTGAGCGTGGCGCGCTCATGGGTGCAATCCAGGGTCTCTTTGCCGCTCAGTATGAAGTGCTTCGTGAGCACGGTCATACACCCTCTGAGGCTTTCAACGAGACTGTCGAAGAGCTCACACAGTCGCTCATGCCACTCTTTGCAGCCAAGGGCATGGACTGGATGTATGCCAACTGCTCGACCACTGCTCAGCGCGGTGCTCTCGACTGGAAAGATCCCTTCCACGATGCCATCAAGCCCGTCGTAGAGCGTCTCTATCAGAGCGTAGAGAGTGGGGTAGAGGCCCAGAAGTCGATCGACTCTAACTCAAAACCCGGCTATCGCGAAGGCCTTGAGCAAGAGCTTAAAGAACTTCGTGAAAGCGAACTCTGGCGCGCAGCTGAGACTGTCCGTCAACTCCGCCCCGAAAACGCAAAGAAATAAGGGAATTATCACTGATTATCGCAACAACAAGCGCGCCATCAGCCGTGTACCGCGGCCTGCATGGCGCGCTGTCATATACACTATCCGGCTTTTTATGCAGCCGAAGCCCGGAGCCGTGGCGGCGGCGAGCAGGCGGCGAGCATGGTCGTATGCTTTTTCGCGCGCATAAAGTCCGGCGAGCGCTGCGCGGCGGTAAGCCACGGTGGCGAGTTCGCCTGGCGCTGCTTTTGCCACGGTCTGCTCGATGCGGTCAAGCGCGGCTTCCCATTTCTGAGGGTCGGTGGCAAAAGTTGAGCCGGTAATCGAATTGTCGGTATAATATGTTTTGACAAGTGGCTTCTCGTCGATATCGACAAGCTTGAGTATTGAAGGCTTACCCGCAATGAGGCGCACACCGAGCTCAAAATCATCCCACCCCGTCAGCGCACCGTCCCAGCCTCCGACGGTGCGCACTAAATCGGTGCGCATGGCGATGCGTTGAGTCGAAAGCGAAGAGTGGATCAGATGGTCACGCATAGGCCGGCGACAGATAAAGGGAGCTTTGTAGCTGCGTCCGTCGGGCAACTCGCACAGCACGTCCCACCCAAACAGGTCTACCTCAGGGTGGCTGTTGATGGCATTGATTATGCGGGCGATATGGCCTGGGAGCATCTCGTCGTCGGAGTCAAAAAACATAACGTAAGGCGTGGTGACGCGTTCGAGCCCGGCATTGCGGGCGACGGCTGCTCCGCGCCGCGACTCTGAGGTGAGAATTAGCTCCACCGATGGGTTGCGACGGCTCCAGCTGCGTATGACTTCGACTGAATTATCGGTCGAATTATTGTCGACCACAATGATGCGGCATTGCTCGATGGCGCGCTGCGCCGCCATCGAGTCGAGGCAACGTTGTAGCGTAGACTCCCTGTTAAAGACAGGCACTACAATCGATATCAATCGGTCATGCTTCATATATGAAGCAAAACGCCCCGCCATTACGCTTTATTGCATATTGAAAACATTTATTTGTGGCGTGGCTGGATTTTTCTTAACTTTGTAGGGTATACAGTGATAACAATGGCAGAAACAGACGACACACTATTTGATGAGAACGGTGCCCCCGCCGAAGGGAGCGCTCAGTACACCGAAGACGACATAAAGACCCTCGACTGGAAGGAGCACATACGCCGCCGCCCCGGTATGTATATCGGCAAGCTCGGCGACGGCTCTAACTCAGACGACGGCATCTATGTGCTTCTTAAAGAGGTGCTCGACAACTCCATCGACGAGTATATGATGGGCTTTGGCAAGTCGATCGTCGTTGACGTGAGCGACAATATGGTCACTGTCCGCGACTATGGCCGAGGCGTGCCCCTGGGCAAGCTGATCGATGTTGCTTCAAAAATGAACACCGGCGGTAAATACGACTCCAAGGCTTTCAAAAAATCAGTCGGCCTCAATGGTGTCGGCATCAAGGCTGTCAACGCTCTATCGACCTCTTTCGAGATCCGCTCTGTACGCGACGGCCAGATGAAGTCTGCCCGCTTCGCTTGTGGCGAACTGATCGAGGAGAGTCCTATCGAAAACACCGACGAACCCAACGGCACCTTTGTCGGCTTCACCCCCGATCCGTCGATCTTCCGCGATTATCACTTCAACGAAGAGTTCATCCTTCCTCTCGTCAAAAACTACACCTTCCTCAATACCGGCCTCACCATTGTCTTCAACGGCAAAAAATTGATCTCGCGTCGCGGCCTGCTCGATCTCCTTACCGAGAATATGACCCAGGACCCTCTCTACGCTCCCATCCATCTCAAAGGCGACGACATCGAGGTGGCGATCACTCACGTAAACCAGTATGGCGAAGAGTATTACTCTTTTGTCAACGGTCAGCATACCACTCAGGGTGGTACTCACCTGAGCGCATTCAAAGAAGCTGTGTCGCGCACTCTCAAAGAGTATTTCAACCGCAATTTCGAATATTCTGACATTCGCAACGGCATGGTTGCCGCCGTAGCGATCAAGGTCGAGGAGCCGGTCTTCGAATCTCAGACAAAGACCAAGCTCGGTTCGCGCGATATGGGCCCCGACGGACCGACAGTTGCAAAATATATCGGTGATTTCATAAAAAAAGAACTTGACAACTACCTCCACCGAGACCTTGACACCGCCGAGATTATCCTCAAAAAAGTCCAGGAGAGCGAGCGTGTCCGTAAAGGCATGGCCGGGGTTGCCAAGCTTGCGCGTGAAAAGGCCAAGAAAGTCAACCTCCACAACAAAAAGCTGCTCGACTGCCGAGTCCATCTTAACGACGCCAAGGGTGACGAGGATAAGAAACTCGCTTCGAGCATCTTCATCACCGAGGGCGACTCGGCTGCCGGATCGATCACCAAGATCCGCAACGTCGAGACTCAGGCCGTCTTCTCACTGCGAGGCAAGCCGCTCAACACCTATGGAGTGACCCAGAAAGTGCTCTATGAGAACGATGAGTTTAACCTCCTCCAGGCGGCCCTCAACATCGAGGACGGCATCGACGGCCTCCGTTACAACAACGTCATTATCGCCACTGATGCCGACGTCGACGGTATGCACATACGCCTGCTGATGATTACTTTCTTCCTCCAGTTCTTCCCGGATCTTATCAAGAAAGGCCACGTCTATGTGCTGCAGACCCCCTTGTTTCGCGTCCGCAACAAGAAGACGGCCAAGCGTGGCTCAAAAAAATCGGCCGACGCCGAGACATATTATTGCTACAACGATGACGAGCGCGTAGCGGCCATAAAGCGCCTCGGCGACAACGCCGAAATCACTCGATTCAAAGGTCTCGGCGAAATTTCGCCCGAAGAGTTCCGCGACTTTATCGGCGAGGATATGCGTGTCGACCGCGTGACGCTCCGCAAAGAGGACGGCGTCGACAATCTCCTCGAGTTTTATATGGGCAAGAACACTATGGAGCGCCAGACATTCATCATTGAAAACCTTGTTATTGAAGATGACAGCGAAATCGTCAAGCAATAAGCATCACAACCATATCGCTTTCTTTGCGGGGTCGTTTGACCCATTTACAGTAGGCCACGCTTCGATCGTCGAGCGCGGTTTGAAGATTTTTGATGAGATAGTGATTGGCATCGGCGTCAACGCCCTTAAGACTTCTGAAGTCGAGTCGGCCCGGCGCGCAAAGGCGATCGTCAGGCTTTATCAAAACGAGCCTCGCGTCACGGTCGTCACTTACTCCGGCCTGACCACAGATGCCGCCCGCGATGCCGGCGCGAGCTGCTTGCTGCGCGGAGTGCGGTCGGTCAAGGATTTTGAATACGAACGCGACTTGGCCGACATCAATCGTCAACTTTCCGGCCTCGAAACCGTTTTAATGTATAGCCTGCCCGAGCATGCCGCCGTGTCATCGTCGGTTGTGAGGGAACTTCAGGCCTACGGTAAGGACGTGACAGCGTTCCTGCCCTGACGTTTCAATATTATTAAAATTCTTACCCACTTCACTCACTACAAAGAAAAATGTTTCGACGTTTTATAACCACGATGGCATTTGCTGCCATGTTCATCTCCTCAATTTCGGCTCAGCAGTCTATGGAGCTGACCCCCGATCAGAAACTCCGCATGGCTGCGGCCCTCATCCAGGGTTACTACGTCGAGGATGTCGACGGTCAGAAGCTCGCCGACGAGGCCATCACGGCCATGCTCAAGACCCTCGACCCTCACTCGTCTTACTCTGACCCCAAAGAGACCAAGGAACTAACCCAACCGTTGGAAGGCAAGTTCAGCGGCATCGGCATCCAGTTTAACGCCGCCACTGACACGGTCTATGTCATCCAGACGGTCACAGGCGGCCCGTCAGAGAAAGTCGGCATCCGTCCCGGCGACCGCATCATTCAGGCCGATGACAGCATCATCGCCGGCCGCAAGCTGCCCAACTCGGCCATCCTCAACATACTCCGTGGCGAGAAAGGTTCTAAGGTCAACCTTAAGGTGAAGCGTGGCGGCGAGCCCGAGCTTCTCGACTTTGTCGTTATCCGCGACGATATACCCATCTATAGCGTCGATGCCTCATATATGGCCAACGACTCAACCGGTTATATCCGCGTGAGCCGTTTCGCCGAAGACACAGCCGATGAGGTTGCCCGCGCCGCGGCCAAACTTAAGGCCAAAGGCATGAAAAATCTCATCCTCGACCTCCAGGACAACGGAGGCGGCTATCTTGGCGCCGCCGTCGGTCTTGCATCGCAGTTCCTGTCAAAGGGCGACCCCGTGGTTTTCACTAAGGGTCTCCACGCTCAGCCGGCCTATTTCAATGTCGACTCTGACGGCGAGCTCAATGACGCTAAGGTCGTGGTGCTTGTCAATCAGTATTCGGCCTCTGCCTCCGAGATCCTCTCAGGAGCGATCCAGGACAATGACCGGGGCCTTATCGTCGGCCGCCGCACATTTGGTAAAGGCTTGGTGCAGCGACCATTCCCATTCCCCGACGGCTCTATGATCAGACTTACCACATCGCGCTATTACACTCCATCAGGACGCTCAATCCAGAAGCATTATGAGAAAGGTCAGGGCGAGGAATACACTCTCGACTTGCTCAACCGCTATAAGAGTGGCGAGCTATGGAGCGCCGACAGTATCAAGCTTGACGAATCGCTTCGCTACGAGACCCTCAACAATCATCGTCCCGTCTACGGCGGCGGTGGCATTATGCCTGACGTTTTCGTGCCTGTCGACACGACGTTCTATAGCCCCTACTACCGAGACCTCATGGCCAAAGGTGTGCTCAACCAGTTCTGCCTCAATTATGTCGACACTCACCGCGCATCGCTCATCAAGTCATATCCTGACGAAGACGCCTTCAGCGCCCGCTTTGAGGTCTCACCTGAGCTCGAGCACCAGCTGATCGCAGCCGGAGAGAAAGACGGCGTGAGCTTCAACGAAGATGACTGGGAGCGCAGCCGTCCTTATGTTGTTGCACTGATCAAAGGCTTGTTGGCGAGAGACTTGTATGAGGACAGCTCGGTGTTCCGATTCCTCAATCCGCTCTTGCCTGAGTATCGCGAAGCGCTTCAGCTAATCAACGACGCGCCCCGCTACAATTCGCTCCTCAAAGGCGACAAATAGCGTCAGCGGCGCGGTTACATTCAAAATTAATTTGTACTTTTGTGCGATAATTTTTTCGCATAAACTTATTCAGAATTACATAATGGCAAATTGGTTTGAATGTAAAGTGCGCTATGACAAACTTCAGGAGAATGGCGCCGTAAAGAAAGTGAATGAACCTTATCTCGTCGACGCTCTCTCGTTTACCGAGGCCGAGGCTCGCATCATCGAGGAGCAGACGCCGTTTATATCGGGTGACTTCTCAGTGTCGGCTGTCAAACGCACCAAGATTTCAGAAATTTTCTGGAACGAAGGCGGCGACCGCTGGTATCTTGTCAAGGTAGCCTTCATCACCATCGATGAGCGCAGCGGCGTCGAGAAGCGCACTGCCACCCTCATCCTCGTTCAGGCATCTGACTTCAAGGGCGCCCTCGACAATTTTATCGAAGGCATGAAGGGCACTATGGCCGACTATGAGATAGTTTCGATCACCGAAACTCCGCTTATGGACGTATATAAGGTGAAACTCCCCGGCGAAGCTCCCGCAGCTCAATAATGTCAACGATAGCTCAAAGATTAAACAGCATCAGGTCGACTCTCCCCGCGAGCGTCGAGCTGGTTGCTGTTTCTAAGTTTCATCCCGTCGAGTCTTTGCGCGAAGCTTATGACGCCGGCCAGCGCATATTTGGCGAGAGCCGCGTGCAGGAGCTCGTTGATAAGATTCCGGCTATGCCCGCCGACACCCGCTGGCATTTTATCGGCCACCTTCAGACCAACAAACTCAAATATCTGATCGGCAGTGTTTCGCTCATCGAGAGCGTTGACTCGTTGAAACTGCTTGATATGATCGACGATCTGTCGGTCAAGCGCGGTGTGGTTACCAATGTGCTTATGCAGCTCCACGTCGCCGCTGAGGAGACAAAATTCGGCTTTTCGCCCGACGAACTTATCAGCTGGTTTGCCTCCGGGGACTATCGGTCGCTTAAAGCCACCAAGATCTGCGGTCTTATGGGCATGGCGACCAACACCGATGACGCCGAGCGCATAGCCGCTGATTTCCGTCTTATCGCTGACACTCGCCGCAAGATACTCGAAGTCGTCCCTGATCTCAGTGACTTTGACATTATATCTATGGGCATGAGCGACGACTATCAGATAGCCATCGCCGAGGGCTCGACCCATGTGCGCATCGGTTCGGCCATATTCGGCCCGCGTGTCTATTGATCGTATAGCTCCCGAAAATGGTGTTTTTAGTGGCAAAAACGGCAAAAAAATCTTAATTTTTGCGCTTTTACATAAAAAAGTCGCTAACTTTAAGGCGATAAAACCATTGTCTCATCCTATTCAGGTGTCACCAACAGACTTGAACAATTAACTATTATTCTATAAACCAAATTATTATCATGAGCAACAACTCAAAACAATGGGGTGCTATCATAGTTATGATCGCCCTCTTCGCAATGATTGCCTTCGTGACCAACTTGTGTTCGCCGATGGCCGTCATAGTCAAGAACCAGTTCGGTGCTTCTAACCTCGAAGCGCAAATCGGTAACTACGGTAACTTTATCGCTTACCTGGTGATGGGTATCCCCTCAGGTATGTTAATCAAAAAGTTTGGCTACAAGGCCACAGCTCTTCTCGCGCTCGTTGTCGGCATCGTCGGCATCTTCGTGCAGTGGATGAGCGGCTGGGAGAGCATGCAGGGCTGCGCTTTTGCAGTTTACCTCGTTGGTGCTTTCATCGCCGGTTTCTGTATGTGTATGCTTAACACTGTCGTTAACCCTATGCTCAACATCCTTGGTGGTGGCGGCAACAAGGGCAACCAGCTCATCCAGCTCGGCGGTGTGTTCAACTCTGCAGCTGCTGTGGCAGTATATATTCTTATGGGCGCCCTCATCGGCGATGCAGCTAAGGCTCGCGTGACCGATGCCACTCCCGCGCTCTTTATAGCGGGCGGCATCTTCATCGTCGCTTTCTTTGTTATCCTCTTCACTCACATCGAGGAGCCCGCTCGTCCCAAGACCGAAAAGACCGAGAAAGGCCACGATCCCCACAGCGCTTTCTCTTTCCGCCACTTCAACCTCGGCATCCTCGCTATCTTCCTTTATATGGGCATCGAGGTAGGCACTCCGACTTATATCCTTCAGTATCTCACCAGCGCTCCCGACGCTGCAACACCCGGTCTCGATATGGACGCCAACATCGTCGGTCAGATCGTTGCGGTTTACTGGTTGATGATGCTTGTCGGCCGTTTCGTCGGCAGTAGCATCGCTGCAAAGGTTTCGTCTCGCGCGATGATCACATGCGTTGCCACTGCGTCTATCGCTCTTACCGCATTCGGTATGTTTGCTCCCGCATCTTGGACAGTAAATATCCCCGGCATCGACTGGAGCAACGTTTCGATGATCTGGGCTGAAGTGCCCGTTGGCATCTTCGCCTTCATCCTCATCGGTCTCTGCACTTCAGTGATGTGGGGCGGCATCTTCAATATGGCTGTCGAAGGCCTCGGCAAGTACACCGCTATCGCTTCAGGTGCGTTCATGACCATGGTATTCGGTTGCGCCGTTATGGTTGCTCTCCAGGGCTGGGTTGCCGACCTTACAGGCAGCTACATGGCAAGCTACTGGGTTGTGCTCGGTTGCGGTGCATACATCCTCTTCTATGCTCTCATCGGATCTAAGAATGTCAACACTGACATCCAGGTTCACGAAGAAGCTGAGCAGATGCTCGACGCTATGTAATCCTAATCATAGACTGATATCGGTTAGCGGAGCGACAAGATTTTGTCGTTCCGCTAATTTGTTATTAATGCGCCTTTTAGCTAAATGTATGACAAATTGTCAGTAAATTAATTTGCTATCCCCGTAACTTTATAGTAATTTCGTGGAGAAATTACATACAGATGTGTCATCTGACTGATTAAGTGATTTAATTTTACTAACATATAGATCAATTATGAACTCGAAGGTTCTCAATCACGCTGCTGACAATATCCGCATACTGGCTGCAGCGATGGTAGAAAAAGCAAAGTCCGGTCACCCCGGTGGCGCTATGGGAGGCGCTGATTTTGTCAACGTGCTTTACTCGCAATTCCTCGTTTGCGACCCCGATGACCCAACTTGGTTTGCTCGCGACCGTTTCTTCCTTGATCCCGGCCATATGTCTCCGATGCTCTACTCTGTGCTCGCTCTTATGGGCAACTACACGATTGCTGAGCTCCAGCAATTCCGTCAGTGGGGCAGTGTAACTCCCGGCCACCCCGAGCTCGACCCCAAGCGCGGTGTTGAGAACACTTCAGGCCCTCTTGGTCAAGGCCACACGATGGCCGTTGGTTGTGCGCTCGCCGAGCGCTTCCTTCAGGCTCGCTTCGGCGATGTTGTCGCTCACAAGACTTATGCATATATCTCTGACGGCGGCATCCAGGAGGAAATCTCTCAGGGCGCAGGCCGCATTGCCGGCTATCTCGGCCTTTCGAACCTCATAATGTTCTATGACGCAAACACTATTCAGCTCTCAACCGAGGTTGACGCTGTCGACCGCGAGGACTACGCGGCCAAATATCGCGCTTGGCATTGGAACGTTATCGAAATCGACGGTAACGACCCCGTCCAGATTGCCGATGCCCTTCAGAAAGCTCACAGCGAAACCGCCCGTCCGACGATTATTATCGGCAACACCGTTATGGGCAAGGGCGTAGTGAAGGCTGACGGTTCATCTTTCGAAAATCAGTGCTCTACTCACGGTCAGCCCCTCAGCAAGTCAGGCGCCGACGTTAACTGCACGATCAAAAATCTTGGCGGCGATCCCGAAAATCCTTGGGTGGTTTTCGACGACGTTGAGGCTCTCTACGAGGAGCGCCGCAAGCAGCTCCGTGCCATTGTAGCTGAGCGCCGCAAGGCCTATGACGAGTGGGCCAAGGCAAATCCCGAAAAGGCTGAGACCCTTAAGTCATATATCGACGGCAAGCTCCCCCATATCGACTACGCTGCCATCGCTCATAAGGCCAACGTTGCGACCCGCACAGCCTCGGCCGACGTGCTTTCAGTGCTCGGCGAGAAGGTCGGTAATATGATCGTATCTTCGGCTGACCTCGCCAACAGCGACAAGACCGAGGCCTTCCTCAATAAGACCGGCGCATTTGTCCCCGGCGATTTCTCAGGCGCCTTCCTCCACGCCGGCGTTGCTGAGCTCACGATGGCTTCGATCATCAACGGCGCCGTGCTCCACGGCGGTGTCATCGGTGCTTGCGCCACATTCTTTGTCTTCTCTGATTATATGAAGCCCGCCATGCGTCTCGCATCACTTATGGAGCTTCCCGTTAAATATATTTGGTCTCACGACGCTTTCCGCGTCGGCGAAGACGGTCCCACCCATGAGCCCATCGAGCAGGAGGCCCAGCTCCGTCTGCTCGAAGAGATCAAAAACTTCAGCGGCTATCCTTCGTTGCTCGCTATGCGTCCGGCCGACTCTGCCGAGACTACCGTTTGCTGGGAGATGGCTATGGACAATACCCATTCGCCCAGCGCACTTGTGCTCACCCGTCAGGACATCCCTGACCTGCCTTCGCCCGATGGCGACCGCTACCGCGACGCTTTGCAGGCTCGCAAGGGCGGCTACACCGTCATCAAGCACGACAGCCCTGATATCATCCTCGTTGCCAACGGCTCAGAAGTCTCGCTCCTTTGCGAAGTGGCAGGCGAGCTGGCTGCCGAGGGCATCAAGGCCAACGTTGTGTCGATGCCGTCGATCGGCCTCTTTAACATCCAGGCCGAAAGCTATCGCAACAGTGTGCTCCCCGTTGGTGTCGCTCAGTTTGGCCTCACCGCCGGTCTGCCTTCTACCATCCGCATGATCAAAGGCTTCACTGGCGAAGTCTACGGCATGGCTCGCTTTGGCGCTTCTGCTCCCTACAAGGTCCTCGATGAGAAGTTTGGCTTCACAGTCCATAATATCCTCGATTGCGTTAAGAATATTTTAGGTTGAGTCCTCCGCTCAGCTTTTAAGCTTATTTGAATATGAAGAAACCCATTATGTTACTGTCGGCAATGCTTGTTGCATTGTCGGCAGTTTCTGCTACAATTGATTATAAAATCCAGAGTCTGACCTATTCTGAAACGACAGAGTGGGGTGATGTCGATATCACATTCGTGCGTACCGGCAACAACAATCTCTATACCTTCTCATCTGTCAGCCTCGACGGCGTTGAGGTCAACCACACCCGCTCGAGCAACAACATCGGTGGCTTTTTGGCCGACGGTTGGTGGATGGGGGGCAACCACAACGACGGCAAGCCCAATGCCCGCACTATGAGCGTCGTCGTCAAGGTCGATGGCGAAGAACTGCCGAAGAAACGCGCCACAGTCACCGGTAAAGTTCTGACTATCGACGTCGAGAATGACATTTATTTTGCCGACGAAGTGAAATTCTGCACCGAGAAGATTTCTTACCGCGTGTCGGGCAACAGCATCGAGGTCACCGGCCACCACGACTATTGCTATCCGCGTGCGCTCAATGTCGAGAAATATTATCCGATGCAATCGGTTTTCGTCGATGAGACTGAGCTGCTCACGCCCGGTGGCAGTGCCCGCATCTGGACAACGCTCGAACCCGTATCCGAAGGCCGGGAAGTCGAGTTTACAAGAGCTTCAGCCCCCGACTTCTGCACCTTTGTAGAGCATAGCCAGCACGGTTATCAGGCCGTCTATCTTGCTCGCGAAGGCCTCGGCAACCGCGAGTGGGTCAGCGACAACGACGTGATTTTCATCGGCAACAGCTGGGGCAAATCCTATCATAAATGCATCGGTGACTACAGCGTCACCGGCGATCAGCAGTCCGACTGGCACGGCGTCTACTCCTGGTTCCGCCAGCCGGTGACCGACAACTGTCGTGCAGAGTCTGACGACCTAACATTCGAATACGGAGCCTACATCGACGGCGACCCCGTAGTGATGCACCTTTCATCCGACGGCAAAATGTCGCAGACTACTGGCATCGACGACGTCACCAGCGAGGCTGACAACCCCGATTTTGCCTATGCAGGCAAAGGCTACATCGTGGTGTCCCCTAAGGCCGGTGCGACCCGATGCTACAACTCCGCCGGCTCAATCATCCATTTTGGATCAGGCATCTTCGTCTGCGCCCCCGGCGTCTACATCCTCAACGACTCCTACGGTCACACCCTCAAACTCCTCGTCAAATAAAATTTTAGTCCGGTCAGTTTAGTACGGTCGTTGCTTGCACCGACCCTCCCCTCGACCAAGAGGATTCAGCAATATCCTCCCCATAAAAAAGTTGCGAAAAAGAATCCCAACTGTATTCAATGTCTAAGTCTGTTGTTTTAAATAATTCACGCCTTGAAGTAGTCGATGCTCTAAGAGGTTTCGCCTTGATAGCAATTGTATTGCTTCATTCTATCGAACACTATAACCTTTTTACAGACATTACTTGGGAGCCGGATTGGCTGAAATCGCTTGACGGCGATGTCGTTACTGTCACTTGGTTTCTCCTTGCCGGGAAAGCTTATGCCACCTTCTCGCTATTGTTCGGCTTTAGCTTTTTTATTCAGATGCGTAATGCTCGTCGGCGCGGGTCCGATTTCCGCTTGCGCTTCGCTTGGCGTATGTTTCTGCTTGCTTGTTTCGCACAGCTCCACGCGCTGTTCTATAACGGCGATATATTGCTTTTCTACTCATTCTGTGGCCTAATTTTGATTCCGGCATCATCGTGGAAAAACACCACAGTGCTGATAGTGGCCTTCATCCTATTATTGCAGCCGATTGACTGGATCCATATGCTTATGGCTTGGATTGATCCTGATTATATTGACACCAATTCTCGTTTCGCTGTTTTTGCAGCTCAAGCCGAGCAGATAGGTATGCACGGCAATCTCTGGCAGACCCTTGCCGATAACATCTGCAACGGCCAGCTCTATAGTAATTTCTGGCAAATTGAAGCCGGGCGTATCTGTCAGACTCCGGGATTATTTCTTATCGGAATGTGGCTTGGGCGCGCTGAAATGTTTATCCGTAGTGATCGATCAATTAAGTTTTGGAGGCGAGTTCTGGTGATATCAATCTTGTTGTTTATTCCGTTTTATTATTTAAAAAATCTCATATCGCCCACACTTACCAATATAACTTGGCAATGCCATTGGGGTATAGCAATGGGCTTGCCTTCCAATTTCTTGATGATGTCGGCATTGGTGTCAACGTTTGTCCTTTGCTGGTTCGCAGCCAAAGACCATGGCTTTAGATTCCAACGATTGCCAATTGCCTTCGGTCGAATGTCGCTCACCAACTATATTTCCCAATCAATTATTGGAGTGTTTATATTCTATAATTTTGGCCTCGGACTTTATCGTTTGACTGGAGCAACGCTTTCAATGCTCATTGGTCTTGGTATTGTTACGACGCTGACATTTTTCAGTCGCCATTGGTTGTCAAAGCATACCCAAGGACCTCTCGAATACATTTGGAAAAAACTCACTTGGATAAACTTCAGAAAACCAACAGCCATCGCTTCGCTTAAATAAGAAGATTCCCTCCTTTAAGACAAACAACAAGCGCGGCGGTCTCACGACTGCCGCGTCTTGTTAAAACCTTAAAATCTAATCCTATGAAAAAACTAATTCTGTTTCGTTTTCTGCTGTTCTGTACTATTACAACAGCCCACCTGCCCCTTTAGTTCACACCATCCCATAAAAAGTTGCGAAAAATTATCCGAATTCCGTAAGGACGTCGCTTTGCGACGTAGTATAACGCCCACAGCAACAGCCCGGACCCCTTGAGGCGACTCGCTAGACGCTCCCATTAGTAAATGATTTGTTTCTCGCTCCCTGAGATGCGCCAGCTTG
>CAYRFB010000009.1:0-16661 GCA_964423485.1 uncultured Bacteroides sp.
GCAGAGCATAAGGAGCCGGCAAGCGGCCGCCGCCATTCATCTGAAACGTCACGTCGACCTGCCAGAGCTCGAGCGGAGTGGAGTATGACGCCGTAAAAAGAGCCTTGTAGCGGCTGGTAAGTGGCTTCTCCATCAGCTTGCCGCCGTAGGTCGACTTTACGTCGTTAAGGCGGTAGGCTCCCGTCAGCGAAAGGCCGAAGTCTGACTGCCAAGTCACGTCAGCCTGAAAAGTGTGTGAATATGACTTGCCGTCCAGCTGAGCAATGGTAAGCACGCCGGGATTGCTGTCATAATCTGCTATCGCCTGCGATTTGAAATCAGTGTAGAAGTATTCGGCGTTCACCACTAATTTATGGCCTCCTATCGGCTGGGTATAGTCGGCCGACAGTCCGTAGTTCCACGCTTGCTCCTGCTTGAGGTCCTCCACTACCATCGTGCGCCCGGCGGCAAGGAGATTATTGTACTCTGCCCAAGGATGAACCGTGCGGTAGCCCTTACCCAACGACGCCCTGAGATTAAAACGATCGACAGGCGTAAACTTGATGTTGAAGCGAGGAGTGACAAACCATTTGAAGCGGCTGCTGTAGTCGCCTCTCACACCGGCCATCACAATGAGGCGGTCTGAGAAGGTGAAAGTGTACTGGGCGTATGCGCCGCCGACGGCCTCACGCTCCTTGATCCCTGCGGGCAGCTCATCAGCCTGATGGGTCAGTTTCAGTTTCTGACCGAGATAGTCGTAATTGAAGCTGAAGCCGGCCGAGAGATTATGATTGCTGCCGAGATCAGTCTCATACATAAGCTGCGCGTAGGCTCCCTTCTCATTGACCCAATAACCTTTCCGGCCGAACATGGCATCGAGCTGATGCATATTAAGGGTGCCGATAAAAGCTATGTTGCCGTTGCGGTCGGGATCGATCACATAAGCGTGCTTCATATAGCCTTCATAGCGGTGAGTGTCGAGATTTATCAGAAAGGGTTCGCTCAGATGGGCATCGCTGTGGTGGGAGGCGACTTGACCGGCTCGGCTGCTCTCGTCGATGAGGCCGAGACCGCCGTGAAAGATATATCGCCCCGTGCGCCACTGCCAGCGGTTGTTGAGGTTGACCTGTCGGATATCGGGCATATCGGCAAAGCCGTCGTCATTGCTGTCGTGAGCGCCATAGCGGTCTTCGTAATGAGCCATCAGCTCGGTGGTCAGGCCTTCCTTGATATGGATATTGGCCTCGGCGTTTAGCTCAAGTTTCATATCGGAGTCGAAATAGACGTTGCCTGTGGCGCCTTGCTCGTCCTGAGGTTTCAGATACTCAATGTTGATCTGTCCGGTGATTGACTCATAGCCGTTTTTCACAGTGCTGCTGCCTTTTGACACCGATATGCTCTTCATCCAGGGGCCGGGCACATATCTGAAGCTGTAGGGCGACGCTGCTCCTCGGAATGCCGGCATTGACTCGGTCAACATCTGGACATACGATCCGCTCAGACCGAGCAGCTTGATCTGTCGCGCACCGGTGGCCGCGTCTGAGTAAGTGACGTCGACCGATGGCGAGGTCGTGAAGCTTTCGCCAAGATTGCAGCAAGCAGCCTTGAAGAGTTCTGACTGACTGATGAGACTTCGGTTTTCTGCGCCGCTCAGCTTACGGACACCCGCCAGCTTTTGAGTGAACACAAATTCATCTAACTCCTGCGATGACAAGCTGTCAGGTTCGACCGCCGCTCTTACCGTCAACGAGCATACATTCGCCAAGATTATAAGGATTACAGACAGAAAATATCGTTTCATATAGTGATGATATCCAGCATTACTGCACAAAGGTAAGAAATTATCGATAGTCGTGCAATGGACGGTTTTTAGCTTTGTTAAATAATATTAATAGATTGTCTATCCCTCTAAAAAAAGCATTTTGACAATCAACAATACTAACATCGAGGTAAGTTATCTGAAAGTAATATCAGTTAACTTTTATGGCAAACATTTTGGCTAATTTTAGGGTATTTAAGATAAAGTCAATTCTAAATAATCAACATAAAAACATCATCTATTATGGACAATAAAAAAGTAGCATTAATCGGCGCGAGCGGCTTTGTAGGCTCCGCAATTCTCCGCGAACTTCTTGACCGTGGCTATCAGGTAGAGGCCTTGGTCAACAACCCCGACAAGCTTAAGATTGAAAATCCCGCGCTCACTGTTAAAAAAGTTGACGTCGCTGATGAAAAGAGCCTCGAAAATGACCTTCGCGGCTATGAAAGCGTCATTAGTGCTTACAATCCCGGATGGGCTAACCCCAATATCTATGAGGAAACCCTCACCAACTATCCCAAGATCCTCAAAGCAGCCAAGAAGGCCGGCGTCAAGCGTCTTCTCATTGTCGGTGGCGCGGGCACACTCTTTGTTAAGCCCGGCGTCCGCCTTATCGACACCGGCACTCTGCCCGAAGCTTGGGTGCCCGGCGTAAAGTCGCTCGGCGAATTTTATCTCAACACCCTTATGAATGAGAATGACATCGACTGGATCTTCTTCTCGCCTGCAGGCAATCTCGGCGATATGGGCGCTAAGGGTCCCGGCAAGCGCACCGGTGTCTACCGTCTCGGCAAAGACGATATGATTTTCGACAAGGATGGCAATAGCTTCATCTCGGTCGAAGACTATGCCAAGGCAATGGTCGACGAACTTGCAGAACCTGCTCACCACAAAGAACGTTTTACTATCGGTTATTAATAGACATACGACTAATAGACATAAGATTATGGACGAGAAATTACTGGAGGTATTCCACAAAAACAAGGAGGTTGCGTTTACAACGGCCGTCGACGGCAAGCCTCATGCGCGCATCTTCCAGATCATGAAAATCGATGCTGACAATAATTCTATCTACTTTGCCACTTCACCTCACAAGGAGGTCTATGCTCAGCTGAAACAAAATCCCAATGTGGCAATTCTTGACCTGAAGGGTGCTGAATTTGCCCGCGTCAATGGCACGATTGATTTCGATGTGCCTGACGAGGTGCAACGCGAGATCTTCGACACCAATCCGGTGTTACCCCACCTCTACAAGTCATACAAAGATCTTGTCTATCTGCGTTTGCCGGCCGAGACAGCTGACTATTTCGACCTGCGCACCAATCCTCCGACACTCGTTCACTATGACTTCTGAAAACGAAAAACTTGACACGCTGCTCAGAGCGCTCCTTCGGGAGCGCCCTGAGTATGCACATATAGCCATACCTGACTCTATCGACGAGAAGCGCCGTCTGCTGCGCTCGCTGATGAATGTCCGCATGCCTTCGCCGCTGTCAAAAGAACTGTTGGCGCTCCAGGACGACGAGCTCTCTGAGCAGAGACGCGAAAAAGGCGTCGTCACCCTCGACTCCATCCCTCCGTCGCCGCTTTACCCTAAGCTCAGGCTGTGGAAAGGCGACATCACGCGACTGAAGGTCGACGCTATTGTCAACGCTGCCAATTCGCAGATGCTCGGATGCTTCATACCGATGCACCGCTGCATCGACAACGCAATTCACTCAGCTGCAGGTATGCAGCTAAGGGATGAATGTGCATCTATCATGCACGCACAGGGTCATGACGAACCGACCGGCCAAGCCAAGATAACCCATGGCTATAACCTCCCGGCTCGCTGGGTCATCCACACTGTCGGGCCGATCGTTTATGGCGAGCATCCGACCGACAACGACTGCCGACTGCTTGCCGACTGCTATCGCAACTGCCTCCGTCTCGCCGACAAACACGCTTTGCAATCGATAGCCTTCTGCTGCATATCGACCGGCGAATTTCATTTTCCTCAGGACAAGGCAGCCGAAATAGCCGTGGCAACAGTCAGGGAATATCTCGCCGATCATCCCGCAACGTCGCTTGACGCAATAGTGTTCAATGTTTTTAAAGACAGTGATTATTACATCTACAAGGATTTGTTAGCTTATGAAGAGCTTTAGCGATAGGATTAAAGAGGCTCGTGAAAAACTTAAGTCAGCCGACGCTGTTGTGATCGGAGCAGGCGCCGGACTATCGGCAGCCGCAGGCCTTGATTACTCAGGCCCGGAGTTCAAGAAGGCATTTGCTGACTACATCGACAAATACCATTTCCCCGACCTCTACTCATCGAGTTTCTATGATTTTCCCACTGAAGAAGAGCGCTGGGCGCGTTGGGCTCGCCATATCGATTACGCTCGCTTTCGCCCTGAAGCCCTTTCTCTCTATCACGATCTTTTTGACTTGGTGAAAGGCCTCAACTACTTTGTGATCACCACCAACGTCGACGCCCAGTTTCGCAAGGCCGGCTTCGACCGCAAAAAGATTTTTGAGGTGCAGGGCGACTACGGTCTTATGCAATGCGCCGTCGGCTGTCATCCGAAAGTCTACTCTGACAAAGACACCGTCGACGAAATCATCAAGCACTCTCACGACCTGACCGTCGATCCGCAATACGTTCCTGTCTGCCCGGTTTGCGGAGGCAATATGGACGTCCATGTGCGCAAAAATCAATACTTCGTTCAGGACGAAAATTGGGATAAAGCAGCTGAAAGCTACGAACATTTCATGGCCAGATATGCTGAGAAGGGGAAAGTCGTATTGCTTGAGCTTGGAGTTGGCTTTAATACTCCTGCAATTATCCGCTATCCATTCGAGCAGATTACCTACCGTAACCCTAATGCGACGCTTATCCGTCTCAACTCCGAGTATCCTCATGGCCCCAAAGAAACTGCCGCCCGCACTATTTCATTTACAGAAAATATGGAATTGGTCGTCTCCAATCTTACTCGCAAATAAATGTCATTTAACACCTGTTAATCTTAAAGCCATATAAACAGCTCAGGCTGCGCCAAATTATTTGACGCAGCCTGAGCTGTTAGTTATTTTAATATTCGCTTATTAGTTGATTGCGCGGTTGACCATGTCCTCGAGTTGGGCCTGGGTCTTTTTGCCGCTTTCTCTCATCAGTTCCTGACCTTCCTTAAAGAGGATGTAGGTAGGATATTCGTGGAGTTTGTACCACTCCTTATACTGGCCGTTGTATGAGGCGTCTACGCTGATTATGCTGGCGTTCTGACCATATTTGGTCTGAAGTTCTTTAATAAGATATTTCACATCGACAGCATCCTGCTCGCCGGCATGCTGGAACACTACAAGAGTAGGAATTTTTTCCTTTATCTTTTCAACTAAAGTTTTCATAATAATCAATTTTTATCTTTTGATATTATAACGCCCCGGGCCGCAGATTTGTTTTCGACGCGATGTAGCCGCTCACTTTTTCAGCACATCATAGAGATTTTGGCAAGCCGACTCAAGCAGGTCAAGCACAAGTTCAAATCCCTCGGCTCCTTCATAGTAGGGATCAGGTATATGGTCATAGCGCGTGGCGAGGTCGGCAAAGTCGGCCATCATGACGATCTTTTTCTCATCGTCGATGGTCGGAGCGATGCGCTGCAGGTTGCGACGGTTTGACTCGTCCATTGCGATGACGAGGTCAAAGTCGTCGAAGTCAGATGGCGTCACCTGACGGCAGCGGTGAGTCAGATTGTAGCCGCGCCGCTGAGCGTGAACCCTCATGCGCTTGTCTGGCAGGTCGCCTATATGGTAATTGCCCGTACCGGCGCTGTCGATCTCGAAGCGCTCGCCCTCGCCGTTCTCCTCAACTATTGCGCGCATCACACCTTCAGCCGCCGGCGATCGGCAGATATTGCCCAAACACACAAAAAGCAGTTTTATCTTGTCCTTGCCTCTGAGAGCCAAAGCCGCCTGATATGACGGATTATTTTCTTTAAAATTCACCATATATTCTATTCTTTAGTTTCAATAATTAACGCATAACACATTGCAAAGATAAGCACCCCAATCGGGAAATTAAAAAAAATTGTACGGTCGTTGCTTGCAACGACCCTCCCCTCCAGCCCCGACGCTAATTTATTATTAACATAAACCACCTTACAGAAAGCATAATATCAAAATATTTCGTAAATTTGCGCCCTAACAACTAAATGAAATGCCTATGTAACATCGTCAGCAATAGACAAAATAATATCAAGCATTAGCTTTATTCTTGCTCTCTTAAAATCGCCAAATTTCTCAAGTCAGCAGTCAAGGGTAACGGTTAGTGCCTGCGGTAATCTTATAAGCCGCGGGCCTTTACTCGTTATATGACTGCAAGGTATTTGGCGATACCTAAGAGGGCATATAAAAGTAAGAGATCCCGCGGCTCTTTTCTGTGAGCCGGAGTCGAGCAACAATTTAACACATTATTATATATGACAATGGCAATCTATATTCTTATCTTTTGTGTGATCGGCGCAATGTTGGGCGTCTGATGGTTTTGCAGGTCGAATGATTTTCGTATCTTTGTCGCTCACAAATCATTATTTGCGATATGGAGCTTACACCCAATAATATTGTGCTCGTTTCGGCGGCTTTGCTGCTACTGAGCGTATTTGTGGGTCGCACAGGCAGCCGCTATGGAGTGCCGACCCTTGTCCTCTTCTTAGCCGTCGGCATGCTTGCGGGCGTCGACGGCTTTGGCATACGCTTTGACTCGGCCGAGGTCACGCAATTTATCGGTATGGTCTCGCTGAGCATCATCCTTTTTTCGGGCGGCGCTGACACCAAGCTGCGCGACATAAAGCCTGTGTTAGGTCCGGGATTGGTGCTCGCTACGGTCGGAGTGCTGATCACAACGGCTGTGACGGGCGCGTTTATCTATTATCTGTTCCATATTTTTGCCCCGGCTTACGCCTTTGGCTGGATCGAATCGATGCTGATCGCTGCCATCATGTCGTCGACCGACTCGGCCTCGGTCTTCTCAATCCTCGGCTCATCAAAAACCGACCTCAAAGAAAACCTCAAGCAGACTCTCGAGTTGGAGAGCGGCTCTAATGACCCCGTCGCTTATCTGTTGGTAATTATGCTGATCGGCCTGTGTGGGGGGTCTGGTGCTGTGTCGTTAGGCGAGATCGTTTGGTCATCGTGCTCAATGCTCGTGGTGCAGCTCGTCATCGGCGCTGTCGGCGGCTTGGCCATCGGTTACGCATCAGTCTGGCTGGTAAAGCGTCTGAAATCCGACAACGAGTTTATGTATCCCGCGCTAATGATAGCGTGTGTATTTTTCTCATTCTCGCTCACCGAGTTAGCCGGTGGCAACAGCTATCTGTCAGTGTATGTGTCAGGCTTAGTGGTCGGCAACTCCAAGCTGCCGATGAAGCGAACGATCACAACATTTTTCGGCGGCTTCACTTGGCTGGTTCAGATCATAATGTTCCTCACCTTAGGTCTGTTGGTCAATCCGTCTGAGCTCGTGTCGGTTATTGCACCGGGCATCGCGTTAGGTCTCTTCATGATCCTCGTAGCGCGTCCTGTCGCGGTGTTTATCAGCCTTCTGCCGTTTAAGAAATTCACTTTGAAAGCGCGCATCTACATCGCCTGGGTCGGTCTGCGCGGCGCAGTACCCATCATTTTCGCCACTTACGCTCTGATATCGCCTTCGGTCGAGCACGCCGGTTTTATGTTTAACATCGTGTTTTTCATCACCTTGCTTTCGCTCTTGATTCAGGGAACGACAGTGACTCGCATGGCGCGCTGGCTCGGCCTGTGTCAGCCACTTAAGGAAGCTGCTTTCGCAGGAGTCGAACTGCCTGATGACGTCGCTGCCACGATGAGCGAGATGGAGGTGAGCGCCGATATGCTATTCGAGGGCGAAACGCTCCGCACTCTCGAGCTTCCGGCTAAGGCGCTGGTAATTATGGTTAAGCGCCGCAATGGCAATTACGTCGTGCCCAAAGGCGACACGCGCCTTAAGGTCGGCGACACCCTGCTGATCATAACGCAGAAATGACGTCGTCAGCGCTCGCGGGCGATGGCAACCAGATCACTGACTCGTCGCGCTTGAGCCATGTCAGCTGCTTCTTGGCGTAGACCCGCGTGTTCTTTTTTATCCTCGCTATGGCTGTCGCAAGATCCATCTTGCCGTCGAAGTATGCAAACATCTCCTTGTAGCCCACAGTGTTAAGCGAATTAAGATGCCGCAGATGATCGACTGATCTCGCTTCGTCAATCAGCCCGGCCTCGACCATTGCGTCAACGCGGCTGTTTATGCGGTCAAAGAGCTGCTCACGAGGCATTTCAATAGCAAATTTTCTGACATCAAACGGCCGCTCGGCCTTTGCACCGGTGCGCAGCGCTGAGTACGGCCTGCCGGCCTGCATCGATATTTCAAGAGCGTGGATGACCCGCTTCGTGTTCTGACGGTCAACCTCCTGATAATATTCAGGATCAGTGATTTCCAAAAGAGCCAACAGTCCCTCAGCCCCTTGCTCATCGGCCAAACGGGCGACTTTGTCTCTCACCTCGGGGCTGACTGTCGGCATATCATCGATGCCATTAATGAGAGCGTCGACATACATCATCGAGCCTCCGCAGACCACTGCATAGCCCCCCGATCGGTCAAAGATATCAGGCAGCAGCCGCAATGCATCGGCCTCAAACTGAGCGGCGCTGTAATAATCGTCGAGCTGCAGAGTGCCGACAAGGTGGTGTCTGACCGCCGCAAGCTCGCCGTCGGTGGGGGCGGCCGTGCCTATCGGAAGTCCGGCAAATATCTGACGAGAGTCGGCTGAGATGATTTCACATCCCAGCCGACAAGCCACGTCAATTGATAATGAGGTCTTGCCGGATGCAGTCGGGCCGGTGATGACCACGAGCATCGGGCGCTTTAGAGGCAAGGTTTTCAAGATTTGCCGACGATTTCAGCGATACGCACGATCACCTTTTCGGCCTTTTCCATCGACTGGATGGGCACAAATTCATAGCGTCCGTGGAAATTGAGGCCTCCGGCAAAAATATTGGGGCAAGGCAGACCTTTGAACGACAGTTGCGCACCGTCTGTGCCGCCGCGGATAGGCACCACCTTGGGAGTGACACCCTCCTGACGCATAGCCTCTTCGGCGATTTCGATGATGTGCATCACTGGCTCGATCTTCTCGCGCATGTTGTAATACTGATCCTTGATCTCGAGAGTGCAGCAGTCGGGAAATTCGTGATTGATCTTGCGGGCGAGATGCTCAAACTCTTTTTTGCGGCGCTCGAAGCGATCGCGGTCGTGGTCGCGGATGATGTAAGTGAGCACAGTCTGCTCGACCGACCCCTCCATGCCGACAAGATGATAGAAGCCCTCGTAATCTTCGGTATGCTCAGGTGTCTCCCAGCGCGGCAACATAATCACAAACTGATTGGCGATGCGCATGGAGTTGACCATCTTGTGCTTGGCATAACCGGGATGAACATTGCGGCCTTTGAATGTCACCTTAGCGACGGCAGCGTTGAAGTTTTCATATTCGAGCTCGCCGATTTCGCCGCCGTCCATAGTGTAAGCCCAGTCGGCCCCAAAGAGCTCCACGTCAAATTTGTGAGCGCCCTGACCGATCTCTTCGTCGGGATTAAAGGCGATTCTGATCTTGCCGTGTTTGATTTCAGGATGCTTCTTCAGATAATCTACAGCCGAAACGATCTCGGCAACTCCGGCCTTATCGTCAGCGCCGAGCAGCGTCTTGCCATCGGTGACGATCAGATCCTGGCCGACGTAGTGGAGCAGTTCGGGAAACTCCTTGGGCGAAAGCACGATGTTGTCTTCCTTGTTGAGCACGATGTCGCCGCCGTCATATTTCTCGACGATGCGCGGGCTGACATGGCGGCCCGACATATCGGGCGATGTGTCGAGGTGAGCGATAAAGCCTACAGTCGGCACTTTCTTGTCTGTAATATTTGAAGGCAAGGTTGCCATCAGGTAACCATTGTCATCGAGGCTGATTTCGGTGAGGCCCAACTCGCGGAGCTCTGTCTCGAGATGCTGTGCAAAAATCATCTGCCCCGGAGTCGACGGCGTCATGTTGGTGAGTTCGTCGCTCTGAGTGTCAAATTTAACGTAACGAAGGAAACGGTCTATAAGATTCATATCCATTAATTATGAAGGTGAGAAAGCGTAACAGTGGTTTTGAGCGTCTTAGAGTTTTCGCCGGCTGAATACACGAGGTGGAAGCCATCGATGCCAAATGACTTGTACACACCGAAGAGCACCGGGCGGAAAGACCCCGGATTAGCATAACGGGGCTCAAGCACTTTGAGCGCGCGCGACTTAAGATTGGCTGTGGTCAGGTCTTTATAGCTCGAGGCCTTTTCAAATTCAACATTATATGAAAAGAAGCCGCCCTTGAAAGACGTCGACACCGATTTAGCCCCGCTTGCAGGCATAAACTGAGCCTCTGAAGCCGCCATCGCTGCAAAGAGACCTTCGCGCGCCTCATTATAGTCGAGCTGAGTCAGCGGTGACTTGATCATGCGGCGCAGCAATGTCGGAGTGATCTCATAGCTGCGAGAGTCACCGTAGACGTCAGTGAGGCTCACCACGATGGGATAATCTTTTTCAGCCAAAGCATTGTAAGTGATTTCAAGATCTTTATTTATATGAGCCTTAACCTCATAAGCGGTGAAATAGTTGAAAAGCGGCTCGGAGATATAGGGCACCATAAAAAGAGAGTCAGCCAATTTCACATCAATGGCAATTTTGTCTTCGGCAAATTTTGCCGATGCTTCAGCAAGCACCTTAGGATTTTCCTGAACGAGAGACTGCAGCTCAGTGTTGATGCGTTCGCTTTGTTCGATGATGACTGGTGTCGTCTTGTCACCGCAAGCCGTAAAGGCCATCGCCGTGGCTAACACCGTCGAAGCGAGTGTTAATCGTAAGAAATTCATGATATAATAATATAAGTAATTTTTAGTTAGTGCAAAAATACTGCACAATGATGACACTGCCAAATTTCCTCGATTTTTTTCCATAAAATACACCGCTTGACAGTCCGTATCAAATATTATAGCCTATCAATTTCATCTTGTCTTGCAGTTTTCCCTTTATACTTGCCTTTGGCTGCGTTAAGGGTGTATCTGACACTTAAAGATGCCGACCGGGAGCCGCCTTTTCTGTTTGATGAGTAGACTACGGTATTTGTTGTTGTGTCAAACGGTTGTCTCCAAGTGCCAAACAAGTCATTTGCAGACAGAGTGAAGGTCCAATTATTCCACGATTTGTTAAACGTCAGAGAGGTTTGCCAAGTGCCGTGAGAATATACCACATCCTGATTACCTGTACCTAAGCGATAGAAATTCAAGTAAGCATAAATGCCTCCCGGCATATCAAAACGATTGTTCAACGATAGAGTATATAACGGTTTGTTATATTTTCGCTGTGGCGCGCCATATCTCAAGTCTTGAATATAAAAGACACCTTGCAATGTGGGATGCCAGAAGCCAAAATCCAGTTGCTGAACTGCTACTATCTGAAAAGAATTATATCGTGGCAGATTGATAGGCTTCGTGACGTTAATGTTTTTATCCACATCATAATAATACACCGCGCTCGAGTTACGCTCATTTATATTGAACGAAGTTTGCAAGATAAATCTCCTATAAGACAGATTGAGACCTATCCGATGGACCAATGCTGTCCTCAACTCTGGATTGCCGGTTTCCCAGAGAGTCGGCGTGACGAAGATATAATTATTGTCAAGTGATTGATAGCCGGGGCGGGAAACTGACGCGCGATAGAACAAAGTGGCGTGTATGGCAGAATTGAATGAAATCCCAAAGTTCGGAAGAGCATTGACGTATGAACGCGACAACTCGTGGTTGAGGACATTGTCGTGACAATATTTGCTGTCAGTTGACTCCCAACGCATGCCGCCATAGACATTCCATTTTTGATCAGGAGTCCAGTCAAAGCCGCCGAACACAGCATAGAGATTTTGCTTCACATCGTCTGCTCCAGGTTTAAGAAAAGATGAATTGTCAGAGGCTGCGCTTGTGAAGTCCTGTTTGTTAGATGTACGGGAAATATCTGCACCGACTTCAATTTCTGCGTTGTGGATTTTTCTTGTCAGCACCAGTTTAGCTGCCCACAGGTTGCTGATGGTGCGGTTGCGGTTACGGACCCAATCAAAAGATTCGTTCTCATTTACCTCGGAAACTGACCTTTTAGATGAACCGACATAGTCCGCGTCAATTCTCAGGCCAATAGCGAGAGGCAACGTAAAATCCCCAAACGCGTTCACATAGTGCATTGAACTTCGCGAGTTAAGGTCTGTGCAAGAAGTTATTGCCGATAAATCGTATCGGGCATCTGTCTCTGTATCGGCGACGTCTCTGTAATGGCTTTTCGGGGTGCGGTAGAAAGAGTATTTTACTCCGACTGAATGCTTGGAAAAATCATAATTTACTCCGCCATCAGCAACCAGTGACTGGGTTCTGCTTCTGGCATTTGAATGTGTTTGCGTTTGGAATAACTCATTATTCACTCCGGGGACATAGAATTCCTCGCCGTAATAACGTTTTTGCTTAAATGCAGATGAGCCATAAGAAAAATCCGCAAAGAAAGTTAAACCGTTTTCTGTATGATAGTTAACGCTTACATCTCCTGAAGCAGAGAAGGCTTCCGACGCAATGCCATTACCTGCGGCAATTGCGTGAAATCCTTCGTTATGCTTCTTGGTTCGAATCAATATCACCGATGACACATCAGTGCCATATTTCGATGATGGATTTGTGATTATCTCCACATCCTTGATATTCTCGGCCGAAAGCATGGACAGCTCGGAGGCATTTCTGACAAGTTTATTATTAATATAGATTTGCGGAGCCCCATATCCAAGCACTTCAATGTCTCCTTTTGATGCATCAAGCATCGGAAGCTGTCTGAGAGCTTCCCAAGCCGAGCCAAGTTTTGCCACAGGGTTGTCGATCATCGACACCTTGATGCCGCGTCCTGTCGTCTTTACATATTTACGGCTTGCCTTCACCTCAATCTCCATCAACGCCCTCTCATACTTTACGGAGTCATTTGCGGAGACCGAATCAGGATAACTTACCACAGCTTGCGCCCTCGTGATATATGATGCCGAGAGCAAAATCACAGTCAGGATGAATTTCAAATTTTTCATATTCGGTTTTTTTTTGAGTTACTGAAATTTTGACGCTGCAAAATTATTGCTCAAAGGATAAATGCCCGAATATCAAGCGGGACAACACCGTGACAGGCTCGAATTGTCACGTTTTTGTCCCGAAATTTGCCTTTATTTGAAGAAAAATGCGAAAAGAGGCTCTGTTAATTTCTGCTTTACGCGGCTTTTGCGGCGGCGTATGGCTTCTTCTGAAGAGCCCATCATTGCCGAAATGATTTCTTTGGAGCAACCACAGTAAGACATTGAGCACAGCAGACAGTCATCGTTGGTCATAGCGGGCACAGTCTGGCGCAGACTGGCGCATGCATCAGAAAACCGGCCTATAATTTCAGATAAGACATCTTTGACCTCTTGTTTGTTTGCCGCATCAAGATCCCGGATCAGATTCAACTTTTTAAGAAGATCAAATTGCGTCTGTGTTTTGAACATCTCCATAGACAACCTGAATTTCTCCATAATGAGATGATACACGTCGGTTGTAGCATTATCGTCAACCGAAGACCCTTCATCGTCTTCTTTCGATTGCAGTTGGGATAGCTTCACATTGAGTTCTGCGATGCGGTTTGTCAGGGCAAGCTGCTTGCGTTTCAATCTCAGATTTTTCAATATGAAAAGCATCACGATAGCAAAGATGACAATTGCACTCACTGAAGAGTAGAGAAGGATGTTGAATCTTGTTCGCTCACTCTCCATATTTCGCTGATAGTCTTCTTCAAGCCGTCTGACCCGGTCGGCTCCGTTGATATTTTTTATTGAGTCAGTAAATTGCTGTATTGAATCTTTGTAAGCCAAAGCACTCCTGAAATCACCAAGTTGACAGAGAATATCGTAGATATGCTCTGACCTGACCAGCTTGCCGACCATTGAGCACGAATCAGCCGGAATAGACCTGAATCCCGATAATGCCGTTTCAAGTTTGCCCTCGGCCAACCACAATTCACATTGGGTGAACGCAATCTGCTGAAATACGACTTTATTACTTTCTGCCAGTTTGTATGCACTGTCAAGCGAGTGTTGGGCCTTCTCAAAATCTTTGTTGAAGATATATCCTTGAGCCAATTTTTCAAGAGCATCCGGCAACAAAGCCTGCTCGCTGACTTGGGCCAGCTCCACGACATACTCATATATCCCTATGCCTTCATCAATAGTATTATTACATAAGCCAAGGTTAAATGAGTTTTGTATGATTAGAGACGTGTCTTTCATCTGTTTGGAATATTCCAAGGCTTTTTGTAAAGAGAGCTTTGCCTTGTCCATAACTCTCAATTCGAGGTAATTTATTCCTTTCAGTCTTTCAAAGTATTCTTTGTCTGAAACAGGCGTACTCTCTGTAATCATAGACTCTGCTTTCAACAACTCTGACTGAGCAGCGTCATTATCCTTATTATACAACAGGCTATGTGCTGCTTCGAGATGCGACCTTAAATCCGACCCACGCGAACATGACACAACTAAAGGCATTATTAAAGAGAGACAAATGATTATCCCTGTCCTCCAAACGAGCTTATTCCCTATGACAACTAAAACATTATTCATTTACTAATATCTATCGCCGATTTGAAGAGTGCGGTGGCTTGTTGGAGGGGAAGGGGGATGGTGAGGATGCGTCGGGTTGAGGCTGGGATGAGTAGGCGGCCGTCGGGGCCATGATCAATCGGGAGGGGCATGCCGTCGAAGGTTTCGAGCCTCAGGGGGGTGTCGGTCGCTGGAAGGGCGATTGTCGACTCGCCGTTGCAGTGCCAATAGATGATACCGGTCGTAGCGGGGTCTATTTCAAAGGCAAATGCACGGATGGGATCGGCGAGATTGACGGAGTCGGGTGTCAGCTGAATGACTTCCCTTATGATTGGTTCGCCGTCGCGTCGGGGAATGACCGTGAACTCGCGCTCGGGATCGCGCATCAGGGCCTTCTGCTCAGCCGATATGGTCTTTGAGAGTTTCAGATCCTCCCACAGGGCAATGGTGAGGAAATTGTCATCGGTGCGCTCATGAGCCTCGATCTCCGGCACATTGGCCACGAGCGATATCGGGCAATCCCACGCAAGAGCTTTGGAGCAGATAAAGTCAAGGATATCAGGCTGCATACCGATAGTCTTTTCTGACGGGGCGACGTAGTTGACCCAGCCGAAGTTGACTGACGTGAAGTCGCAGGCCACTTGCTCGGCGCATCGGAGAGTATAGCGCCGCATAGCCTGACGCACCTTCTCGGGGGCGAAGATGTCGAAGGCATTGCCGCGTGATAATATGTGCCATCCGTAGTGAGACTTAAGTGCGCCTTCGGCAAATAGCGGCGCTGGCTCAAGGGCGTTATAGACTTCGAGCTGCGAGCGTGAGACGTTATACCAATAAGGCATCGGCACATCCTCGGCACCGTCAAAGTAAACAAAGCGGAAACCGCATTGCGAGTATATCTCGCCCAATCGCTCGGCAATCTCGCGCTGGATATCGGCGTCTTGATCGATGCGGATAAAGAGTGGCCAGTCATCGACATCGAGATGACGGACGTCGGCCATAGCCTCATGAGATGCGGCTTTTGACCCGTAGTTAGCTCTCTTGCAACCGACAAAGGCATAGGGGGCGGTCTTTTTCACGTCGGTAAACATTATAAGCTCGTCGTCGATGTGGAGCAAGCGCCGACCATCCTCCCAACGGACATTTTCGGGTCGCTGCACCACCCAGAGCGTATCGTCGGTCTCACCAACGGGTCGGGCAAGGTTGTAGCGGCTCACGACATTTGTGCGCCGGTCAGGCTTGCCGTCGCAGATGTATGGGTCAGTCACAGCGATCTTTGAATAGTGGATATGAATGCCCGGTATGAGGCCGGCATCAGTGATGCGTCGACATATTTCCTTAAGATCAGCTATGCCATTGGGATACTCTTCGCGCCAGTGAAAGTGGCCGCAAGCCTTCGCAAAATCAGGGTAGTAGACGACCATAGTGGTGAGCCCGGCCTTCTTGGCCAGCTCGATATTATGATCAATATTGTCAAGAGTGACGCCGCGCAGCTCGTAGTAGGACTTGAGATAGTCGGGGCCACGGCGCGAAGCCACCCCGCGAGGCATATCAAAATCCTCTTCTACAGCGGCGATGCGGTCGAGCAGACTGTCGGGACTGCAGACCATAAGAGCGGCACCCGAGTCGAAAAGCTTCACGGCCGTGTGAGTCGCAGCGGTCAGCAGCTTGCCGTCGCTGAGCCTGTCAGAGTCGATGAAGGTCGTCGGGTCAGTGGCGATGAGAGCCACGGCTACCGAATCATCCCAGACAACGTTGAGCCACTCGCCGAAGCGCGGCATATCGACGACCGGGAGCCTTACGAGCGCAAACTCGTCGAGCTCGGTCTTGCGCTTGACGCCGTAATCCTCGATGCGATAATCGCGATCGACAAGATTGAATGAGATATACGAGGGCGTCACGTCGACCTTAATCTTCGCTATGTCATAAGTGTCGGCAAACTCAACGATCAAAGTGTCGCCGCGCATCGACGCCTTATTAGCCGGAAAGCTCCGCGGCTTGGCGGGATACATCAGGAAGTTCTCGTTGTCGTAAGGACGGTATTGGGTGATCTCACAGACAGGCACTGCCACCCCCTCGGCCAGACATTGGCGGCCGGAAGGTTTGTGAAGAAGGCCGGCGACGATGCCGTCGTCACCGATAGTCAG